>CALKYM010000347.1 GCA_938003525.1 uncultured Planctomycetales bacterium | reverse complement strand
GAAAGAATCCGGGCCAGGATCTGCTCGCGGGTTTGTGCGGTGATGGGACGGTCGCACTGGGGGCAATGTCCCTGACCGGTGCGGGCGTAGAGCACGCGGAGGTAGTCGTAGATTTCCGTGATCGTGCCGACCGTCGAGCGCGGATTGTGGCCACTCGACTTTTGCGAGATGGAGATCGAGGGGCTGAGCCCGTCGATCAGATCGACGTCGGGTTTGGGGAGTTGTCCCAGAAATTGGCGGGCGAAAGTGGAGAGGCTTTCGATATAGCGCCGCTGACCTTCGGCGTAGAGCGTGTCGAATGCCAGCGAGCTCTTGCCCGAGCCGCTGACTCCGGTGAGGCAAATGAGCTGATTGCGCGGCAGGCTGAGCGTGATGTCCTGCAGATTGTGCTCGCGGGCACCTTGAATGACGATCTGAGGGGCGGGCATCGTCGCGTGGGAGGGGGCCAGAGTCAGGTGTCCGTACCGAGGCGAAGTGGAATTCTAGGGCAGGTGAGGATGTGGGAACAGGTTCCGCCGGGCGAAGGACGGCCGTCGCGAATCGAAGTACTTGAAGCGGCTATACTTCGATAGAAGCGTGCAGGCAGCATGGCGTCCGGGGGGTCGGCAGTTGGAGCAGCGAAGCGAAACAGAACCGCAGAGCGATTTCGCTGCTGCCGCCACGCTGTTGCGTCGTCTGCAGGACGACTTGGCGACGCTGGCCGATGAGGCCGAGACGCTCGGCGTCCCGCAACCAGGGGGACACGAATGGTACGAACTGCTCACCAAGAAACTGCTCCCCCAATGCGAAGGTGATCCGTGGCTGGTGGTGGCGGTTGTCGGCGGGACGAACATCGGCAAATCGGTCATCTTCAATCATCTGGCCGGCGAGCAGGCCAGCGCCGTGAGCCCCCTGGCGGCGGGCACGAAACATCCGGTGTGCCTTGTCTCGGGCGATCGCGCGGACGAGGAGTTGCTGGCTGAGTTGTTCGCCGACTTCGAGCTGACGCGGTGGCAGGCGGCCGAAGACCCGCTGCGCGACAGCCCGGAGGATCACATTTATTGGCGCTCGAGTGAGACGATTCCCGCACGCTTGCTGGTGCTCGATACGCCGGACATCGACTCGGACGCCCAGGTCAACTGGCAGCGGGCCGATGCGATTCGGCAGGCGGCCGACGTGCTGGTGGCCGTGCTGACGCAGCAGAAGTACAACGACGCGGCCGTGAAGCGCTTCTTTCGCAAAGCCGCAGCGGCCGATAAACCAGTGATCGTGGTCTTCAACCAGGTGGACTTGAAGGAAGATCGCGAGTACTGGCCGGCGTGGCTGGCGACGTTTGTCGACCAAACGGGCGCGCGTCCCGAGTTGGCGTACGTCATTCCCTACGATCGCGCGGCGGCGGGATCGTTGGAGCTGCCGTTTTACTTCGTGGGTCGCGACGGGCATGCGAGCTTTGAGAAGCCCTCGCGATTGCAGGATGAGCTGGCCGCGCTGCGGTTCGACGCCATCAAGTTGCGGACGTTGCGCGGCGCGCTGCGCAGGGTGCTCGACGCTGGGCAGGGTGCGCCGCACTATCTGGATCGATTGCGGGCGGCGAGCGAAGACTTCGCGGCGGCGCATCGCGTGCTGGAGTCGGCGCGAGCGGCGCAAGTCACCTGGCCCAGTCTGCCGCCGCAAGTGCTGGTCGAAGAGATCACCGAGTGGTGGGACGCGCATCGCGGCGTTTGGTCACGTCGCGTTCACGGAGCGTATCGCACATTGTGGAATGGAGCGACGTGGCCGGTTCGCAAGAGCTGGGAGGCTTTGCGGACACCGCAGGAAGATCCCCTGGTGGCGTTTCGTCGCGCGGAGAGAGAGGCGATTGCCCGGACCGTCGAGCGGTTGCTGGATGAACTCTCCCGACTGGCCGAAGGCGGTAACGAGACGCTGCGCCCGCGGCTGGAGCGGATCCTGGCGGGTGATGCCCGACAGCGACTCTTGCAGCGCGTGGCCGAACGACACGATGCGCTGCCGGCCATGGAAGAGGGTTTTCGCGCGTACCTCAGCGAAGAACTCGATCGCTGGGTCGAGGAACATCCGCGCTACGCGTCCTGGTTGCGGACGGCCGATCAAGCCAGCGCCGTGATGCGGCCGGCGATCAGCGTGTCACTCTTCTTTGGCGGGATGATGATGATCGACGGTGTGGCGGCACAGGCGGCGACGCATGCTGCCACGCAATTGGCCACCGAGGTGACCATCGCGGGAGGCATATCAGGTGGCGGCGATGCGGTCGTGGCAGCATCGGGTAGCGGCATGTTGCGGGCCGCCGCGCGATTGCTGTTGAACCTGCAACGTCGCTATGCCCAGTCGCGCGTCGAGTGGTTCTACGAACTGTTGCAGGAGGAATTGCTGGGCGAGGTGACCGGCGAGCTCGAACAAGGTGCCGTGCTACCGCAGTCGTCCGCTTTCGCGCAGGTGGAGCAGACGCTGGACGAACTGTCTCGCTATGCGTGAGCCGCTGGCGGCAAGATCCGCTGGCAGCGAACGAATAGGGCTGCGCTGAGCCGGTCGGCCCGACGACGTGCTGGCGCGGGGGACCCGCAGGAATGCCCCATGTTGCGGGTCCGATGAGCGCGGCTGGTCGGAGCTTGCGGGACCCGAGACGCGCGAAACAGCCCTGCCGCCCTGGTACCGATAACCCTATGATGGGAGATGAGCGCGGCTTCTGGGCTGCGGCGATCACTATCGGGAGATTCGGATGTTGAAGGCGTTTTCGGCCTTGGGACACTTTCTGCGTACGCTGGCGCTGCTGGGTTTGGTGGGCCTGCTGGGTGCGGGGGGGTGGCTCGGCTATCGCGAGTACAACGCCCGGGCGTTGACCGAGAAGCAGCTCGTTGCGCGGGAAGCGGAACTGGCCGAGCAAAAGCAGAAGGTCCAGCGGTTGCAAGGCGAGGTGGCTCAGCAGGCCGAGCATATCGAGCGGCTCGACACGGCCATGCAGTTGTTGAAGGTCGATCACCGCGTCGCCCAGATCGTGGTGCTCTCGCAGGAGACCGACGGCGAGGGACAGGTGGCCAGCACGACATTTAACTTCGTCGAGGTCGACGAAGAGGACAACCCGCTGGATGATCCGCGGGTGTTCACGATCGAAGGCGACCTGTTGTACATCGACGCCTGGGTGGCCAAGTTTGCCGACGAGTACGTCGAGGAAGGCGACCCGCTGCGATCGACTTCGGTCTGCTTGTTCCGTCGCTTGTTCGGCGAGAACCAGGCGCCGGCCGATGGCTTCGAGTTGGACGCCATCGGCGTGCGGCCCCATGCCTACAGCCGCGGCGATACGATGAGCGATCTCGAGCGCGAGCTGTGGGACAACTTCTGGGATTTTGCCCACGACCGCGAGCGAGCCGCCGATGCCGGCGTCCGCGCGATTCACGGCGAGGCGCCATCGATCCAGTTGCGCCAAGGCAACTTATACAAAGTGACGCTGCGAGCCTCCGGCGGACTGTCGATCGAATCGCACGC
>CALKYM010000346.1 GCA_938003525.1 uncultured Planctomycetales bacterium | reverse complement strand
CGTGCCAGTGGTCGGGGGTGCCGATCGTGACGATGTCGGGCTTTTCCTTTTCCAGCAACTCGCGATAGTCGCCGTACTCGTTCAGATTCTCTTCCAGCCCTTCGTTGAACTCCGCCGCGTGCACGGCATCCACATCGCAGCAGGCGATCATCCGACCAAGTCGCGCTGCCTTGCGGGCAATGGCACCACCCTGGTTGTAGCGTCCCCGACTGCCTCCCACGCCGATGGCTGCGACCGTCGGCTTGTCGCCGGCATCTTGAGCGCAGGACGGGCGGGTCCAGATATAGGGAGTGGAAATCAACGCGCCGGCGGCGGCCGACTTCTTCAAAAAGTCGCGTCGGGTGGTGTGCATGCTCGCGCCTTTCCGCGGGAAATCCCGATAGAGGTTTGCCGGATGAAGCGAAGGCTTATGATACTCGAAGCGGGCGAGGATTGCCGAACGCGTCGCCGCAGTGATTGCGCTTTTCGCGTGCCGGCCAGAAGTGGGTCGGCGCAGCAAGCGAGCGATTGGAATACAACAGCCTGGGTTGGAGTCGGGACCGGTCTGGCGTACCTGTTTAGCGAAGGGAGCGATGAGCCAACAGAAACGCCCATTGTCAGTCATCGGCTGGCGCGAATGGCTGGGGCTGCCGGATTTGGGGATCCGCTGGATCAAGGCCAAAGTCGACACGGGGGCACGATCCTCATCGCTGCACGCCTACGATCTGCACGAAGTCGAGCGCGACGGCGTGCGATTGGTCCGTTTCAAGGTCCATCCGGTCCAGCGCGACACGCGCAAGGTTGTCGACTCCGAGGCGCGCGTGCTGGAATACCGCAGCGTGCGTAGTTCCAGCGGAAAAGCCTCTCTGCGGCCGGTGATTCTCACCAGCGTCACGCTCCTGGGACAGAGCTGGCAAGTGGAGCTGACGCTGGCGAATCGCGACGAAATGGGCTTTCGCATGTTGCTCGGTCGAGAGGCCTATCGCGGCCGGTTTCTCGTCGATGCGGGCAAGTCGTACTACGGCGGTAAACCCACGCGGAAGAAGCAAGCGAAGAAAAAGAAAAAGTGAAGGAAACGACTGTCAACGCCCTAGCAGAGGAAGCAGCATGAAGTTGGCCATACTTTCCCGCAGCCCCAAGGCCTACAGCACGCGTCGGCTCCGCGAGGCCACTGAACTGCGCGGCCACAAGGTGAAAGTGCTCAACACGCACCGGTTCGCGATCGACCTCGAGCAGGGCGAACCGGATCTGTATTTCCGGCAGAAGGTGCTCAGCGAATACGACGCCGTGCTGCCGCGGATCGGCGCGTCGATCACATACTTTGGTACGGCCGTGGTGCGGCAGTTCGAGCAGATGGACGTGTTCTGCACCAACTCGTCATCCGGCATCTCGAACTCGCGGGACAAGTTGCGGTGCCTGCAAATCCTCAGCCGGCACCGAATCGGCATCCCGCAAACCACCTTCGTCCGCGACAAGCACGACGTGCTGCCGGCCATTGAACGCGTCGGTGGCGCGCCGGTGGTCATCAAGTTGTTGGAAGGTACGCAGGGAATCGGCGTGTTGCTCGCCGAGTCTGAAAAATCGGCCGAGGCGATCGTCGAATTGCTGCAGAGCCAGAAGCAAAACGTGTTGATTCAGAAATTTGTTGCCGAAAGCAAAGGCCGCGACATTCGCGCCTTTGTGGTTGGCGATCGCGTCGTGGCCGCCATGCGCCGCGTGGCAGTTGGCCAGGAGTTTCGCAGCAACGTGCATCGAGGGGGTACCACCGAAGTGGTACAGCTCGACGAAACCTACGCTGAAACGGCCGTCCGCGCGGCGCAGATCTTGGGACTCCGCGTGGCGGGCGTCGACATGCTGGAAGGCAAGGACGGGCCGCAGATCATGGAGGTCAACTCCTCGCCCGGATTGGAAGGCATCGAGACCTGCACACAACTCGACATCGCCGGCGCCGTCGTGGACTACATTGCCGCCCAGGTGGACTTCCCTGAAATCGACCTGAGGCAGCGGCTCACGGTCAGCCGGGGATACGGCGTCGCCGAGATCCATGTCCCGGAGGGGTCTGAGTACGTGGGCAAAACGGTTTCCGAATCGGGACTGCGCGAGAAAGACATCAACGTGCTCACGCTCTATCGCGGCACGACCGTCGTCCCCAATCCGCGTTCGAATCGCGAGCTGGAAGCGGGCGACCGGTTGCTGTGCTTCGGCAGACTCGAGTCGATGCGCGATCTCATCCCCGAGAAAACGCGACGCGACCGCCGCCCAAAGGTGAAGAAGCTACCTCCACAGCCTGACAGCGCACAGGTAGGTGCGGACGAAGCCTCGACCGCTTAGCAACGGTATCCACGGCGGCTACACTATTGCCACCATGAACGAAGGACGCACGAAGCGAACGATCGACGAGTGGCAAGGGCAGCCGATCGCCCGCGGCGAAAACCGTAACGTCACGCTGGCCGTGGGCGAAAGCTACAGCGGGCTGACCGTCAAAATCCCGATCCAGATTCGCCGGGCGGCTGAAGACGGGCCCGTCGTGTTTGTCTCGGCCGCTTTGCACGGCGACGAGATCAACGGCACCGGCGCGATTCGGCACCTGATCCAGGACGAGGCGCTGCGATTGAATCGCGGCTCGCTGCTGTTGGTTCCGGTGCTGAACCTGTTGGCCTTCGAGCGGCACTCCCGCTACCTGCCCGATCGCCGCGATTTGAACCGGAGTTTTCCCGGCTCGCCAACCGGCAGTCTCGCCGCCCGCATGGCCCACGCGCTGTTCACCGAAATTGTCGGCCGCTGCGACTACGGCATCGATCTGCACACGGCCGCCGTGCGCCGCACCAACTACCCGCACGTTCGCGGGAACTTGTCCCACCCGCAGATTCGTAGTCTGGCCGAAGCATTCGGCAGCGAGATCATCGTCAACGGCAAGGGGCCGCCCAAGGCATTCCGGCCAGAGGCCTGCGCGGCCGGATGTCCGACGATCATCATGGAGGGGGGTGAAGTCTGGAAGGTCGAACCCGCCATCGTCGAGACGGCCATGCGCGGGGTGAAAAACGTTCTTCGCACGCTCGACATGATCGACGGCGAAATCGAGAGCCCTGCCTACCAGGTCGTCGTCGAAACGACGAAGTGGGTCCGCGCTGAAAAAGGTGGGTTCCTGCAGTTTCACATCAGTCCCGGCGACGTCGTCGAGAAAAACCAGCCTCTGGCGACCAACACCTCGCTGCTGGGCAAAGAGCGCAGCGTTCTTACCGCCCCCTATGATTCGATCGTGATCAGCATGACGACGCTTCCCGCGGTGAGTCCCGGAGAGCCGGTCTGCCATCTTGGCCGTCTTCCCAAGGGGATCAAGCCGGCCGATCTGCGCCGTCGACGGTCGCGCGAGGCCGGGCTGGAAGAACGGCTCGTCGAAGATCTCTCGTCGAACGTGATGGTCGTCCAGCCGCAGCAGGAAAAAGACTGATCGTGTTTGCGGCCTGGCGTTGCCATTTGCCAACTGCCAATGGGAGCCGAGCATGAAGCCGCTGGAGACCCTGCTGCGGAGCCTGGTGGAGCTCCACCCCGACGACGCGGCCCGCGCCTTCGAGGCCCTGAATGCCGATGAGGCCAAGAGACTGTTTCGCGCCCTGCCGACGCGAATTGTCATTGCGCTGCTTGCGCGGCTGAGCCCCCATGTGGCGGGGCCGCTGTTGCGCGAGCTAGAAACGGCGCGCCTGAGTGAATTGCTCGCCGCCATGCCGTCGCGCAGTGCCGCCGTCATTGCCCAGCAACTGGACGCCGAGCAGCGGACTGAGGTGTTGAAGGGGCTGCCGGACAAAGTTGCCGGTCCTCTCCATGAGCTGACGCGTTACTCGGCACAGACGGCCGGCGGCATCATGGAGCCGCACGTGGCCGCGCTGGCCATCGATCTGACGGCCCAGCAGGCCATCGCCGCCATTCGCAAAGCGCCACGCGAGGCGCTGTACTACCTGTACGTCACCGATCGCAACGGCTGTCTGGTGGGCGTGCTCAACATGCGCGATCTGCTACTGGCAGCGCCGCGCGATCCGGTCGCGCCCCTGGTGCGCCATAACGTCGTCAGCGTGCTTGACTCCATGGACCGCGAAGCCGTGGTCAAACTGATGACCGAACGCAAGCTTCTGGCGTTGCCGGTCGTCGACTACGAGAACCGGCTGATCGGCGTCGTGAAACACGACGAAGCCCTGCAAGCCGGTCAGGTCGAGGCCTTCGAAGACTTGCAGAAGCTGGTCGGTGCCGGCGCGGAAGAGCGCGCGCTATCGCCGGTCCGGATGGTCGTCAAAAGCCGCCTGCCTTGGCTGTACGTCAACCTGCTCACGGCCTTCATGGCGGCCGCCGTGGTGGGATTGTTCGAAGGCACGATCGCCAAAGTGGCCGCCTTGGCCGTCCTGTTGCCCGTGGTCGCGGGACAGGGTGGAAACACCGGCTCGCAATCGTTGGCAGTCGTGATGCGCGGCCTGGCATTGCGAGAGATCATTGCCGGCGCCAAGAAACGTGTCGTCGTCAAAGAGCTTGTCGGGGGCGTCATCAATGGTGTGGCCGTGGCGCTAGTCACGGCCGTGGCCGTCTTCGGCTGGCGAGCTGCCGCCGGCGATACCGTCCAGGCCGGCATCGGGCTGTCACTGGTCATTGGCTTGGCGATGATCGTCAATATGGGCGCCGCGGCGCTGGCCGGCGCGATCATTCCGCTCGTGCTCAGAGCCTTGGGGCGCGACCCGGCTCAATCGGCGGCGATCTTCTTGACCACGGTGACCGACATCGTCGGCTTCGGTTCTTTTTTGGGCTTCGCCACGCTGTTCATGCCGATGATCGCGTGAACGGTGTGTTCAGGGCGAAGCACTCGCTCCGCTGTTTCCCGCTGGCGCGACGGGCCGATTCACATCAACCTGCCGCTCGCGGAAGTAGAGCCGAATGATCCTCGGTTCAATGCGATAGGGAGTGAGATTGGCGGGCAGCGACATCGTGCGATCGGTCACCGGAAACTCCCGCAAGCCCGTCCGCGCCCCCGAGAGATCGAGCGCGATCCGCAAGCCGCCGGGATCCAAAAAGCGAAAGTCGCGCTCGGAACCCGCCAGAGTCACGCGGGCTTCGACGGGCGCGGCTTCGTCGAGCACGAGTTGGTTGGGCAGGCTTCGATACTCGATCGGCACGACAAACGTGCGATACAGATTGGACGGGTCGTACACCAGCACGAACCACGCCACGACCGCGATCGCCAATGAAAGTAACTTGAGCCGGGCATGTTGAAAGATGAGCCGCTGCCACAGCGGGTGTGCCACGTTGGGCGAAGTGTGCGCCAGAAACGATTGCAGTCGCCGCTTCAAGTCGGCGGCGGTCTCCATCTCCTTGAGCTTGCCGGATTCCGCCACGCTGACGACGCCGCGTTCTTCAGAGACGACGATGATCAAGGCGTCCGAGCATTCCGAAAGCCCCAAAGCGGCGCTGTGGCGAGTGCCGCGACCGGCAATCAGCTTGGTGTTTTTGGAAATCGGTAAGTGCGCCGCGAACTGCACGATACGATCGCGCTCGACAATCGCGGCGCCGTCGTGTCCAGGACTGTGCGAATCGAAAACGCTGTACAGCAGCGGCTTGCTAAGCCGCCCGTGCAGCGGCACGCCGCCATTGAGATGTCGCTCCAGGGGCTCGCTGCCCTTGAGTACGATCAAAGCGCCGATCCGGCCTGCGGCCAGATGAAAGGCCGCTTCGACGAGCTGGTCGGTGTCGAAGTCGACCACCGGACGCTGCGCAAAGCGAACGGTGCGCAGGCTCGAAAGCCGTTCGAACATCCGCCGCAGGTCTTCCTGAAACACGATGACCATCACAAACACCACCACCGCGAACGTCGTGTGGAAGGCCAGCGAGGTGAGGTACATGTCCAGACCTTGGGCCAGAAAGTAGATGATGCCCAGAGTCGCCACGCCGATCAGCACGCCGCGCGACGCGGCCTGTCGAAACCAGACCAGACCTGCGTAGAGAAATACGGAGACCAGCAGGATGTCGATCGCGTCGACAATGCGAAACGCCCTGCCGAGTTCGTTCAGAAAAGCGACGACTGTGTCCATCTCGGGCGACGATCGCGTACGTCAGATGTGCAAAATAATGGCCCGGACCGGGCAATCGCACTCTATCAGATCGCCGCCGATTGACGGGAGCGAAACGCTTCTAGCACGGGAGTCTGCACGCGCAGCATCCCGGATACGCTACGCCCAACCGCGACGTTGCCGTACCTTGCAACAGCCGCGCGAACGTGGTTGGAGGCGCAATGGCGCCCGCGCGCGTTGCCGCGGGTCACGCATTCCAGAACAGCGACTCGCGAGGCGCCTGGTACTCGATACCCATCTCGGGCGTGGCCATGGGTTCGTAGCCGCGATGTATCGAGTTCACGCCGCCGATCACCATGCCGGAAGTGAGCAGCGTGCGCTCGACGGGATACGGGGCGCGGTTCTCCAGCACCAGCGTCTCGATGTGCCGTGTGAGCGGGTTGAAGAAGTCGGCCGTCGTCGAGCCATGCCCCGGCATTGGCAGGTACATCTGGCAGGAGACGGTTCTCTCGGAGTCGGGCAGATACCCGGCATAGTTAAAATCCTGAATGCCGGTCAGAAACATCGTGGTGCGAAAGCCGTCGCGATGCTCGATGAAATAGGCCAACATGTTCGGCAGAGCCTCTTTGGCCCACTCGTAGGTGACCGGCGCCGTCGGGAAACCACCCTGCACCGGTAAGTTGTGGCTGCGGGTGAGCGCCGCGACCATCAGTCGCCGGGTGATCGCGCGATCGTCGCTCTCCAGCGCCTGCCACATCGCGTCATCGCGCAGGGCGTGTACCGACTGGATGCCGACTTCGCCGCCGCTGCGACGCTCGGACATGCACTGCGCGGTTTCCAGGGCGTGGATGTCGTAGCTGTCGGGCCCGCCGTACGCGACGCACACGCTCTCGGAGACGTTCGCGCCGTAAGGCATTTCGGTGGCCGGCAATCGCCAGGTGACCGGCAACGACGAGCCGGCCAAGAAGGGAAACCCCAGCCGCTTGGAGTCCGCGACCATTTCCACGCACTCGTCCCACACGGTCGAAAGATGCTTGTCGTTGAAGACCGGCACGCTGCGACCGCTGTCTTCAAACACCTTGACGATCTCTTTGAACCACTCATAGCGCGGATAGCGACGCTGGCCTTTTTCGTTCGTCGGATAGTCGCCGTGTTCGGCGATGACCACCACGCCGTCGACCGCCAGACTGTTGCCGCCCAGCGTCAGCGCCTCGGCGATCGATGGGAACTGCCGCAGGGAGTGGTCGGCGATTCGCTGCCTTCCGAGATCGCCCTCGGGAAACTGGTCGATGTAGACCGAGGCCACGTCGACGCGCGGCGCGACCCACTTGCCACCCCAGGCGTATCCCTTCGTCATGCGATCGAGAAAGTGCTGCGCATGCGAGTGTTGCCGCACCTCCGTACCAATGAACGCCACCCGCTTCCGCTGCCGCGACGCACCCCGCACAACCGACGGGAAGACACACGCCCCAGCAGCAGCCCCAACGAACGTCCGACGAGAGATGCGAGGGTGCGTCATGGCCAAGCCCTTTCGCGCGATGTGTGGAGTGTGATGGAGAGTCAACAGCGGTCGCTGCCGCATGGCGACCCGCGGCGACGGTAGGTGGTTCCTAACTTAGACGCGAGAGGCTGACGTTGCCAACTTTGCAATCGGAGCGCAAAGCCGCACTCCATAACTACAGCCTCCCCAGCATCTCTTCCGCCTTGGTCTCGAACAGCTCTTGCCACTGGGGCGCCAGAATGCAGTCGCTGTCTTCCTGGGCGCGGCCGACGTTGCGGAGTTGGTCGGCGGTGGGGGCGTAGTAGATGTAGCCGTTGGTGTAGCCGGCGATGTAGGTGTGCTCGTGTGGAGAGCGGGCCTTGAGGTCCAGCCCGATTTCGACGGTCAGCTCGCCGGGAAAGGTGAGCAGCACGAAATCGCCAATCCGCAGGCCGACCAGCTCGACGTCGATGGTGCGGCTGCCCGCCTCGACGAGTTGCGCCTGATGCTTGCGGAGCAGGGCCAGGTTCGTTTGATTGCGCGTCAGATTCTCCATGGTGTGGATGTTGCGGATGTAGGCATCGAGGTTGCGACGGTTCTCAGCGTCGAGCTTCTCCAGGCCGTCGCGACCCAGTGCGCGGTCGTGCAGATAGCGGTGCGAATAGTAGGACGGATAGTCACGCGACAGGTTGTACTTCACCGCCAGCGGCAAAAACGTCTTCAAGTTCAGGCTCGTTCCCCGCAGTGAACTGACCAGCCGCTGTTGCTCGCTCTCCAACGCGCTGATTCGCGGCGCGAGATCGGCGCGGGGCAGCGCGATCGTTTCGTTGAGCGCACGCAGCCGGTCGTCGTCGGTCGTGTTAATCGCGTGAACGGCCCGCAGCGTGCTGAGGCCGAGCAGGTTGCCCAGCGACTCGGCATCCCGCGGGTGATCGACATCTTTGTAGTAGACCGGATTGATGTCGCCCGCGCAGCCTTGCACGAACAACGCGATCGTCTTTTCGCCGGCGTTCTCTTCGATCGCGCGCGAGGCAAAGCCGGTCAAGTCGGCGGTGTTGCCGCGGCTGGGCACGCCTTGAATGGGATGGCAGGCGAAGTTGTAGACAATCGCCAGTGGGTCGCCGTCGAGACGATCGATCCGCAGCACTCCGATCTCCGGGTCGATAGGGCCGACGCCGACGACTTCCTCATCCGGCGGCATCGAGTAGGCGTGCCGCACGTCGACTTCGGTACCGTCGCTGAGCCGCAAGCGGCGGTTTTCCTGGACGCGATCTTCATGCCCGTTGCCCGTTCCGACGCGGACCGGGACCATCTTCTCTCGCGCTTGCCGCACCGCCTGAATCGTTCGCTCGGCGACATCCGAGCAAACGACGCCGTGGCAATGGCTGGCATTGATGAGAACGCCCGCGGGAGCGATGCCGAGATCCTGCTCCAGTGTCGCGCGCACCGTTTTCAGATAGTCGCCACCGATCGAACCGATCTCGGCGATGGCCACCGCGTCGACGGTGATGATGCAGGCCGTCGCCTCGTCGTTCTCAAGCACGAGGGCTTTGACGTAGAGCGGGTCGTTCACCGGCCCCGCTTCCGTGTTCGTAATGTCGACCTTCGCCGCGCCCGCCCGGAGCTGTCCGGCCTCTGCGTTCGCAGCAGGCCCCAGGCAGACGCAGAGAACGAAGAGGAGCATTCCCATGCACGACGGTCGGGTCGTCGTGACGAGCCTAAGCACTCCGATCCGCTCTTCACCTCTGGATGTGGGTTCCACTGCTGGTTTGCCCAGCAGTGTGAGCCTGGCGAAGGGCACTGCACGACGAGCTTGCAGTTGCGCCCAGAGCCGGCTGTACGCAGAATTGAGATGCGCTCGAGGCACTATTCGCATGTCGGCAATCTCGTATCGCGGTTTCTGAGGTCCGCGCGCGTCGCGAGGAGGCGCGTGCCCGTTGGATGTGAGCGACGCGCGGCCCACAGGGACCAGCAGCGGCGTGCGACGCGCCGAAAGATTCAGCTTAGCAGCCCGGGGATGGGCTCGCCGTGATAGATGTGGTGGGGCCGGTCGACGTCGTCGTGCCAGACGGCGGTCGACGGAATGCCGAGTGAGCGGTAGATCGTGGCGGCCATGTTCTCGGGTGTCTGTGGATCGGAGGCCGGATAGGCGGCGTCCTTGTCCGAAGAGCCGACCACCGTACCTCCACGCACACCGCCGCCAGCGAAGAACACCGTTTGCACGGCACCCCAATGGTCGCGGCCCGGCCCGTTGTACGAGGCGGTCAGCGTGGAGAGTTTCGGCGTGCGGCCAAATTCGCTGGCGATGACGATCAGCGTGCTGTCGAGCAGGCCGGCAACTTCCAGATCGTCCAGCAGAGCAGACAGGCCTCTGTCCGTGGGCGGGAAGAGTTTGTTCTTGAAGCGGTGAAACGAATCGCCGTGTGTGTCCCAGGTCTCGTTGTTGCCGAGATTCACCTGCACCAGTCGCACGCCGGCTTCGATGAGGCGGTAGGCCATCAACAGCGACCAGCCGAAACTGTTGCGGCCGTAGCGATCCTGCACGCGCTCTTCGGCGTTCGTGACGTCAAACGCCCGCCGGACATTAACATCGGCCAACAGCGAAATGGCCGCCTGCCGATGACGATCGAAGTCTTGCATCTGTGCGGCCCGTTCGAGGTGCCGCTGCTGACTCTCGATCTGCGAGAGAACTCCCGCGCGGCCCCGCACGCGACCGAGCGTCATGCCCTCGGGCAAGACCAGGTTCGGCGCCTGGTACACGCGGTCGTCGGGGTTCTTGGGCGGGGTCTTTGTTTGGTTGGGAAATGTGAATTCGGGATAAGCGCCCCGCCAGAACGGATCGCCGTACGGCGAGGCTTCGATGAACCACGGGTCGCGGCGCGAACCCATCAACCCACCGAACTGACCGGGTATCGTTCCGCCCGACCAGTGCACGAGTTTCTCGGGCAGCACCACGGCGGGCGGTAAGTTGTCGTTGCCGGTACGCAGTGCATCGCCCGCAACAGCGGCGATCGAGGGCCAATCCGTCGGCCGCGGCACGCGATCGCCCACAAAGCCGGTGGGCTTGGTCGAGCGCCCGGTGAGCATCATGAAGTGCCCGAACGTGTGATCGTTCGAGCCATGCGTCAGCGATCGGCAAAGCGCCCAGTGCCGACTGCGCTGCGCCAGCAGCGGCAAGTGCTCGCTAATCTCGACGCCCGGCGATGCTGTGGCGATGGGCCGGAACTCGCCGCGAATGTCTTCGGGCGCCTCCGGCTTGAGGTCGAAGCTGTCCTGCTGCGCCAGCCCGCCGGAGAGAAAGATATAGATGCAGCGACGAGCCGTCGCTGCCGGTGTCGCGGGAGAGCCCAGCGTCTCGAGTGCGGACAGGTGATTGGCACCGAGACCCAGCAAGCCAATGCTGCCGGCCTGAATTGCAGCGCGGCGGGAGAAGACCGGGTGCGCGGGCGCTCGATGCGAGGTTTCGCCGTGCCTGCCCATGACCGTTCTCCGCAGCCACTACTGCCGCTGGCCAGTTGATGCGTGCAGGATAACGGATTCGTCACATCGCACGCAAATTCTGCGCAATCAGCGGACGGCGTGATTCGCGCGGGGGTGTGAAGTGACTCCATCGGAAACAGCCGCTCCCGCGCGGCTTCGCAGGTCAGGTCCCCGTTTCTAACGTGACGGCCATCACGACCGGCGCAGTGCGATCCTCGCCCTTAATCAGTTCGATTCGCTCGATGCGTTCGGTTCGCTGGGGCTCGACCGCCAGGTATCGCATCTGCTGCCCGCGCAGCGCGAAGGCGAACTCGGACTCGGGCACGTCGATGCGGCGGATATAGTCGGCGAAGTGCAGGCCGTTGCGCAGCGCGTGGTCTTCCTGCTCGCCGTCGGCGTAGTGCAGCCGGAGGACCAGTGAGACCGACCGTTCGCTGACGGCCGGATAGCCCCAGCCGCTCACGCCGCTGAGCATATGAATCGCGCGAACCGGCCCGCCACACGGCAGCTCGACCGACTTCGGCATCGTATTGCAGACCGCGCCGTTAGGGCTCTGCAAAAGAATGACGTTGGCCGCGTTGCCACCTTGTGGATCGATTAATTGAAACGGCACCCCGTGTACGGTGCGCGGCGACCAGTCGTCGAGCACGAAGCGTTCGACCGTGGCGTCCTTGCTGTGGAACATCCCCAGCGCGCTGGTGATCGTTGCCACCCGCGAGAGGTCCAGCGGCAAATAGCGGCCGCGCCGCGTAAGGAACTCCAACAGATCGCGCAGTTCTGCCGGCGTGGCCTGCTTCTCCAGACCTTCTGGCATCAGCGATTTCGGCGAGCGGACGAGCTCGTCGACCTCCTCGCGAAGAATCGCGATGCGCTTGCCCTCCGCGTCGATCAGCTCGACGGCCGTGCGCGATTCGGAGGCCAACATGCCCGTCTGCACGCGGCCATCGTCCGTCACCACGGTGTAGAGCTGGAAGTTGCCCTCGACGCTGCGGCTGGGATCGAGAATGTGCGTCAATAACTCTTGCTTGGGGTGCACGGCCATGCCGGTCAAGTCGGGTCCGATCGCTTCACCTTCGCCCGAGTGCCGGTGGCATTTGGCGCAGTGTTTCTTGAACACGGCATGCCCGGCGTCCGCGTTTCCTGCGACCAGCACGGCGGGCGACAGCTCATCGATCACCTGCTGTCGATCCGCGCTGGGAAGCGCTCCGCCCCGGGCGAAGACTTTGCGGGCCACAGCGCGGATCACCACGTCGGGGTGATCCGTCAAAGACTGCCGCTGTGCGAGCGTTAGCTCGGTGAGCTGCAACACGCCGGTGTCGATCGCTTCTAAGAGCGCCGTCGTCGTCGACTTGCGCCCGAGCAACACCCCGATGGCTGCTGAGCGGCAGGCGGGCGTCAAGCCTGGCAGTGCGCGGACAAGTTCTGCACCCAATTCGGATGACTCGCTGGCTGCCAACGCTTGCAGCCAGGCAACCGCCAGTTCGGGATCGGTCTGCGGCGTGACGCGCTGGAGAATGGTCGTCAAGGTGGCCGGATCAGAGGGCTCGAAAACGACCAGATCGCGGGCCGCATCGATACGGGCCGCAGTGTCGATATCCGCAGCGTCGAGCTGAGCCAGGAGACTCTCGCGAAGTTGGGCCACCTGTCGATCGAGATCGGTACATCCCAGCCGGCGGGCCAGCCGAACCAGGCGACGTTGATCGGCCGCTTCCAATTTGGGCATCCATTCGACAACCACGCGATCAACGCCCGATGCATCAGCCAGCTCCGCGTCGTCGGGCAATCCGATTTCGATTCCCGCCAGCACAGCACCTACGACGGCCGGATCGCTGCCATCCAAGCGTTGCAGCAGCTCGGCAACCTGTTCGACGGGCGCCGACCGGGCATGGTGATCGGCCACCGTAGCGATGACTTCGATCAGCTCGGGAGGCAGATCCTCAGCGCTTGAAGCAGCAGCCAGGAATGACGCGCTGTTGTTGGCGGCCGCGCAGGTCGCGGCGTCGCGGAGCCAACGATCGGCCTGATTGCCGCTTTGCTGCATCGCCGTGACGATCGCCTGGCCGGCATTTGCCGTTGGAGGCAGATCAGCCAGAGCCAACAGTGCCGCCAGGCGAACCTGGACATCTGTGTCCACGAGCAGGCCACTATCGATCACTGCCGCCGCCGAAGTCTCCTGCGTGGACAGCACTTGAATGGCCGCGCGACGCACGCCGGCGGATGGGTGCTGGAGTGCTGCGAGCGCGACTTGGGTGACTTTGTCATGCAAACCGAGCCCTTCGAGCGTCCACAGTGCGTGCATTGCACTGACGTTCAGGCCGATCTGGTCGACGCTTTGATCGGCCACCAACCCGACCAAAGTCGCGGCCACCTCGCTGCGGTCTAGCTCCACCAGTAGTCGCTGCGCGTGCAGCCGCCAGAACATGTTGGGATGCGACAGCGTGGCGACCAACTCTTCGGCAGTCGCGTGTTCCAGAGAGAGCTGATTGACCGGCTCGTCACCGTAGGCGACGCGGTAGATTCGCCCGTGAGTCTTGTCGCGGAGATCGGTCTCGTAGGCGGCGCCTTTGCCGGTCTCGAACCCGTGCGGCGTGGGATTGTGCTGCACGATGTAGTTGTACCAGTCGATGACCCACACGTTGCCGTCGGGCCCGACTTCCGCACAGATCGGCGCCGACCACTCGTCGTCACTGGCCAGCAGATTGAACGGGCTCGTCGAGCGATAGCCGGCGCCTTCGCGCGTGAGCACGAACGTTCCCACCAGGTGTCCGGTGGGTCCGCAGACGAACGCAGCGCGGTTCCAGTACTCCGGCGGATAGCGCCGCGCCGTATACAGCGCATGTCCTGCGCCGGCCGTATAGCCGCCGTGGTGATCGACTTGGCGGACGTTCTCGGTGATGGGCGCAAAGAGGTGCGTGTCGGCGATGGAGTCCAGCACCAGCGACGGTGCCCAGCCGCGCACGCGCTCGTAGTAGCGATTGGCAATGGGCATGAACACGCTGGGGACGCGATTGGCCGTCGAGCCGAAGGCCAGCCCCTCTTCGCTCAGTCCCAGCCCCCAGGTGTTGTTGTTGGTCGAGCGCAGGAACTCCAATTCGGCCACCTGGGGCGGATCGCCGTCGTCGAGGCGAAAGCGAAAGAAGCCCATGCGGAATGCCTGCTGCATCTGACCGTCGACGATCGGCTGCGAGGGGTTGTAGCCCTGCATGGCCCAAATCCAATTGTCGAGCCCCAGGCGAAAATTGCTCACCCCGCCGTGCGTATCACGCACGTTCCAGTTGTCGATCAGGACGCGCCGCACGTCGGCCCGGTCGTCGCCATCGGTATCCTTGAGGAACACGGTCTGCGTGCCGTCCTGCACGATGGCACCGCCGCGACAGGTGACGATGGCGGTCGGGATACTTAGCCCTTGGGCGAAGATGGTGAAGGTGTCCGCGCGACCATCGCCGTCGCTATCCGCGCAAATACGAATCCGGTCGCGGCCTTTTCCAGTCGGCTGCAACTCGTTCGGATAGTCGACCGTTTCACACAGCCACAAGCGGCCGCGCTCGTCCCAGTTCATGGCGATCGGCTTGCCGCCCAGATCGGGTTCCGCCGCGAACAATTCCACGCGAAAGCCGGTCGGCGTGACAAAGTGTTTCAGGGACTGCTGGGGTGGCAGCGGCTTCTGCATTCGGGAGCGCGGTTCACCCTGGGTGCCCCATTTGTCCGAGGGGAGGTAGTTGGGAATCTTGGCACCGACGTCGACATATTCGAAAGGCGCGACATCATCGCTCACCGACGTCATCTGCGGCACCGGGAATGGCCGTTCGCTCAGATACTCGCCGGCGCTCGACGGATCGTCTCCGGCGGCCCAGCGAATGCCCCGTTCGATCAGATTCTGGAAGCCCGGGTGTCCCCAGGTGCGCTCATCGTGTCCCCAGGCGGTATAGAACACCCGGCCGCGGCCTTCGTCGCGAACCCAGGTCCACGGTTCACGTCCCTCCTCATCCACGCGGTAGCTAAGCACCGTTCGCCCGGCATCGTTGTGCCGGTCGTGGACGTAGGTCTCGTCCCACGATTCGAAGCCGGCAAAGCCCTCGAACACGGGATGTTCCGGCAGCGCGATCTCCGTACGAAAAACGCCGTCGCCGTGCCGTACGAATCGCGCGCCAACCAGATCGACCAGCGCCGGCCAGTCGCGAAAGAGATAGCTGGCACAATGAATCGGCACGAATCCGCCGCCGCCACGCACGTACTCCAACAACGCCTTCTCGTGGGACGCTTCGGTGGCGTGTACGTTGGCGTAGACGACCAGGGCGTCGTACATCGACAGCGTGTCGGCGTTCAGGTCGCCGATGTCCTCGGTGTACACCAACTCGATGCCGCGATCCGCCAGAGCGTCATCGAGAAGCGCGAAGCGAGTTCGCGGTCGATGTAAATCTTCGTCCCCCAAAAACAGCACCCGCAGATCGGCAGCCGCCGCCAACTGCGAGCCCGCGAGGAGGGTTATCCAGATCGCCAACAAACCCCGAACAATCCCAGGGCCACAAGCCCGCTGGCAAGAGTGCTGACGTGCGGTTGCCAAGTGAGTGCTGCGACGAAACGATTGGCGGGTGCGGTTCACGGCAGCGGACGCAGAGACCGCATAACGGTTTGTGCAGGTCATGTAAGGCTTTCCGTCCTCTAACGATGCAAACCCGAACGCGAGGCTAGCCACCTTCTCCGATAACAGAGCCTTGCTTCACCTGATCGCACGATTCTAGCACCGCTTGGCACCAGATGTGGCCCCTGTGCCATGCCCTATGTCGTGCGGACATTGCCTGCTACGGAACACTTGACGATTGATCCGTTGCCGGGTGTCACGAGGAGCGGAAATGCCGGCCTTCGGCTATACTGATGGTCCCACCCGATGTAGGTCTGACAGCGGGCTGTAGTGCCCGCGGGCGAGTCGCCAGTCGAGGCGCGTGATCGTGGCCAGCCGCTCGTTGTTCTCTGCACTTGTTGTTGTCGGCGTTGTCGTTGTTGGCGCGGAGTCGTTCAACGTCGTGCGCGCCGATGACGCTGCGCAGTTTGATGCGGCCGAGATCGAGTTTTTCGAGCGCGAGATTCGGCCGCTGTTGGTCGAGCATTGCCACGACTGCCACGGCGCCGAGGACTTCGAGGCCGGACTGCGACTCACCGACCGATCGTCTTTGCTCGCCGGCGGCGACAGCGGTCCGGCGATTGTTCCCGGGCAACCGGCCGAAAGCCTGCTGATCGAAGCGATTCGTTACGGACCGGACAGCTACCAGATGCCGCCCGACGGCAAACTGCCCCCAGAGGCGATTGCCGCGCTGGAGCGCTGGGTGGAACGGGGCGCAGCGTGGCCCGGGGAGATGCCCGCCAGCGAGTCGGCTGCAGCCTCAACAACTGAGACCGATGGCGACAGTGACTACTGGGCCTTCGGGCCGCTGGCGTCGATCGTCGTACCCAAGGTGAATGACGCCGACTGGCCCGGCGCGACGATTGACTACTTCATACTCGAGCGACTTGAAGCCGCAGGGCTTACTCCCGCAGCGCCTGCTGATCGACGCACGCTGATTCGCCGCGTCACTTACGACCTGATTGGTCTGCCGCCTACGCCCGAGGAAGTCGCGGCATTCATTGACGACAATTCCGACGATGCCTTCGCCAAGGTCGTCGACCGCCTGCTCGACTCTCCCCACTACGGCGAGCGGTGGGGGCGGCATTGGCTCGATCTGGTGCGCTATGCCGAGACCTACGGGCACGAGTTCGACTACGACATTCCCGGAGCGTTTCACTACCGCGATTACGTGATTCGCGCCTTCAACGCCGATGTGCCTTACGACCAGTTTCTGATCGAGCACTTGGCCGGTGACATGCTGGCCTCGCCGCGGCGACATCCCGAAGAGGGCTTCAACGAGTCGATCCTCGCCACCGGTTTTCTGCACTTGGGCGAAGCCAAACATTCGCCGGTCGACATTCGCGGCGACGAGGCAGAGCGGATCGACAACCAGATCGACGTGCTCAGTAAGACCTTCCTGGGAATGACCGTAGCCTGTGCGCGGTGCCACGACCATAAATTCGATCCGATCTCAGCTAAGGACTACTACGCACTAGCCGGCTTCCTGCAAAGCTCGCGCTATCAGCAGGCCTTCATCGACGATCCCGCGCCGAATCTGGCCGTCATCCAGCGGATTCAACAACTCCTCAACGAGCGCACCGAGCTGACACGAGAGCTTGAATTGGCGACGACATCGTCACGGCAGCCGACGCTCCAGGCCCCTCAATCGAACGTCCAAAGTGCGCTGCCCGCCATGTCACCCGAACAGGTGCTCTACGCGGCGTTTGACGGCCCCGATTTCGAGTCGTGGCACGCCACCGGCTTGGCATTCGGCGATGAGCCGGTTGCCGCGTGGGAAGTCGCGGCCAGCGGAAGAGCTCTCGACGGACTACGCGGCGGGGCGGCTGCTGACAGCGGGCGCTACGCGCCGCAACTAAGTGGGGTGCTGCGCTCACCGACGTTCACCGTCGAACATCCGCGCATCTGGTACCGCGTGGCCGGCCAAGGCACGATCAACGCGGTGGTCGACTCGCACCGGCTGATTTATGGCCCCCTGCACGGTTCGCTGCGTCTCGCCATCGAGCAGCCCCATGAGTTCGCCTGGGTGTCGCAGGACGTGACTGACTATCAAGGGCACAAGGCCTATATCGAGATCATCGACGATCACCGCGATGCAGCCATCCTGGTCGACGCCATCGTGTTTGGTGGCGATGAACCGCCGACAGAAGCACCGCAGCCGAGTTCCAACGACTTGTCGGCCACGACAGAACGCGACGACGCCCAGTCACCCGTCCATGCAACCTCGCGCGACTCGGCAATCCTGGCCGACTTGCAGGCCAAGCTCGATGCGATCGATCGCCAGATCGAAACGCTCCGAGCGCAGTTGAAGCCCTCGCGACGCGCTCCCGCCATGGCCGACGGCACGCCGGAAGACGAACACGTCCACATTCGCGGCAGTCACCGCCGGTTGGGCGACGTCGTGCCGCGGCGATTGTTGACGGTGCTGGCCGGCAGATCGCAGGAGCCGCTCCAAGACGACTGCGGTCGCCTCGCGCTGGCCCACCGAATGTTGACTGCCGCACGACCGCTGGTCGCCCGGGTGATCGTGAATCGCATTTGGCATCATCATTTCGGCTCAGGCATCGTCGCCACGTGCGACAACTTCGGAGAACTGGGCGAGCCACCTTCGCACCCGGAGTTGCTGGATTACCTGGCCGGCCGGTTCATCAAGGAAGGTTGGTCGCTCAAGGCGCTGCATCGACAGTTGCTGATCTCCAGCACATATCGGATGTCGAGCCGTGCAGATGCCGCAGCCGAGCAACGCGATCCGACCAATCGGCTGCTGCACCGCATGCCGATCAGGCGTCTGGAGGCAGAAGCCATCCGCGATGGGCTGTTGGCTGTCTCCGGCGAGTTGGGCGACGCGATGTTCGGCCCCAGCGTCGCGCCGTACTTGACGCCGTTCATGTCAGGACGCGGCCGACCAGAGAAGTCGGGCCCGCTGGATGGCGACGGGCGGCGGAGCGTCTACATCAGCGTCCGCCGCAATTTCCTCACGCCACTGCTGTTGGCCTTTGACTATCCCGAGCCATTCAGCACGATGGGCCGCCGGGGCGCAACGAATGTGCCCGCGCAAGCGCTAATCCTCTTGAACGACCCGCTGGTACACGCGCTCTCGGAAGCGTGGGCGCGGCGGATTGTCGATGGCACAGCCAGCGACACAAACGAGCGCATTCGCCAGATGTACGAGCGCGCCTTCGCACGGCTGCCGACGGAGGTCGAACAAGCCGCCGCCGCTGAATTCATTGAGCAGCGCTTGGTCAACAGCGGCCGCGACGAGCTGCGGGCTTGGGCCGAACTCTGCCACGTGACGTTCAACCTGAAAGAGTTCATTTTCATCCGCTGAGGGGGCGATCCTCAGACTCTACGAATCCAACGAGCACGACCTGCAATGGGACACTGCCACAACATACGATCGGCACTCACGCGACGCGCGATGCTCGGCCGCTGCGCCAACGGGTTTGGCGCCGTCGCGCTGGCGTCGCTCCTGTCTGATGAAGCCGGAGCCAGTGCTCCTGGCAATGCAACCGTCGTTGACGATCCGCAGGCGCCCCGCCCGCCGCACTACGCGCCGCGGGCGAAGAACGTGATCTTCCTCTTCATGGATGGCGGCCCGTCGCAGGTCGACACGTTCGACCCCAAGCCGCGGCTCGACAAAGAGCACGGTCAGCCAATCAAGATGGACGTGCCGCCCACGCAGTTCGACAACGTGGGCACCGTGCTCAAGTCGCCGTGGAGGTTTCGGCCTCGCGGCGAAAGCGGCATCCCAGTCAGCGACTTGTTTCCGCATGTGGCCGAGTGCGTCGACGATTTGGCCATCATCCGCTCGATGACGGCCGAGTTTCCCGAACACACCAACGCCAACTACTTCCTGCACTCGGGCCATGGCCTGCAAGGGCGGCCGAGCATGGGATCTTGGGTCACCTACGGGCTGGGGAGCGAATGCCGCGACTTGCCGGGTTTCGTCGTGCTCGATAGCGGCCTTATTCCTCCCGGCGGGCTGAGCTGCTTCACGAACGGGTTTCTGCCGGCCTCGTACCAGGCGTCGATCTTCAAGTCGGGCCAGCAGCCGGTGGCGAATATCGACAACACCAACGACACGCCGCAGGTTCAACGCAGGAAACTGAGCCTGATCGACCAGCTCGATGCTGCGGCCGCCGAACAATTCGGCAGTTCGGACAAGCTCGAATCGGCCATTCACAACTACGAGCTCGCGTTTCGCATGCAGGCCGCCGTGCCCGACGTGGCCGACATCAACGACGAGACCGAAGCCACGCGCCAACTCTACGGGCTCGATGAGAAGAAGACAGCGCTTTTCGGGCGGCAGTGCTTGATCGCGCGGAGGCTCATCGAGCGCGGCGTGCGGTTCGTGGAACTGCTGCCGCCGAAAGTGGGCGGCGACCGCTGGGATCAGCACAGCAAGCTGCACGAGGGGCATCAGAACAACGCCGACGCTACCGACAAGCCGGTCGCGGCGCTACTTCGCGATCTGAAAGCGCGCGGGCTCTTGAACGAGACGCTCGTCGTGTGGGGCGGTGAGTTTGGTCGCACGCCGATGGCCCAGGGCTCCGACGGACGCGACCACAACCCGTTCGGCTTTTCAATGTGGCTGGCCGGCGGTGGCATCCGCGGCGGCACAATCTATGGCCAGACCGACGACTACGGTTACTTCGCCGTCGAGAACCGCTGCGAGATCCACGATCTACACGCCACCATGCTGCATTTGCTCGGGCTCGACCACGAGCGATTGACGTTCCGCTTCAGCGGTCGCGACATGCGGCTCACCGATGTCAAAGGTCACGTTCTCGCCGGGATCCTCGCGTAAAGGACCGCGACGCGTCCACCTCGGGTGCCACTGCTGGCTTGCCCAGCAGTGCTGTTGATGGCGCGGGTGCCCTGGCCAAATCCCAGCGCGGCGTGTGACAACACAAACGCGCATCACCCGTTCATCGTTTCCCCGGCTCTTGCTGTTGTTGCTGGGCTTGCTGCATCACGCGCGGTTCGCTGCGGACTTCGATTTCGACATGCGCGTCGAGCGTCGCGGTGGCTGCCGTCTTGCGGAAGGAGCCAACCGTCGGCGCCGCGTGCGCGGGATCGACGGACGCCGCCACGGCCACATGGCGATCGGCGACTGCCAATCCGTGAGTGGGGTCGTAGCCGCGCCAGCCGGCACCGGGCACGTAGACTTCCGCCCAGGCGTGCAGCTCTCGCTGGTCCTGTTCGGCGTCACCCTCCTGGTAGCCGCTCACGAAACGTGCCGCAATGCCCTGACTGCGACAGGCATCCATGAACAACACGGCCAGATCGCGGCACGCGCCCGTGCGTTGCGCAAAGGTTTTTGTCGCCGGCCAGGAATCGCCCTCGTGCCGGTGGATCGCCTCCCAGTCCTCGTAGATTGACTGATTGAGTCGGTCGAGGAAGGGGATCAATTGCCCCCTGGTATTCTTGCAGAGTTCAGCCGCGAACTTCCCGACTCGGTCTCCGTCTTTCGCATCGCTCACGTCCCGGACTATCGCCGGACCGAGCAGCCCATCAACGCTCTTTTCGTAGACGAGCGGCAATTTGCAGCTGTCGGGCTTGAGCAAGTAGTCGAACGGATTCGCCCGCAAGGTCTGCACATGTGCCCGAATCGCCACGGTCAGTTCTTCGTGCAGACCGTCGAACCACAAGTGGGCGAGATGGTTCCCCTCGGCATCCATGCAGTGGGACATACCCGTGGGCTGGGGATGCACCTGCATGTTGAACTCCTGGAGCACTTGATCCGCCACGCTGCGCGGCTGCATCCGCACAGCGTGGGGCTCCAGAAAGACCGGCTCGGAGTACCGGTAGCGAATCGTGTGCGCGATCCGAAAATGCACCTGAGTTTCTCCACAAAGCTACCCGGCCGTATCCTTGGACTGGGTCGTGGGGAGCTGCAGGATGGAGTCTTCGGGCAACTTCTCGTTCAGCGGCTCCATCCATTCCAGAGGCATCTCGCGCACCGAGTTGCGCAATCGATCCTGCCACCAATTGGAAAGGTGCAGCAGTTCGTCCTTGATATAGCGATGTTCGACCATCTGGTACGTGCCGCGCGGGTAGAGCACGACATCAACCGGGAAGTCGACATCGGCCGCGCTGATCCGCGTTGAATCAAACGCCAGGCAGCCGACCTTGAGCGCGAAGCGCATGTTGTCTTCGTACTTCAATGTGCGATCCAGCACCGGCTTGCCGTAGCCCGACGCGCCGATGATGTGGTACGGCGTACCGCGCCCGATCTCGACCCAGTTGCCTTCGGGATAGATCATATAGAGCTTGTGCTCGCGATCCTTCT
>CALKYM010000345.1 GCA_938003525.1 uncultured Planctomycetales bacterium | reverse complement strand
AGCCCGCTGAGAAACGCGATCGGCACAACCGCTAACTGCAAGGACGCCAACAGCAGCAGCGTTGCGCCCCCCAGCCGCTCGATCATCATTAACTGCGCGACGGCCAGCCAGGGTGGCCAGCTCGCTTCATAGTGCATCCAGGCGGCGTAGAGACCAACCGTGAACCACAACAGATAAAGATTGATACGCCCTTTGAATTGACTCACGCGACGCCGGGTCCACCAGGAGAGTGGTGCATTGCCAACCGCCCCGTCTCGGCGACTGCGTCGTCGCCGCAAGGCGTAGTTCTCTTCGTCGTAGTGTGGCCGTAGCCGGACCGCTAACCGCCAGGCGCACAGAGTGACTGCCAGCGCGAGGCAAGCGGTTACGGCCAGCAGTCGCCACGCCATACTGGCCGGATCGGCATCGCCGACCGCGCCGAGAAAGCGGAACGGGTTGACGTAGCGCATGGTCGCGCCCATGCCGGCCAGCGCGTCGGCCGGCAAGCCGCTCAACTGCGACCACCAAGCCAGCAGACGCGGCAGAACGTACGAGCCCAACAATCCCAGCGCGACGAGATAGACCAGAATCACGCCCAGCACGGCGCGCTCCAGCCACTTTCGTACCCACTGTGGTTCGTAAGCGACAACCGCCAACAGTGCACCGGACAGACAGCCCGCGATCCAGGGAACGACGACCAGCGCCAGCGCGTCGATGGCCGTGATCCACTTCAGGCCCCAGAGCAGCGCGATCAGCGGCGCGCCGGAGAGCACGACGATCGACGTGCGGAAGATGCCCGCCACCAGTTCGCCGCCGATCAACTCGATGTCGCGGGCCGGCGTGACCATCTGAAATTCTGCCGCCCGCGACTTCGGCCATTGCGACAGCCGCCAGCCCGTGAGAAAGGCGCCCAGCACGATGGCCGACAAGAGCTGCGTCCAGGCGACGAAGTTCACGCGCTCGCGGGGAGTGCTATCGGCGACGAATACGATCGCCGTGGCCAGCACGACGACCATCGCCACAGCCATCGCGCGCAGCGTGGCGCCACGCCACGTATTCACGATGTGCCACGCCAGCAGCGAACGGAACATTCGCCCAAGCTCCCCAATGTGATGCGATGCCGACAAAACACTCTCGACAAACATAGCTCGCCGACGTGGCGCGATTGCCACAGCCGATGGAGGGCGGCTGGGGCCGCTGCTATGCTGGAGGTTTCCGCATTTCTCGGCCTGCGCAAACCAACCGGCCATGCATCAGCCCGATTCGCTGTACACCATCATCCTGGCCGCCGGCGAAGGTCGCCGTATGCGATCCCGCGAGCGGCACAAAGTCTGTTTTGAAGTGGCAGGTGTGCCGACCATCGTGCGGGCCATCGACGCCTACAACCGCCTCGGCGCGGCGCTGAACGTCGTCGTGGTCGGCGACAAGGCCGGCCAGGTTGTCGAGACGGTCGGCCAACGCTTCAGCAACGTGGTGTTCGCCTTCCAGCAACAGGCGCGCGGAACCGGCGATGCGGCGGGCTGCGGACTACGCGCGCTGCCGTCGATCGATCCCCAAACCCGATTGCTCGTCGTCGCCGGAGACAAACTCGTCGACTTTGCGCTGTTGTCGCGCCTGGTCGAGGGCAGTCGCACGGACGAGTTGGACCTCGCCTTTCTCGCCACGCCCGCGCAGTTGGGTGGTGCGTCGGCAGGTCGAATCCTTACGGACGGCGAGGGCCGCCCGCGCGCCATTGCGGAAATGTCCGACATCCGCTTGCGGCAAGCACGTCAGGCCGCCATCGAACACGTCCAGGCGTGCGCGCAGAAACACGTGACCTGGCACGAACTGCAACCGATTGTGGCCGCGCAACTCGGACCTGAGGCGGCGTTGGGCGATCTGTTGGGCGGAGGCGATTTCTCGGCCGCCGAACCATTCGAGCGCGACGAGTTGCTGGCCACGCTGAAGCGGCTACCCACCGAGTTCGAACTCGGACCTGACACCGACACCATTTCACCGGCCGCAGCGGAAGATGCGCGGTTGCACAACGAGTCGGTGTACCTGGTCCGCAAACGCTGGCTCGAGTACGGCCTGCGGCACATGAATAGCGACACGGCCCAGGGACAGGAATACCTGACCGACGCCATCGGCGCGGTGCTGACTGCCCGGCCCGACGACACAGCCCCCCCGGCCGTAGGCTGCGTTGAAACGCAATCGGCCGAAGAGGTCATGGCGTACAACAACCCGGAGGAATTGCTGCACATCGAGTCGACGTACCGCGGGCGACAAAGCGAGTCGGAATCGCAGATGCAAGCCCGGGTCGGAGCGACACGCTACCGTACCGTCGAGGAGTGGCTCGCGTTTTTTCCCGCAGCCGATGTCGCCGCCCCGGAGACGGATGTAGCGCTGGCCAAGGTGTACGGCGTCTCTGATCCGGAATTATTGGCCGACCGCCGCGACGCCTATCGCCGCGTGCTGCTCGAGTTCGCGTCGCGGTTCGATGCGCGGCGCCGCGTGATACTAGTTCGCGCACCAGGCCGGATCAACATCATCGGCCGGCATATCGACTGGCAGGGCGGTCATTGCAATCTGATGGCCGTCAACCAGGAGGTCCTCGTCGCTGCCGCGCCGCGTCACGACGACCGCATCGAGCTGCGCAACGTCGAACCCGACTCGTTCCCGGACGCCTCGATTTCGTTGGGTAGCCTGATCGGTCAGCTTGAATGGGACGACTGGCTGCGGTGCGTGAACGGCGCGCGGCTGGAAGAACATCTTCGCCGCGCATCGGGCGAGTGGCGGATCTACGTGGAAGCGGCCATGCTGCGTCTGCAGATGGCCTATCGCGATCGCCTGCTGCCGGGGCTGGACATGGTCGTTTGCGGCAATATCCCGCTAGCAGCCGGTATGAGCTCGTCGTCGGCGCTGGTGGTGGCGACGGCTGAAGCGGCCGTTGCGCTGGCCGGGCTCGATGTGTTGCCGCGACAGTTCGTCAACTTCTGTGGTGAAGGCGAGTGGTTCGTCGGCACCCGCGGCGGCAGTGCCGATCACGCGGCCATGAAGTTCGGCGCGGCCGGTGCAATCACGCACGTCAAGTTCCACGAGTTCGAAGTCCTGCGGCAAATCCGCTTTCCGGACACGCACCGCCTGGTCGTCTGCAACTCCTTCACGCAGGCCCGCAAAGCGGCCGGTGCCAAGCGTGCGTTCAACGCCCGCGTTGCTTCGTATCTGGCCGGCGTCGAAATGGTGCGCAAGCGGTTTCCGCACGTCGCGCCCCTGGTGACGTACGTCCGCGACATCGAGCCGGAGCATCTGCACGTCGGCGTCGAAGAAATCTACCGGCTGTTGCTTGCCGTGCCGGAAGAAATGACGGCGGCCGAGATCGCGGCCGAGTTTCGCCATGACCATGAAACCTGGGACAAACTCGCGCCGCACTTCGCCGGCGCCGCGGCGGGTGACGTTTATCCAGTCCGCGGCGTCGTGCTATTCGGCATCGGCGAGTGCGCGCGGGCGCGCGAGGCGGCTCGGCTCTTCGAGTCAGGGGCCGCCGAGGAACTGGGACGTCTGATGCAGACTTCGCACGATGGCGAGCGCTGCTATCGCGTCGAGGACGACCTGACCGCAACGGCTTGGTCGGCCGATGTTTCGGACGACTATCTCCGCCGGCGTATCGCCGACGCAGAAAGTGGCAACGCGAGCCGAGCAGCACAGGCCGCGCTGCATCGGCAACCCGGCGGCTACCGGGCCAGCACACAACAGATCGACGCGCTGGTCGACATCGCGGGCCGCACACCGGGCGTGGCGGGCGCGCAGATCGCCGGAGCCGGACTCGGCGGCTGCGCCATGGTGCTCGTCGAAGTCGACGCCGTCGAGCGGCTCACGCAGCGTTTGAATCGACTATTCTACGAGCCGCAACAGCTCCCCTCAGGCGTTGTGCAGTGCATTCCCGCCGCCGGTAGCGGACTGGTAGAGATCGAACAGACGGCCAGCGTCGTCGTCTGAACCACCACGCGATCCTGCCCAGCTCAGGTGGGTCTTGCGGATCGAGTAGCCTGATTTCGAGAAGAAGGTCCTGTGGCTCATCAAAGTCTGATTCGACGTCGATTGCTGCGCTGCTTGGCGATTGCAGCAGCGGCATTTGGCGGCGCGTGCTTCGATGGCGTCAATGTGAACGCCGGGGAAACGAGATCGCCGAACGTCGTGCTGATCGTCGCCGACGACCTTGGTTGGGCCGATCTGGCTTGCTATGGCGGCGATCTGCACGAGACTCCACGATTGGATCAGTTTGCCCAGCAGGGTGTGCGTTTCACGCAGGCCTACGCCGCAGCGCCGGTCTGCACGCCGACGCGGGCAGCGCTGATGACGGGCAAGTATCCGGCGCGGCTGCACATGACCGTGTGGCTCGAACGGTCGCAATCGCCCGACCAGGGTCACCCGCTCTTGCCGCCGCAGACGCGCACCAACCTGCCGCATGAAGAAACCACACTCGCCGAACTGCTCGACGAGGTGGGCTATCTGACGGCGCACATCGGCAAGTGGCACCTGGGATTGGCCACGCACTATCCTGAAACACAGGGCTTCGACATCAACATCGGCGGCACGCATTGGGGAGCGCCGCCCACGTTCTTCTTTCCCTATCGAGGCAACTGGAGCAACACGACCGAGCGCCGCTACGTGCCTGACCTCGCCGGCGGCGACGAGGGCGAGTACCTCACCGACCGGCTCACCGACGAGGCTCTCGAGGTGATCCGCGCGGCGGGCGACCGGCCGTTCTTTCTCCACCTCGCCTTTCACACGGTCCACACGCCGATCGAAGGAAAGCCGGCGCTCGTCGATCGCTATCGCCAGCGATTGAGCAATGAGCTACGCCACCAGAACGCCGACTATGCGGCCATGGTGCACAGTCTCGACGAGAACATCGGGCGAGTGCTCGACGAGTTGGACCGGCTCGGAGTTGCCGAGAACACCCTGGTGATCTTCACCTCGGACAACGGCGGATACATCAACGTGCATCGCGGCCAGCGGGTGACCGACAATACCCCTTTGCGCAGCGGCAAAGGCTCGCTGTACGAAGGCGGCATCCGCGTGCCGCTCATCATCCGCACGCCCGGCAACTCTGCCAGGGCGGGAAAAGCGTGCGAGGAGCCTGTGATCACGATGGACCTCTTCGCCACGGTGCAGGACTTACTGGCCGCGCAGCCCAGCGTGCCGGACGGCGTCAGTCTTCTGCCCTTGCTCGATGATCCGGATGCGGCGCTCGACCGCCCGGCGCTCTACTTTCACTACCCGCACTACTACTCGACGACGACGCCCGTCTCGGCAGTCCGCGCCGGTCCGTGGAAGCTGCTGCACTACTACGAAGACGACCGCGATGAGCTCTACCATTTGGGCGGCGATTTGGCCGAGAGCGATGATCGCGCGGCGAGCCAACAGGACCAAGCCGCGCGCCTGCGGGAAATGCTCGACCAGTGGCTCGTCGACGTGTCAGCACAACTGCCCGAGCAGGTGGTTGCTGGCACGCCCGATGGTTAAACCGGCCGCTCGGCCGCCCATGACGGCGCCCACCAGTCGCCAGAGTGCTGCTGGCAGGTGTTTTGTGCCCTGCCTCACTGACTGATGGGCTGGACCCCCGTACAAATGATCACAGGCGTGACGGCTTGCGCGGACTGTGCCCGCGCGTCGCGGTTTTGTATACCTATCAGGGAGACGTCTTTATGCGCAGCAGATCTGCGATCTTGTTGGCTGGCTCGGCGCTGGGCGCCATGCTCGTGGCGGCCATGATGTGGATAGGGCCGACGACGGCGCTGGGCCAGAGCGGCTCGCGCGTGCAAAGCGGTTCGAGTACGCAAAGCGGCACTCGCGGCGCGGCCGGCTCGTTCGAGGCCCGCTTCTGGAACTTCTTGCAGACGGCCAAGTACCAGCACTGGGCCCCTGCCCCGGGACAAGGCGATCAACTCTATCCGGGTCAAAGTCCGCACGGCGCGCAATTGGCCATGTACCTCAATCGCCGGGCCGTGACGAACCCGACTGAGTTGCCCGGCGGCTCCATCATCGTCAAGGAAAACTATGCCGACGACGGGCAAACGCTGATGGCGGTAACCGTGATGTACCGCTCCGAGGGGTACGACCCCGAGCACAACGACTGGTACTGGGTCAAATACAATCCCGACGGCAGCGTGGCGCAGAATGATGGCATGTTGCTGGCCGGCCGGGTGGGCGGCTGCATCGATTGTCACTCTTCATCGACGGGCGAAGACTTCGCGTTCTTCAACGACTGACGCCGCCGCGCGTAGGCCAACGCCGCCAGCGCGATGTACCACGGCAGGTACTCCAGCCACGTGACGATGAAGTCGAAGAACAGGGCCCCACTGTAGCCGGTCCCCAGCACCGTCTCGTCTGTTTCTTCTAGTGGATACTGTATGTCCCAGTGATAGAGCAGCCAGAAGCGAAGGTAGTAGATCAACAGCAGTCCCCCTAACGCCAGCCACGCCCGACCGCGGGCAAAGGGCACCAGGCACAGAGCCCAGGTCCAGTACCAGGGGTTTTGCGTCGGCGCCAGCAGAAAGAACCAGGCCAACGTCAAGAAGCAGGCGCCCAGCCAGGCGTGATCGGTTTCAACGGTGGCGCGGCGCAAGGCCAGCGTGGCGGCGATGATCATGAACACCAGCGCCGTCAGGCCGCGCGTGATACGGAAGGCAGCCTCGAATTCCGCTTCCTGGCGATTGGCAACCGCGACGCGTGCCGCCACCGGCTGGCGAATGGCGGCCCGCCACCCCTCAGGCAAGACCGAGAACCAGGGTTTCGGTTGTCCCTCGGGTAGTGCCTCCATCGACTTCAGGTTCTCGATCACGAGCATGAACCAGAAGTCGTTCATCTCCCAAGAGCGCAGAAAGGCCGTCAGCCCGCGCCCGGGATCTTGCGGTGCAGTGGCCGCAGCGAAACTCTGCGGTTGCGGAATTGGCGCAGCGGTACCGGGAGCGGCCGGTTCGGGCGCGGCATGTCGCGGCCACATGGGCCACAACAAGACGGCGCCCACAACGCAACTGATGGCCAGCGCACCCAGCCCGACCTGCCAACTGCACAGGCGCCACGCTGCGGCGGCGAGTAACAGAATCAGCACCACCGGATAGATCTTTGCCCCCACGGCCAAACCCAGCACGGCGGCGGCGGCAAACATGCCGCCCAGCCAAGGACGATCGGACCAACCAGAGACTTGTACGAGGTGCACGGCCAAGAGCGTCAGGCAAACCGGAATCGAATCGAGATGCCCCGCGTTGGCGAATTCTTTGAGCACCAAGGGCGACCAGCCATAGACGATGCTCCAGGCCGTCGACAGTCCCGCCATCCGGAGAATGCGGACGATCAACAGCAGCGCCAGCAGATCGAAAACGGCCAGCCAGATCTTCATCATGACGATGTGCGTGTGCACGCCGGCGGTGTCTGGCGTGGTCCAGGCCGAAAGTGCGAACACCACCTGGCTGACGGGCGGGTAGATGGTGGGCAACTGCGCGTGTTCGATGCGCGAAACAATTGTCGCCAGCGAAGGATGCGCATCGCGCATCAACACGAGCACGGCCAGATCGTTCGGCAGCGACTGGGAATCCCGGGCTTCGCGCACCTGCTGGGGACTGTAGCGATAGGGACTCACGCCCGACGTGAGCGTCGCTCCATCCCACAGGTAGCGATAGATGTCGACTTCCTGAATCGGCACCGATGGCAGCACGGTCGCCCGAAACAATACGGCCGGCGCAAGAATCAACCAGGTGAGCCACCGCCCCTGTTTCGCACGTAGCGCGACCGCCAGCGCGGCAAGATGTACGGCGAAGGCCGCAAAGAGCAGACACACGACGGCGGGAATCGGCCGCGAGAGATAGTCGCGCTCGAGCGCAAACGCCGGACTCAATAGCGCGAGGGCCGCGTAGGCCATCCAGCAGGCGGCGGCCAGCGCAAGCAGCAACCACAGGAGCCAGTTGTTGTCTGAGCCCTGCGTTTTATGGCGCGCCGGCTTAGGTGGCGCGGAACGCGGCTTCGCTGCCGCGCCGGCGTCGCGTTTGCCAGCCATACTTGGCGATCAGATAGAGAATCTTATAGCCCGCTCGCACCGAGCCCCACAGCGTCCCGCTGATCTTACTGGCGCCGATGCGGCAGCGATATGGCACCGGCACTTCCAGTGTTCGCAGCCCCGCGCGGACCGCCTTGATCTGCATCTCGACGGTCCAGCCGAAGTTGGTGTCGGCCATGTGGAGCCGCTCGAGCGCCTGGTAGTCGATGGCGCGGAAGGGCCCCAGATCGGTGTAGCGCGCGGCGAACAACCACCGCATCAGCCAGCACGCGAGGCGATTGCCAAAGACGCTCTGCGCCGGCATCGCGCCCCGCTGGCGTCGGCCCAACAGCCGCGAGCCCAACACCATCTCGGCGCGGCCTTCGCGCAACGGCGCGATCAACTGCGGCAACAGCTCCGGGTGGTCACTGTAGTCGGCGTCGAGAAACGCGACGAAGCGTGGACTCCGCTCGCCAGCGGCGATGTTGGCCCGAATGGTTGCCAGCCCTCGCAGGCAGGCCGAGCCGTAGCCACGACGCGGTTCGCACACGACCTCCGCCCCACACGCGCTGGCGGCTGCGGCGGTCGCATCGGTGGAGCCGTTGTCCACGACGATCACGCGGCCCACTTCCGGCAGGTCGTCAAGCACATGCGGCAGCGAAGCCTCTTCGTTGAGCGCGGGAATCACGACCCACACGTCGTCGAGCGCGGGTGAAGCGCGTCGCTGCGCTGAGTTGGCAGCTCGCGTCGTCGTGATGGTAGCCATAGCGAATCTCCAGGCCTCCGCGCCCTTAGCCTACACCAGCGACGCGTCGGCCAGCGCACCGCTCGAGCCGAACGCGACCAAGCCGCAGCTCCGCAATGAGGTATAGCGGCGCGCGAGTCCTAACGGGCGCCTGAGCCGCTCGACGGAGGCGGGACGACCATTGTGCCGGCGCCGGCAGGGTCCGGAGCGTAGCCTGGTGAGTAGGAAGTGGCCGGCGGCGCGTACGACGTTGCCGGTGGTGCGTAACTGGTGGGGGGAGCACCATAGGCGGGGACGCCGCAGGATCCGCCCGGGCAGCCATAGTGTTGACAACCGGTCAAGGCAGCGCTCAGCAGTGCCGCGACCAGCGCAGCGCAGGCGAAGCATTTCATGGGAAGGACTCCTTTCGCATCGAACGAGCCGGCCGGATGCACGCCGCACCGGAGACATCCATGTCTTCGACCGCCACGGCTGCGGCGGTGTGTGAGACTGATTACCGAGAAGAGAAGAACGGCGGCCGCCTGGCGGCTGGTGACGGGAACAGGGGGGCGGTTTGTAGCCGCGCTCGAAAGCCCCATCAAGGGCAGTTTCTCCAAGTCGCCAGCAGAGCCTGCTAGTGGAGCGTCAGCCCGATTCATTCGGGCGACGCGAAACGTTCGCCAAAGACGCAAGTGCTTTGGCGCAGACAACATGCTAGTGCTCCGCCGGACAACTCGTACCCGAAGAATAAGTGTTGACGGAGCACTAGCGACGAGCCGCACGTTGCGCGCTGCGATCGTTCAAACCCCAGTCGTAGTCTAAGTACGAGAATTGGGCGCTGCCGCTAGCAGCCAGTTGGCGGGCAGCTTCCGTCGGCAGGTAGGGCGCGATCGTCCGCAGTCGCTCGGCAGGCGTCGCGCCAAAGTCCTCGGCGAACCACTTGATGATCTGCGTGATGTACAACCGCCCCGCTGGATCGTGACGAAACTTGCGGGGGTCGCTAAAGAACTGCTGCGTGTTGGCGACCAGTTGCTGTTCGAGCTTCTGGGGCACGTAGGCTTCGGCCAACAGCCGCGGACAGCCGATTGACGCACAGTTGATGGCGAAGTGAATCCGCCAGTCGCCCATCTTGCGCAGCACGTCGTGCTCGATTTGATTGAGCGAGTAGCGGCCGTCGCCGACGTGCAACAACAGATCGTCCCAGATGTTGTAACCGACGACCTTGGCCGTGTGGTTGCGAATGCTGCTCGTCGGGTATTCGCGCAGAATGCCGCGCAACGTGACCGCGTTGTAAGCGTTGATCCAGAACGCCAGTTGACCCTCGCGAGAGGCCGATGCGTCGGGATTCGCGCGGGAAAGCGTTTCCAGGTACGCATCGAGCGCGCGAATGTCGGCCGCGGTCGCCTTCCACGTCGCATAGTCGACCATCCCCGACTGATCGACATAGCGGCCCAGCAAAGCCGTATAGGCTGAGTGGTCGACGCGGTCGATAGAGACGCGCTGAGCCGCGGGCCACGTGCGCCCGAGGACAGCGTCGTCGCTCGCCTGACTGCATGCTCCGCTCGCGCCGACCAGCAGCAGTGCTAGCCCCAATTGTATGGCGCCGGCCCAGCTTCTTCTGCCCAACAGCATCTGCACATCCTTTCGATCAACAGCATCTTGACTTCCATGACCACAATACGGCGCGAATGCGCTGCGCGACTCGGCCATGAGAAGTATTCCTATTGATCGAACGTGGGTCTGTGAGATTCCTTACTTCGGCAGACGAAATCCTCGCGGCGCTTGCGGCCCTCGAATGAGTCGCTGGGCGCTACTACTTGCCTTGGAAAGCGGCGGGCCGGCGTTCGAAGAACGCGGTCGCCGCCTCAGTCACGTCGTGAGTTGTGATGAGCTGGCTTTGGGCCAACCGCTCCAGCGTCATCTGCGTATGGCGATCGAGGCCGTCTCCCTGGTCGACAATCAGTTTTGCCAAGCCAACCGCCAAGGGCGCGTTCCGGGCGATTTGATCGGCCAAGTCACGGGCGCCGGCCGCTAACTCGCTGCCCGGTACAACGCGATTGACCAGACCCCAGGAGAGTGCTTCTTGCGCGCCGACGTTGCGGGCCGTCATCAGCATGTCTTTCGCGCGGCTGGGACCAATCACCCGGCTCAAGCGCGTCGTGCCGCCCACGTCGGCCACCAGTCCCATGCGCGATTCTGGAATACTCAATTGCAGATCGTCGCTGGCAACGCGGAGATCGAAGGAGAGGGCCAGTTCGAGCCCCATGCCGATCACCTGGCCGTGTAGCGCGCCGATGACCGGCACCTCGGTGGTTTCGATCACGTGCAACGTCTGCTGCCAGTCGCCCGCCATGCGCCGCAGCCAGCGCGCCGGATTGCGCTCGCCGGCTTCCGCCTGCAACTGTGCCAGCGCCATCACGTCGATGCCCGCCGAGAACACTGGCCCCTCGCCCGAGACGATCACGGCCCGCACTTCCGGATGATCGTCGGCCGTCTGCACGGCATCGGCCAACAGGTGCATCATTTCGCCGGTCAGGGCGTTACGTTTTTCCGGTCGGTTGATCGCCACATGCAGAATGTTGTCTTCGACATGATGCTTGACGAGCGATTCACTCATTTTCGTTGATTCTCCGCTTATCAGGTGCCGTTACCGTTCGAGCAGCGCGGCTAGCTCGTCCACAGTATGGTTTAGAATCCGGCCAGCGTCTCCTACCACGTGGCACTGTAAACCGGGCACAACCTCGCTGGTCGTGCTACTGGCTGGTTGGCGGTTGCACGTCGAGTTGCCGCGCCAGCCCCAAGAGCGTCTCCCAGGTACCCTCGCCCAGTGGAATCCCGTCGCGCTGTCGTTGGGCGCGGCACTGGCTTGAGCGATCGCCCGGCAGGACAATCTGTTGGACGTCGGGTTTGCGGCGGCTGCCGCGCGTTAACTCGGCCAGATGGCCGACCTGCTCGACCAGATGTTCGCTGCCGGCAAAGTGCTGCGGATCCCACACGACAAGCAGCACGTTATTTGAGTCCACGCCGCCAGGCTTCCCGGGCGGACATGAACCGCCGGTCAACCCGCCGACCAGCATGTCGAGCAGCAGGCCGAGCCCAAAGCCCTTGAAGTCGGCCACCCCGCCCAAGGGCAAGATGGTTCCCGGCGGATCTGCCAACAACGTCATCGGATCGATCGTCGGCACTCCCTGGGCATCTTGCAGCCACCCCTCGGGGCAGGCCCCACCATCGACGCGGCGCAAGAGCACCTTGCCTTGGGCTACGACGCTGGTCGAAAAGTCGAGCACGATCGGTCCATCGGACGATGGCACGGCCAGCGCCACAGGATTGGTGCTGATCGCCGGGTCAATGCCACCGGGCGGCGCGACGATGCGATAGACGCCGTTGTCGTTCACCGCCATCAGCGCCGCGAGACCGGCGGTAGCAGCCGCCTCGGGATACGCGCCGAGTCGGCCGACGTGCCCGCTGTGGCGCATCGTTGCCGTCGCGCAACCTACAGTACGCGCCTTTTCGGCAGCGCGCTCTAGCAGTCGCTGTGCCTGAACTTGTCCGAAGCCCAACTGGCCGTCGCAGCAGATCGTAGCCGCTGTCTCGCGCTCCACGCGCAGCTCGACGCCGGGTACGAGCTCGCCAATTTCGAGCTGCCGAATGTAGCGCTCCAGGCGTACCACGCCGTGCGAGTCGTGCCCGACGAGATTGCTGTCGACCAGTCCGCGGGCAACAATCGCGGCTTCCTCGCGGGTGGCGCCCGCCGCGCCGAGAGTGGCGGCAGTCAACTCTTCCAACTGTTGGGCGGTGACAAGCGGCATGTCGTATGGTGTTTTGCGTGTGTTGCCCGGGCGATGCGCGCGTGGTGGTCGAGCCCTCGCGCGGCCTTGGTTCCAGCAAGTTGTACGCGACGCACGCCGTCAGACAAGCTGCCAGCGCCGTCAAGCCTTGCAGGCTGCTGCGGCCGCGGTCGCGACTCGCCCCTGTGGTAAGATCGAACCCGATCGCGACGTGCCGCGTCCTTCTGATGCGAGCGCACCCGCGCGATGCCGCGGGAGTGGCCTCTCGTTGTCGCCAGAATCCGAACCGTTCGATGATCGAAGTCGATCCCAAGAAGTGCCGTGCATGGGCTGCCGAAGTCGTACGTCGCCTGCGGGCCGCGGATTTCACGGCGTACTGGGCCGGGGGCTGCGTCCGCGACGAGCTGATGGGGCGCACGCCGAAGGACTACGACGTGGCGACCGATGCGACCCCCGATCGTGTACGCGAGGTTTTCGGGAAGCGCCGAACAAAGTTCATCGGCGCGGCCTTTGGAGTGGTACAGGTGCTCGGGCCGCGCGCGGCCGGCGCCGTCGAAGTGGCCACCTTTCGCAGCGATGCGACATACAGCGACGGGCGGCGCCCCGACGCCGTGACGTTCAGCACACCCGACGTCGACGCCCGACGCCGCGACTTCACGGTCAACGGTTTGTTCTACGACCCCGAAGCCGAGCAGGTGATCGATTTCGTCGAGGGACAAGTCGATATCGCAAGAAAGCTGATTCGTGCGATCGGCGACCCGGCCGCACGTTTCAGCGAAGACAAGCTGCGGATGCTACGCGCCGTGCGGTTGGCCGTCACGCTCGATTTCGAAATTGACGAGCAGACGAAGGACGCCATCACGCGGATGGCGCCCGACGTGACCGCGATCAGCGCCGAGCGGCTCGCGCAGGAGCTACAGCTCGTTCTCGTCTCGGCCCAGCCGGGTCGCGGTGTGCGACTCTTGTGCGAAACACGGCTGCTCGGTGCGCTGCTGCCAGAAGTCGCCGCGCTCGCCGGCCAAACCACGGGCGTCGACGGGCCGAGCGAACCTGAATTCGATTTTCTCGACTACACCGAGCGACTCGTCCAGCGGCTCGCTCCGGCAGAGTTTCCGCTGGCGATGGCGGCGCTGTTGCACGCGGTCGCTAGGATGGCGGATACGAGCGAGCGCGCAGACCTATTGCGCGCCATCGCTCAGCGTTTGCGGCTATCCAACCGCGAGAACGAGACGATCGTCTGGCTCGTCGGCCATCAACGCGCTCTGGTCGACGCACCCCAGATGCCCTGGTCACAGCTGCAACCCCTGATCGTCGATCCGCGCTTTGACGAACTGCTCGCGCTTCATGCTGCGCACGCCGAGTTACGGGGCGAGTCGACAGAGCCGCTGGAGTACTGTCGCCGCCAAGCCGCGCGCCCTACCGAAGAATTGAATCCACGGCCGCTGCTCACCGGCAGCGACTTGATCGACCACAACGTGCCGCAAGGTCCCGCCTACGCGCGACTGCTGGCTCGCGTTCGCGCCGCTCAGCTCGACGGCGAAATCCACTCTCGTAGCCAGGCGCTCAAGCTGGTCGATGATCTACTCGCGTCCGGGATAGACGACTCGGAAAAAACGCGGTAGCGAGCGGCGGAAACCCCGCCACGGTGACAAAGTCGCACACGTAGAACGCACGCTCGCGGTCTGGTAATCTCTGAATGTTGCGCATGTGCATCTGGGCTCGGCTGCCACTGCCGGCTTGTCCAGCAATGGGAGCCGCTACTGGGCACTGCTGGACAAGCCAGCAGTGGCACCCTGGATCAGGCCAAGAGCGGTTGTGCAACGCGCCGCAGTTGTAGATGCACCGCAAAGCGCGCCTCAAACCTCAATCGCAAACCGAAACGCACTCTCCATGGACAAAAAGGCCAAGAAGCGGATTGACGTGCTGCGCAAGCGCTTGCAGCAACTCCGCACGAAGCTCGCCGGCGCGCGGCAGCAGATGGACGATCCCGAGGAAGTCCGCAGCCTGGAAGCGGAGATCGCCCAGTGCACCGCCGAGGTCGACAAGCTGAAGGCCAGCTAACGGCTCATCGCGAGACGGCAGTTGCTTGCTCGCTGAACGGGCTACGACATCGGGGGCGAAGCGAGGGTGCCACTGGCTGGCAAGCAGCCAGTGAAAGGCGGTGGTGACTCACAGCAGCCAGCGTCGCAGGCTATTGATCGACGCGGTACGTGCGGCCCTCGCGATAGACGCCGGGCTCTTCGACGCCATCGCCGTCCCAGTCGCCCACAACGGGTACATCGCCGGCTTGCCCGAGCCGGAATTCCAGATCGTCTTCGTCGGCCACGCCGTTGTGATTGATGTCGACGTACCAGCGTCCGTTGCGATAGACAGCCAGCTCGTCGATGCCGTCGCCGTCGTAGTCGCCGGCCACCGGGACGTCACCGATGTCGCCGTAGCTGGCGTTCTCGGTTTCGATGTCCCACATCCCGTCGCCGTTGAGATCGAGGAACCACACGCCGCCGGCGAACACACCGATGGTGTCGATGCCGTCGCCGTTCCAGTCGCCGGTGACCGGCACATCTCCGGAGCTGCCGTAGCGGAACACGTGATCGATCACGTCGGAACGAAACCGTCCGTGCTCGGTGCGTTGCAGCACGCGGCGTCCGGACGTGGCCTCGTGCGGCTCCGGCGGCACGTTCTTCTTGCGGCCGCTCGGTTCGTTGTCGGCATCGGGCAGACCCGGCTCCCGGCGTAGCGCCGGCGGATCGCCGAGCCACTCGGGACCGAAGATGCCGATGTCGGTCTTGCCGTCGCCGTCCCAGTCGCCGGTCACCGGACGATCGGTCGCGGAGCCGAGCTGGGCCCAGAGATCGCCGGTGTCCCAGCGTCCGTTGCCGTTGAGATCGAGGAACCACTCGCCGTCGCGGAACATGCCGACCTCGGTCACGCCGTCGCCGTTCCAATCGCCGGTGACGGGCGTGGCGTCGACCATGCCGAACTCGACAACCTGGCCTCCGGTATCGTAGGTACTCAGCAGCCAGCGGCCCTGCGAGAGATCGGCATTCTCCCAGCCGCGGTCCAACTGTCGGCTGCGGACCTGCACGATCTCGGCCGAACCGGCCTGCTCGCCGCGCGGATAGCCGGCATTGATGACGCTCAGGTGCCAGGTGTAGCCGCCGGTGGGCACCACGCCTCCGCCGAAGAAGAAAGATTGCACGGAAGGTGGCGTGGGCGGGTTGGCGATGCCGCCGGGAATCGGCCGCCCGCCGCCCAGTGGGCCACGCGCCGGCAGCGGCGGCACCGACGGCGGGTTGTTCGGGAAAATTGGCGTCTGGGGCGTTTCCGGCGGCGGGTCTTCGATTTGGGCGATGACTTCGCTGAAATTGTTCTCGACCGAAGCGCCACCCGGTGGCAGCACAACGCCCACGATGGCGTCGAAGTTGTGTGTCATGCCCAAGGGCACCAGGTCAGCATCGACTCCGGCGTTGATCGCCAGACCGCCCGTTGTGCCGGCCGTATCGATACCGTCGAGATAACCTTCCGGGTGGCTCTGAATAATCGTGTACACGCCAGGTGCGAGACCAGTGAACTCGTAGAAGCCGTTTTCGTCGGTCACGGCCACCATCGGTTGGGCGCTGGCATCGAGCACGATTTGGCCCGAGATGTCGGTCAGTTGCAGTGAGACGCCCGGAATCGGTAGGTCGTCGGCCGTGCGTGCGCCATCGCGGAACGTTCGCAGGTTGTTTGCGCTGAGCGTCTGCGAGCTATTGAGCTCGATGACGCCGCCATCCTGAAATACGAAACCGGAGATGGTGCCGTTGTGCCGCTCGCAGAAGTTGTAGTCCAGCGCGTTCTCGCCGGAGCCGAGCGTGATCTGGCGAATGAAGTTGTCGCCCGTCACGGTTCCGCCCGCCGTGCCGACGTGTTCGCCGCCCGTCTGGAACGCCTCGGGTTGCACCTCTTCGACACCGTATTCGCCCGGAGCGAGATTCGCGAAGAAGTACGTCCCGCTCGCATCCGTCGTGGTGCTGTCGATGCGATTGCCAGCCGCGTCAAGCAGGTAAATCGTCACGCCGCTCAGGGTCTGCTCGCCGGCGTCGATCAGGCAGTCGCCGTCGTCATCGACGTGCACGGTGCCCGAGATACTCGCCGGCCGCAGTTCACCGAAGTCGTAGTTCACCGCAGCCAGACCCGGCGTGAGTACGGCGCCGGAGATCATGTCACCGGGATTAGCCGCCACGCCGCCGGCGCTACCCGGGCTGTCGAGCCCGTCGAAGAAACCAGCCGGTTGCGTCTCTTGCACACCGTAGGTGCCGTGTCGCAAGTTCTCGAAGCGGTAAAAACCGGCCGCGTCGGTGGTCGTGGTGATACCCGTCAGGTTGCCGCCGGCATCCTTGAGTTCCAACGTGACGCCGGCAATCGGCGCTTCGCCGGGGTCGCGCTGCCCGTTTTGATTGTTGTCGACATACACGTGCCCGGAGAGGCTGGCCGGTTCGTGCTCGCAGAAGTTGTACTCGGTGGCAGCCGTGCCCGAACCCAGCGTGATGTTGGCAATCGTGTCGGGCGCGATGAGCGCTCCTCCCGCCGAGCCGACGTGATCGTCGCCGTCGAAGAACCCGGCCGGCTGTTGCTCGACCACGCTGTAGGTGCCCGGGGCGAGATTGTCGAAGCTGTACTCGCCCGCGTCGTTGGTCGTGGTGCTGGCAACCTGGTTGCCCGATGCATCGAGCAGCAGAATGGTCACGCCGGCCAGCGGCAGATCGGTGGGATCAAGGACGCAGTCGCCATCGCGGTCGGCGTGCACGCGGCCCGAGATGCTCGCCGGGCGCAGCTCGCCGAAGTCGTAGTTCACGGCATTCAAGCCGGGCGTGAGCACCGCGCCGGTGATCATGTCGCCGGGATTCGCCGCCACGCCACCCGCGCTGCCCGGGCTGTCGAGCCCGTCGAAGAATCCCGCCGGTTGGGTTTCTTGCACACCGTAAGTGCCATGCCGCAGGTTGTCGAAGCGATAGAAACCGGTGTCGTCGGTCGTGGTCGTGATGCCCGTCAGGTTGCCGTCGGCATCCTTGAGCTCGAGCGTCACGCCGGCGATGGGTGCCTCGCCCGCGTCGCGCTGGCCGTTCTGATTGTCGTCGACGTACACGTGTCCGGAGAGACTGGCGGGCTCGTGCTCGCAGAAGTCGTAGTGCTCGGCATTCGTGCCCGAGGTGAGCACGATCTGGGCCAGCGTGTCGGGCTGGATGTGCTGTCCGCCCGCCGTGCCGACGTGATCGTCTCCGTCGAAGTAACCGGCCGGCTGAACTTCGCGGACCGAGTAAACACCCGGCGCGAGCCCAGTGAACTCATAACGACCCTGAGCGTTAGTCGCCGTGGTGGCAATGGGCGTCCCGGTGCCGTCGAGCAGTTCGATGACGACGCCTTCCAGCGGCTGATCGCCGGGATCGAGCACGCAGTTGCCGTCGCGGTCGGCATGCACGAATCCGGAGATCGAGCTGGGTAGTATTTCGCCGAAGTCGTAGTTGATGCCCGCCTGCCCACTGAACAGGAAGACGCTGCTGATCTCGTCGCCCGGTTGCGGCAAAGCCGTACCGCCCAAGTTGCCCGGCGCGTCCTTGCCGTCGAGATAGCCTTCCGGCTGAACTTCGCGGACGACATAGTTGCCCGGCCGCAAGCCGGTCACGGCCCAACTTCCATCGGCCAAGGTTTGCACTTCGATCGGAGCTTCTGGCGGAGCTCCGTCGGGCAGGCGCTGCACTTGAATCGTGACGCCGCCGATGCCCGTTTCGCCGGCGTCGAACACGCCGTCGTCGTCAGCATCGTGAAAGACGTGTCCGGCCAGCGAGGCCGGCCGCGCCTCGGCAAAGTCGTTGTCGATGCTATCGTCGCCGCCCAACAGATCGATCTCGGTGATCACGTCGGGCGACAGCACGCTGCCGCGCGTCGCGCCGTCAACCGTGCCCGCCGTCGCACCCACGCTGAACAAATCAGCGGGCTGAACTTCAACCACGCGATAACGACCCGGCAACACGTCGGTGAACTCGTAGTTTCCGTCGCCATCGGTGGTGGTTGTCTTGCCTGTGGCCACATAGTCCGTACCGTCGAACTGCCATAGCTGGAGCGTCACGTCGGCGATGCCCGGGTCGCCCGGATCCTGATCGTTGTCGAGATCGAAGTCCTCGAACACGGTGCCGGAGATGGTGATCGGCAGCGGCGTCATTTGGTCGGACAGCGCGGCGCCGGCGGTGCGAAAGGCCTGCGGCGTCGTGCTGGGCGGCACGTACTCGTCCGGCGGCAGCGTGAAAGGCAGCCCCGAGTGGTCGAAGGAATCGAGGAACACCGCCGAACCCGTCAGATCGAAATGATGCGGAGCGGAGAGCGTGGCAATGAACTGCGAGCCCTCGAACTCCGCACCTTCGGTCACGGCGCTGGAACTGCCCGGCAGGAAGCCGCGCTCGTCGACGTCGATGCCGAAGACCAGTGTCTCGCCCGGATCGAAGCCCTCGAACGTGAACAGCAACTGCGTGCCACCGTCGACGACGTCAAAGGTGACCGAGTCGATGCCGGCCTGCGACAGAATCTGCGGGCCGTGCGACTCAAACGTGCCGGCGCCCCCATCCTCGGTATCGAAAAAGCCGTCGGCCACCGACAGCCCGTCGCCCGCTTTGTCGGTGTCGATGATCAGTTGTGCGAGTTGGGTGTCATCCGGTCCGCCCTCGAACGTGATGTGAAACACGTCCGGCGCCGTGTCTTGCCCGCTGTCCTCTTCGTAGTACACGACGCCCACGTGTACGTCGGCAGCCAGCAGTTGTCTGCGCTCGAGGGCTTCAGCGCCGCGCATGCGAGTGCGACGGGCGCGGCGGCGACGAAGTTCGTTCGCTTGGTGCGCGGACTCACGGCGAAAACGCTTCTTGAAGAAACCCACCGGTATCCTCCCTGTCACCCCTTGTGTGTCCGTCACTCAGTCGGCGCCGTCTGGGTCGGGTTCCAGCGCGCCGCGATGTTGCCTGTCGCGCTTTAGCGGGCCGCAGCTTCCGATGGGTTGCGGGCCGTGTTCTCCGTCGCCACGTCGCTGGGGCTCCAGACTCGAACCGTCGTGTCGAAGCTGCCCGAGACGAGCATCCCGGCAGACGTTTGTCCGTCGAGCACGGCCACCGTGCCGCGATGCCCTTCCAACCGGCCGATTCGCGAACCGGTGTTCAGATCCCAGAGTTCGATCATGTTGTCGGTGCCGCCGGCCGCGATCGTCTCGATCCCGTAAAACGACAAACTGCGAATGCTGCCGCGACGATTCCCCAGCGCGAGTTGCTCCGTGCCGTCCAGTGCGCTATGCACGCGCAGCGTCCCGTCGTCGCCGGCCGTCAGAATGCGACTGCCGTCGGGCGAAAAGGTCGCCGCGCGAATGCGGCGAGGATGGGCCGCGATGTCTAGCGACATCTGGGCCGTCGGCATTTCCCAGATGCGGATCACGCCGTCGCGCCCGGCCGCGGCCAACTGCGTGCCGTCGTCCGAGAAACAAATCGCGCGGAGATCTTTGCCGGGCCCGACCAAAGTCTGCACGCTGCCGCCGCCGGCCAGCGTGTAGACGCGGACCATGCCATCGAAGTCGGCGGCCGCCAATAGCGACGCATCCGCGCTGAACGCCAACGCGTAAATCGGTGCCGTGTGCGCCGAGAAGCGGTCGTGAGAAGTCCGCGACGCGGTATCCCACAGCCGCACACGGCGGTCGTCGCCGGCCGTGGCCAGCAGACGACCATCCGGGCTGAAGCTCGCGGCGCGAATCCAATCCGCGTGGCCGCGGAAGTCGGCCATCATCTGGCCGTTGTTGAGCGACCAGATGCGGACGTGATGATCGTCACCGGCCGTCGCAACGCGATCGCCCTCGGGAGCGATGGCGACGGCCGTCATCACGGGCGATCGCTGTCGCGAACCTGAGCGGCCCAATTGGATCACGCGCTCGGCATGATTCCAAACCGTTTCGGCCAACGCCTCGCGCGCGGCGACGTGCCAGCCGCCACATGCACAACCAACGGCCAGCAACACGGGCAACCATGACCGGACCATGAAGCGCCTCGGCAACCTGGGTACAAGAGGGGCAATCCTCTGTCCTGTATCGGTCCTGCTGCGAACGCACCGAAGCCGAACTGGCAGGATGGGAAAGCGTGCCGGTCAGGTAAGAACTACCGGTCAGCGAGCACCGCGCGAGCAGCGGAGAAAGAAGCGATCGCCGCGAGCCGACGAGATGGTCGCGCTCGACGCGATCTCGGGTAACCGCAAAGAGGCGGGCTACAGCGACGTGGCCATGATGCGGACCTTGAAGCCCAGCGCCTGGGACAGCGCAACCATCTCGCCGAAGATATCGCCATAGCAGACGGCGACGTGATTGCTTTGATAGTGCGCCATCACCGTCTCCATCGAGCAGCCGAGATCGGCCGCCATGAAGGGCCACTGTCGGGTGGTGCCGTTCCACCACGCTTCGCGCGTTTTGGCGGGCAGTTTCGCCACCCGGCCGCGGCCAATGTCCATCCACAACTGGTCATCGCGGAGATAGGCCCGAGACCACGTGATCTCGCCGGGCAGACTCTCGCCGGCAAACGTTCCACCCGGCACCGGGAAATACCCCTTGGGCTGACGGTAGCTGTGCACGCCACGCAGCGTATCCGGATCGTGATTGAAAGCGTACGCGCCGCAGGAACCACTGTTGAGCAGCACCCACAGCCAGCGCTTTTTGTGCCGGCTGCCCCACCGCACATCGTGAAACATGACCGACGGGTTCATCCCTCGACGGAGCAGAATCCGCTTCATCAACTCCATGGGAATCAGATTCCCCTGGTCGGCTTCAGTCGCCGTGATGATCAGATCGCCGTTGCCTTCGGGCCGGCAGGTGCTGTTCAGCAACCCCTCGCAAAAGTCGCTGGGTGGCAACAGCGGCAACAGGCCGAGCTGATACTGCCAGCCCAAACAGTCAGCTTGAAACTCGTCGATCAAATCGAGCACCGTGAGATACATCTCCAGTTGCGCGCGGGTGCTCTCCGGCGTGAAGTCGTCGTCGCCGTTCTCCTGCCAGTGAAACTTGACGCCGTGGTCCACCACGAACTGAAACGCCTCGTCGATGCGCCGCTCGGGAATGAACCTGCCGCGATTGATGAGCCAGGCCTGATCGACCTTGTGTTCGGCAAAGCCGATGCGGCTCAAGATACGCGGGCCGAAGTAGCCGTTGATCATGCCCATCGACGTGTCGCCCAGCATCAGCGCGAGGACGCGTCGCTGGCGAATCTCGGCCAGCACTTCGTCGGCAATGCGGGCCGCCTCGGGCGAGACCGGCGCGCTGTAGTGCAACTCGGACTCGTCGTAGGCGATGCGGCCACTGGAACACCACTCGTCGAGCCGCTCCATGAAGCGGCGATCCTTGGTCCAATCGGCGGCGTCGGTCCAGATGCGCGAGTGCGAACGGTTGACGCTCTCCAAACACGAGCTCGTATTCAACAGCGCCACCAGGCCCGGCCACTGCCCCGAAAAGTTCGACGCCAACAACAGCGGCTGATCCTTGCCGACAACACCCTCACAGGTATGCGGGCCATAGGTCCAGTGGCAGAAGACGCCGATCACCGGATCGTCGACGGGGCCGAGCTTATCGATGGCTTCGTGCGGCTTGCGCAAAAAGCTGCGAATGACCTTGGGCTTGCGACCCAACTTCTGCAGCGCCTTCGTCAACTGCGCAGTGGTCTCGCGGACCATGGGCGCCGCGAGCCGATTGGGCTCTTCGCGATAGTCTCCCGGCCAAAAGACGGTGACCGTCCTGCTCATGCTTCGAATTCTCCGCTCCGCGCGCCGTCCGAGTGGCGCCATGTGAAGGCGTCGCTGCCGATCGGTTGATGAACGTGGTGGTCATCCGCCGCGCTGTTGCCGCGGCGCGCCTCAGAGAGTCCCCCCACGCAACGCATTCCGACGCAATCAACTCTGTCCGCACACTGCGGCACGATCTGCTCGCGGCTTACCGCCGCGAGAGCGGCACGAACGGCCTCTCGGTGGGCCCCGTGTAAATCTGCCGGGGACGCCCGATTCGCTTGTTCGGCGATTGGTGCATCTCGACCCAGTGCGCGATCCAACCGGGCAGCCGCCCGATCGCAAACAGCACGGTGAACATCTGCACGGGGATGCCCAACGCGCGGTAGATCACGCCCGAATAGAAGTCGACGTTGGGATATAGTTTGCGTTCGACAAAGAACGGATCCTTGAGCGCTACCTCTTCCAGTTCCTGGGCAATCTGGAAGATCGGGTCCGGCGTCTCGACTTTCTTCAGCAGCTTGTCGCAGCAGGCCTTGATGATCTTGGCTCGCGGATCGTAGTTCTTGTAAACGCGGTGACCGAAGCCCATCAGTCGAAAGGGATTGTCGCGGTCTTTGGCCATGTCGACATACTTGCCGACGTTGCCCCCGTCCTGCTGAATCTGCTCCAGCATTTCGACGCAGGCCTGGTTGGCACCACCGTGCAGCGGTCCCCACAGCGCGGAGATGCCTGCCGAGATGGATGCGAACAGATTGGCGTCGCTGGAGCCGACGATTCGCACGGTCGACGTGCTGCAGTTCTGCTCGTGGTCGGCATGCACGATCAGCAACAGGTTCAGTGCTTCGACAAAGTCAGGATCGATCTTGTAGGGCTCGCTCGGCACCGCGAACATCATCTGCAAGAAGTTCTCGCAGTAGTTGAGCTTGTTGAGCGGATAGATGAACGGCTGCCCGATCGACTTCTTGTAGCTGAACGCCGCGATGGTGGGCAGCTTGGCCATCAGCCGATAAATCGAAATCTCGACCTGCTTCGGGTCGCTGGGATTCAGATAGTCCTGGTAGAACGTCGACAGCGCACCCACGACCGAGCCCAGGATGGCCATCGGGTGGGCGTCGCGCGGGAAGCCGTTGTAGAAGCTCCGCATGTCTTCGTGCAGCATGGTGTGCCGCCGCAACGTCATACGAAAGTTCTGCAGTTGTTCGGAATTGGGCAACTCGCCGTAGATGAGCAAGTAGCTCACCTCGATGAAGTCGCACTGCTCGGCGAGTACCTCGATGGGGTAGCCCCGGTACCGCAGGACTCCCTTCTCGCCGTCGAGGTACGTGATGCTGCTCGTCGTGGCGCCCGTGTTGACGTACCCCTCGTCGAGCGTCACGTAGCCAGAGTTGGCCCGCAACTTCGAGATGTCGACGGCCGGCTCGTTCTCGCTCCCGACGACGATGGGCAGTTCGACGGTCTGGTCCCCAAGCTGCAACTTGGCAACCTTGGTCATGCACGTATTCCTTTCGACAACACGCCTGGAAAGAAACTTCGACAGATAGACCCGCCGAATCGAGAGACAGCAGTGTAGCCGGAGGGTCGCAAGCGTACAAACGCCCGCGCTGCGCGAGCGTTGCCGCGCGCGTCGCCCGCTGCGAGACTCGCGCACTCGACCGTCAGACCCGCGCTATGCTCATTATTGATTGTGCAAATCGTCGAGTAGATCGGCGTACGATCCGCCGATGGTCCGCGCAGGGTCCAGCTCGAACTCTTCCGCAAGGCTTGCCAACTGTTCGCGCCCGCGCGCCTCATCGACCTCGGCACCCAACACGGCCTCGAATTCGAGAAAGTTTCCCAATTCGACCACCTCATCGAGATGAATCCGCACGTTGTGCCAGAAATAGATCGCGCGCGACTTGTCGACCACGCCGCGGATTCCCAGTGCCGCGGCCAGCGCCTTCTTCAGCGCGGCGCATTGAGTCACGCCCACACGGTGATATCTGGACAATCGCGCATGAGATTCGTTGGGCCGCTGATAGGCGATCAGCTCCCCCTCACGTCCGTCGATCTCCCGGAGCTTCAACCGCCCACTTCGACAAACGAAGTAGGTATCGACCTGCCGCTGCGTACCGCCACGCCCGGTCGCGATTCTTTCCGCGATGGTCCGCGTCGCCGTCATATCGTCGAGCCGCACTTTCAACTCGACGTTTCGTGCCGGGCCGTTCAATGGCAGTCCTCACCGCTCGTTCGCATCCGGCCGCCCACGCGCGATCGGCCCGCGGACGTTGCTTTCGCCTCTGTTCGTGATGCAAGAGGTATCAGGCGACCGTGGCAATTAGCAAGGACGACGGCCATGATGCCGGATCGCGCGCGACAGGGGCGAGTAACGCTGAAGCCCCAGGCTCGGCCGCCGAGCATGCGTCCACTTCAACTGGAAACGGCACAACCTGTTCAATCTCGGTGCCACTGGCTGTTTGCCAGCCAGTGTTCGGCAGTTTCAATACCGCGACCGCACAACACAGCTCACTGATACAACTCACTGGCCGGCGAGCGGCCAATGGCACCTTCGCTTCGCGATAACGTGAGCCGCCGACGCGCAAGAGATCAGATGCGGCCCATTGAGACGGACGCTAGCGCCGCACTTCGTCCGATGGCCGGCGGGCGAAGAGTTCGGCGGCGCCGGGCTCGTCGAAGATCGTCCAGATCCGAGCGCGCTCGCGGAGGTTGTCGACGTATTCTTGCCGCGCCGCTCGTTTGCGCTCTTGGCGGATGTTTTCCTTGATCGCCACCTGCGCCTCGAGAAACGGCGTTTGGCCAGCTTGTTGCCGCTCCAATACGCGCACGATGTGTACGCCCTGCTGGTCTTCGAGAATCGGGCTGAGCTGGCCAACCGGCAAGGCGAACAAAGCCTCATCGAGTACCGTCGAAGCCAGACTGCCCTGCGAGGTCCATTCCCACTGTCCACCACTTCGGGCCGTCGGCCCATCCGAATACGATTTGGCCACGTCGGCCAGTGCCACGCCGTCGATCACTTGATTGCCCAGCCAGGCGATCTTTCGCCGCGCTTCGTCTTGGTCGGCCACACGATCGAACCGGGCCGTCAGTTGTTCCCAGCGGACACGCGAGGGGAATCGATACTCGTCTTCGTGTTCGCGATAGTAGGCCAACATCTCGTCGTGCGTGATCTCGGATTCGTCGGTCGCTTCGCGGAACAACCATTGCTGCGCCAAGACCTCGATGCGAAAGCGGTGTTTGGTCCGTTCCAGCGAGTCGCCCGATTCGCGCAGATGCTCATCGTATTCCTGCACCGTCTTCACTTCGGCCAGTTCCATCTGCCGCTTCAGTTCCGCCCGGTAGAACTGTTCGTTGAGTTGATCTTCCACCGAGCCGCGATTCTCTTCCGGGATGTTGCGCATGGCTTCGTTGTAGATCAGCCGCAGCTCAATCAACTGCTCGAGGCGCTGCTTGGCCAACGCCGCTCGGGCCACGTCGCGCTGCGAGGCCGGGATTTGCGATCCACGCTCTGCCAGCACGCGATCGACTGCCGGCAAGACCTCGCTGGCGAGAATGATCTCGCCGTCGATGTTCGCCACCGGCGTGGCTTCCAACAGTTCAGTCGCGCCGATCCACGGTAACTGCGCCTGTTCGGCGCCGGCTGGTTGACCGACAGCCGGAGCAACGCCGCCGGGCGCCGGCCACGCTTGTGCGCCGTTGGCGACATTTGCCGCGCGCGGATACGGCTGGTTGACGGGCCGTTGTGCAACTCCGCTGCCGCCGACTGTGGCCGGCGAGGGCTGCGAGATGGCGGCCTGAGATGGTGGCGGTGCGAACATCGTATTGCCCGGCGCGCCGGCACCAGGAGTTGAGCCGTGTTGCGTGTTGGTGGGTGGAACGAGCGGCGACGTCGCCGCGCTGGCTGGCGGCGGTGCCGCGGCATCTGGCGTCAACGGTGGCGTCGGCGTCGGGCTCGTCGTTGCTGGTGGTAGCGCCGCGGCAGGCGCGGCGAGCGGCGGCGAACGGAGCGGCGCGGCGACTGGGTTTGAGCCTGCGGTGGGCATTTGCGGCAGGTCGACCAAGGGTCGCTGGGGCACTGGCGGCGAGACACTACCCGCAGCAGGTGGTACGACGCCGCTGGCATTACCACCGGGCGAAGAAGAGTCAGGCATCGCAGGGGCAGCCGGAACTCCAAGCTCTTCATCCAGTGGGGGTGGCGGCTCGATCGTACCCAGTAGCGTCGCCGTGGGGGTGGGAGGCGCCGCCGCACTGTTCGCTGGTGCCAGCGGCGATTGCAAGGGCGCCACATTCGGCAACGGAGTCGACGTCGGCGCTGGACCCGTCGCGGCTGCCTGGACGGGTGGTTGCGAAGTCGCGTTGGCATTGGCCGGCGGTGTAGCAGCCGGCCCACGAGCACTCTGTCCGAAGGCCGGCGCGGCGGGAAGTTGATTTTGCGGCGGTGCCTGATTGCTATCGCGCACCACGTCCGCGAACGCGCGCAGCGGCCCGACATTTGACAACAAATCGCCGGGCGTCCCGCCCGACAGCCAGAAGGCCGCCATCAGGCCGACGAGGATCAACAACAGCAGGTTCGACAGAAGTCGATCCACGGCATTCCCGTGTGCGACGTGAAAGGATCGGCCGCCCCGAAACCCGACATCGGGACAAGCCAGTCTGTAGCTACGACGAGTCGGCCGGCGTGAGAGCACATCCGCCGGTATTGAGCAGAGGAGAACGCGGAACCTGCAGCCCGAAGTGACGTGAGGCCCAGTGCCCAGTACCGCGCGGTCGAGGATTCTAGAAACCCCTTAACGGGGCCGCAACAGAGATTTCAACTCCTCGTGCAACACGTCGGCCGTGCGAAGCTGGTTCGTCAGGGGGAGATACGCGCTGCGATCGTCGACAATCCGCAGCCGCTTGCCGGAGGCTTCTGCCAGTTCGCGGATTGCCTCCGGCTGGCGATAGCGTAGCACGAGGTAGTCATCCTCGACGTGAATGCCAGCAACGCCCCAGCTAGCGGCCGCAATGCGAATCCGCATCAGCGAGATCAGCCGCTCGACCTGTGACGGCACTGGACCAAAACGGTCGATCAGCTCGCTGACAAAGTCATCGACTTCCTCGTCCGCAGTCAAACGCGCCAGCCGCCGATAGAGATCGATCTTCAGCCGCATGTCCGCCACGTAGCTGCGCGGCAGGTAGGCTTCGCCGGGCAGATCGGCATCGACGTCGACCGTCTGCTTGGGCGGCAGGCGTTGCAAGCGGCGAACCGCCTGTTCCAACAGCTCGCAATACAGCTCGTAACCCACGGCCGCGATGTGCCCACTCTGCTGCGTGCCCAAGATATTGCCGGCGCCGCGAATCTCCAAGTCGCGCAGCGCAATCGCGAAGCCAGCTCCCATGTGGCTGAACTCTTCGATCGCGCGCAGCCGCTTGGCGGCCTCGGGATTCAAGACTCGATTGGGATCGATCAGCAGATAGCAGTACGCGCGATGTTTGTAGCGGCCCACGCGACCGCGCAGTTGGTGTAGATCGGCCAGCCCGTAGCGATCGGCTTCATCGATGAAGATCGTGTTCGCATTAGGGATGTCCAAACCCGATTCGACGATCGTCGTAGCCAACAACAGATCGAAGCGATGCTCGACGAAGTCCAGCATCACGCGTTCCAGCTCGGACTCAGGCATCTGCCCGTGCCCGATGGCCAGCCGCAGTTCGGGAACGATGTTCTTGAGCTTGCGGGCGATCGTCTCGATGTCCTGGATGCGGTTGTGCACGAAGTAGATCTGGCCGCCCCGGTTGAGCTCACGGAGGATCGCATGGCGGACCAGCTCGGTATCGAACCGCGCCACGCGCGTTTCCACGGCCAGCCGATCTTCCGGCGGCGTCTCCAAATTCGAGATATCGCGCAGCCCCAAGAGCGACATGTGCAGCGTGCGGGGAATAGGCGTGGCCGTCAGCGTTAGCACGTCGACCGTAGTGCGCAGCGCCTTGAGCCGCTCTTTCACGTCGACGCCGAATCGCTGCTCCTCGTCGATCACGATCAGACCGAGATTCTGAAACTGCACGTCGTGCTGCGCCAGGCGATGCGTGCCGACAACCACGTCGATCGTGCCCGCCTTCAGCCCTTCAATCACGGCGGCCTGTTCTTTCCGCGAACGAAACCGGCTGAGCACGGCAATCTCGAAGGGATACTCGGCCATCCGACCGTGCAACGTGCGTCCGTGCTGCTCGGCCAGCACAGTGGTGGGAACGAGAATCGCCACTTGATAACCGCTGTCGACGGCCTTGAAGATCGCCCGCATCGCGACTTCGGTCTTGCCATAACCCACATCGCCGCAAAGCAGCCGATCCATGGGCCGCGTCAATGCCATGTCGTTCTTGATGGCGTCGATGGCCGACAATTGGTCGCCGGTTTCCGGATAGGGAAACGCGGCGTCGAATTCCGATTGCCAGTCGGTATCCGCCGGAAAGGCGATGCCCGGCTGCGCCGAGCGCGCAGCCTGTACATCGAGCATCTCCGTCGCCAGATCGATCACGGCGGCTTGCGCCTTCTGCTTTTGCCGCAGCCACGAGCGACCGCCGATCCGCGCGAGCGTGGGCCGCGACTTGGTCGGCCCCACGTATTTCTGCACCAACTCGATGCGCGTGGTGGGCACGTAGACTTTGGTGCCGCCGTGAAACTCCAGTTCCAGATGTTCCTCGACCTGGTCCTCCTTGGTGAGCATCTCCAGGCCCCGATAGCGCCCGATGCCGTGGGCGAGATGCACGACGTAGTCGCCCTCGCGGAGTTCGAGGAAGCTATCGATGGCGCGGCCCACGTGACGCCGCACTGGCCGCACGCGCTCTTCGCGATGAAACAGCTCATGGCTGCCGACGATGGCCAGCCGCTGATCGATGAGCCGAAATCCCGCGCTCAAGTGCCCTTCGACAAACTGCAATCGCCCTGAAGCCGCCAGCTTCGTCTCGGCGAAGACGTCCGTCAGCCGATGGGCCTCGGCTTCGCTCTGCACGACGACGGTCACGTCGCACGACTCGCCAACCGTATCCAGTTCATCGCGCACGCGCTGCACGTCGCCGCTGAATCTCTCGATCGACTCAACTTTGAGCCGACAGGTCTCTTCCATCGAGCTCGCCGCTACGGCCGATGCAGTGGCCGACGGGAAGCGCAGCACCTGCTGCATCACCGCGTGGAAACTGTGATACGCCTCGGGATGGTCGACGCGGCGCAGATAGTGGCCGGCTTCTTCCTGCAACTCGCTGGGTTCGACCAACAAGAACCAGGTGCGCTCGGGCAGGTAGTCGATCAGATGACCGCCTGCCGGATGCCGCTCGGGCAAACTGATTTCGGCCCGCTGGAGCATCGCCAGGCTGCGCTGGCTGCCGACGTCGAAGCGGCGCAGCGATTCGATCTCGTCGCCGAACAGCTCAACCCGCAAGGGCTCTGCCGCATCGGGACTGAACAGATCTAAGATTCCGCCGTGCAGCGAGAATTCACCCGGCAGTTCCACGGCGCTCATCGATCGAAATCCCGCCTCCGCCAGCCAGGTTAACAGCTCCTGCACGTCGAGCGGTTTGCCGACTTCCAGCGTCCGCGTCTGCTGCCGGAGTTGCTCGGGGCTGGGAACAGGCTGCAGCAGCGCCTGTATGGAAGAAACGATCGTGAAGGGCGACACCAGCGCCGACTCTGCGCCAGAAAGCCGTTTGAGCACCCTCAGTCGCTCGCCGGCGACTTCATCGTCCAGGCGCTCCTCATCGGGCGTTGCCTCTGCAGCCGGGAAACTCGCCGGCGGGCGGGCCGAGAAGAGCGGCAGATCGTCGATGATGGAATCGACCGCTGCGCCGCCCGGCGCGATCACCACGAGTGCTTCCGGCTCGCGCGCCAGCAGCGCGGCCGTGATGAGCGCGCGGCTCGAGCCCCAGACTCCATCGAAAGTGGCCCCGTGTCCTTGTTCCAGACTCGCGACCGCCGCGGCGAAGTCCGCTTGTTCGTGCAGGCGAGTGGCGAGAGTTCGCAGCCGCTCTGCAGCGCTCGTATCCGCGCGAGCACCGATAGTCATGCCGGCGATATTCTAGGCCGCCGGCGGCTGCAGACAACGCCAGTCGTCTCTCGGCCGGAAGTTACGACCGCAGGTCTTGCTTGACCCGCTTCAGCGTCTCGGCTTCTGGCAACGTCTTGTAGTGATCATCCAGCGGATAGCAGCCGGAGACGAGACCGTTGCGCGGCGCGGTCGTGCAATCGCTGAACGTGCGACAGACGAGCTTGCGCGCCATCGCCCTGCCGGCCAACGTGTCGGCCGGCAATTCGGGATAGGAGAGCACCATCCGGCCAATCCCTACAGCATCCGTCCAGCCGGCCCGCACCACAGCTTGCGCTACGTGCGGCAGGTAATCCTGCAAATACGAATAGCCCGTGCCGACTTGCACCAGCTCGGGCACGGCCTGTTTGCAACGTCGGGCGGCGTCGATCTGTCGACACACGCCCACCAGCGGATCCTCGGGCGGCCGATAGCCGTCGCTGGGCGGGAAGATGGCCGGCCGCTGCACGTGAGGATTGTAATACGGGCTGCCACAGCTCACGTTCACCGCCATGACGCCCAACTCGTGCAGCGTGCGCAGCAATCGAATGCTCTCGGTCAGATCGATCTCCCGCGGATCATCGGCGCTCAAGCCAAAGCCGTGCGGATAGGGAAGCAGGTGCTCGTACTCCAGTGGTTGCCCCACTTCCCGGCTCGTCTTGTACGGCACGGTGTCGAAGACACTGAGCCGCACGGCGACGGGCAACCCTGGATACTGGCCGCGAATCCGCTCGATGATCGTCCGCAACAGCCGCGTGCGGCCATCGAAGTCGCCGCCGAAGCGACCGCCGCGCGTCCGCGCGCTGAGAAACTCGTGCAGCAGGTAGCCGTGGCACGACTTCACGTCGACAAAGTCGTAGCCCACGTCATACGCAATGCCGGCGGCGATCACGTAGGTATCGATCAACCGTTCCAGGTCCTCGTCACTCCACACCACGCCCTGGTCATCGGAATCGATGCCGAACTTGGCATCCAAGAGCGGATGATGATAGGCGATCCGCGGTTCGAGCTGCGGTCCGTTGGGGCGCGAGAAGCGGCCCGAGTGCGTCAGTTGCAAGCCCACGAGCAAATCGTCGACACGACCAAACCTTTCGCCATGCGCCGCGCGGAGTGTGTCCAGCAACCGGGCCAAACCGCTACGGTTCTCAGGAACCGCCAGCGTCTGCCGCGGGTTCGCGCGTCCATCGTGCTGCACGGCGGCCGCTTCGCCACCCCAGATCAGCTTGGCGCCGCTGGTCCCGAAACGTTTCCAGCGCCGCAACGTGAGTTCCGACGGCGAGCCATCCTCCCGCGCATCCCAGCCTTCCATGGGATGAATACACCACCGATTGCCGACGCGCCGTTCGGCGATGGCGAGCGACTCGGCTAAGGGAGAACCACCGTGCGCCGAGAGCACCTCGTCATCGACCGGCAACGAACAGCCGAGTTCATCCAGCCGCCGGCGGAAGGCAGCGATGCTCTTGAGCTGGGCGATCTTCTTGTACATGTAGCGTTTGATTCCGCTCAGCCGTCCAGCGGTCGCAGCGCGCTCTTTTCCAGCACGAAGCTGCGATGGCGCGATTCGCCGTCGAAGCAGACGCTGGCCGTTCGCAGCATCCCGCGCTCGTTAATCGCGACAATCTGGCCGTTGCCGTAGTTAGGGTGCGTGACCCGCATTCCCGGCTGAAACTCGTGACAGTTGGCCCCGGAATTGGCAGGTACGTCGCCGAGCAACTCCGCCGCCGTGGTGATGCTCCATTTGCCGCCGCTGTCGTCGGACGACGACTTCGTCACCTCGGGCGACGTCCCCGACGCGACCGAGTCGGCCTGAGCCCAGTCGGCGTCATCCGCAAACTCGGGTTCAGCCGCCGGGCGCCGATTTGCAGGCCGGACACTTGGAGAGTTCGAAGGGAAAGAGGCCCCGGTTCCGTACGGATCGTTCGGCGCTTCCTCTCGCTCCCAATCCAGCTCTTCGCCAGGGATCTCGAAGAGGAAGCGACTGGGCACGGTCGTACGGCGTTGTCCGCGGAAGTCGCGGCGGGCGGCGATGCTCAGTTGCAGTTCGTCTTGGGCTCGGGTGATGCCCACGAACAGCAGCCGTCGCTCCTCTTCCAACTGCGACTCGTCCTCGCTGCTCCGCTGATGCGGAATCAGGCCCTCTTCCATCGCCACGATGTACACGACGGGGAACTCGAGGCCTTTCGATGCGTGTAACGTCATCATCGTCACGCGGTCTTGCGTCTCGTCCCAGTCGTCGACGTCGTTCACGAGGCTCACGCCTTCGAGAAACTCTTCCAACTGGCCCGGGCCCGAGTGGTCTTCATCGAACTGCCCGGCCGCGGTCAACAGCTCCTCGATGTTGGCCAGCCGTTCCTGGTCTTCCTCATCGTCCGAAGCGACGAGCTGCGCCCGATAGCCCGTATCTTCCAGCACGCAGGCCACGATCTCCTTGACGGGTTTGTCGATCGCCAGCGTGAGCTTGTCGTAGAGTGCGATGAACCGCGCCGTAGCGACCGCCGCCCGCGACGACAACCCCTCGATGACGCCGGCTTGCCGCGCCGCTTCGAGTACGCAAATCCGTCGCTCCCGCGCGTGCGCGACGAGCGTTTCGACCGTCTTTTTGCCGATTTGCCGCGCCGGCCGATTGATGATTCGCAACAGCGCCATATCGTCGCGGGGATTGTTCAACAGCGTCAAATAAGCCAGCACGTCCTTGATCTCGGCCCGCTGATAGAACTCTTGACCGCGGACCATCTGGTAGGGAAGTCCCGCGTGCCGCAGCGCGTCTTCCAGCTCGCGGCTGAGCGCGTTGGTGCGATAGAAGATCGCGAAATCGCGCAACTCGCGACGCCCCGATTCGAAGTCGGCCGCGATGCGGGCGGCAATCGAGGCAGCCTCGCTCTTCTGTGTGGCGTACTGAATGAGTCGTACCGGAGCTCCCTCGTCGTTCTCCGTATACAGCCCCTTCTTCTTGCGACGGCGGTTGTGCTCGATCAAAGCGGACGCCACGCGCAAGATCCGTTTCGTGCTGCGGTAATTGCGCTCCAGGCGGACGACGCGCGCCTGCCTGTAGTCCGACTCGAAGTCAAGAATGTTCGACAGGTTCGCACCGCGCCAGGCATAGATCGACTGATCGGGATCGCCTGTGACGGCCAGGTTGGGATGATCGACCGAGAGCGCGCGGACGATCTGGTACTGTGCGCGGTTGGTGTCCTGATACTCGTCGACCATCACGTACTGGTACTGCGCGTCCAGCCGGCGGCGCAGATCGGGGTTGCCCTGCAAGAGCTGCGCGACGTGCAGCAGCAGATCGTCGAAGTCGACCGCGTTGGCATCCAGCAGGAACTGCTGATAGGCCGGGTACACGCGGCCGACGATGCGGCCCAACGCGTGTCCCATCCGCGGCTCGTAATCTTCGGCCGCGACCAGGTTGTTCTTGGCCCAACTAATGTGGTGGGCAATCCGCTCGGGCGTGAAGTGCACGCTGTCGACATTCAGCGCTTCCAGCACGTGTTTCAAGGCCCGGCGACTATCGGCGGCGTCGTAAATCGAATAGCTGGCCTCCAGCCCCACCAGCGCCGCGTGCCGCCGCAGCAACTGAGCGCAGAAGCGATGAAACGTGCCAACCCACACCGGCTGACCGGGAGCCAACGCCCCCACGCGCCGCTGCATCTCGTCGGCCGCTTTGTTGGTGAACGTCAGCGCCAGAATCTGCCCACCAGCAACACCCTGTCCCATCAGGTGCGCGATGCGATGTGTGATGACTCGCGTCTTGCCGCTGCCCGGCCCGGCCAAAATCAACAGCGGCCCCGCGACGTGCTCGACGGCTTCGCGCTGGGCGTCGGTCAACTCGTCCAGCGAGAGTTTCGCCGGGCTTCGGTTTTCGTCCACTGCTGACATAGGCGGTGTCAATTCGTTCGGTCAGTCGTGTTGCACTTTCAGTATGACGGTCAGCCCCTGTTCTGGCGAGCAGCGAGGCGATACTGCGTTGGCCATCAATGCATCGATCCTCGGCTTCGTTCGTTGGTTTGCAGATGCAACCGGTGGGCTGTCAGGCAGACACCATCCTGAACGACTTAGCCCTGACGGGCGCCTGAACCGAGCACTGGCTGGCGAGCAGCCAGTGGTACCCGATGAACGCCGCGCAAAGTTGTGGTGGTGCGCTCGACGGCGGGTCAGGCAACAACGTCGAGCCACTAAAGACTTGCGACGGCGGATTGCTCGACGCAACAACCCCCACGCCATTGGCAAGCCTTTTTTGAGCTGCACAGATCTCCGATAGCATTGCTATCGCGCACATGTGGAGTGCGCGTTTTTACGTTGCTTGGAAAAAATGTTTGACGCGCGGAGCCGGTAGGTTGCTATATTCCGCCTCACCGCTGAGCGCGGACAAGGATGACTTCCGCTCGCATCACACAGGGAGGGAACCCATGCCCACCACACGCATCCCCTTGAACACGGTTCAGAACGAGGCCCAGACCCTCGAAGAACGCCTGGAGATGAGCACCGCCGAGATCGGACTTTCGGTGCGCACGACCAATTGCCTGGAAGAGCGCGGCATCTTCGCTGTCAGGGATCTGCTGCACTGTACGCGCGATGACTTGTTGGCCATCTCGAACTTCGGCGAGAAGACGCTGGAAGAGGTCTACGGAGCCCTGGAGAGCATCGGCTTCTATCGGCCTTCGCGTCGCCCGCAACTGGCCGCCTGACCGAATCGGCAAGCCAAGATCGACACCCTGAGCTAGCAGTAACTACTCCGCGCCGAAGTCGAAGCAGCGGATGTCCGTCTCTGTGCGGACGACGATCTGCGCTTCGACAACGGCCGGACTGGTCCACGTTGCCGACTGGCTGAGCTGGCAGGAAGCCAGCAACTGGTAGTGCTGGGGCGTTGCTCGCAGGATGACGAGCGCGCCCTCTTCATTGAGCGCCAACAGTCGATCGCCGCACAAGACAGGCGTCGAGTAGAAGCCGTGGTTGCCCCCGGCCCACACTGTCTCGCCGTCGCTGATCCGCACACAGACGAACTCGCCCGTATCGTTCATGCCGTAGAGATACTCGCCGTCGACAAGCATCGACGAGAGGTAGCTCGACAATACGAAGTTCTTCCAGGCAACCTCGACGGATAGTTGTTCGCCGCGAGACTCGATCCGTAGCGCCGTCAGCGGCTTCCCGTCGCCGGTCACAATCACCAGGTTGCCGGCGACGGCCGGCGTGCTGATGCTCTCGTCATACTGAATCTGAAACGGGTGCCTCCACAGCAGTTGGCCATCATCGAGGCAGAGACCGACGACGCTCGGCCCCGTCATCACGACGACTTGCTCGATGCCCCCCAACTTCGCCACGATCGGCGATGAATAGGCGACATTTTCATGTAGCGCCCGCCAACGTTCGTTGCCGGTCGCGGCATCGAATGCCATGATCGTGCCGCCCCGCGCACCACCCACGGCACAGACCAGCAGTCCTCGATGCACGAGCGGCGAGCCGGTGTAGCCGAACAGCGGGACCGGAGCTCCTTGCCCATCGCCCACCGGCACGATCACGTTCTCCGTGCCGTTTACGAACGCGCGGCCGTCACGCAGAGTTTCGCGCTCGCCATACTTGGCCGGCAGGTGGATCGTCCAGGTCGCATGTCCGCTGGCTGCGTCCAGGCACTCCAGCCACCCCGCAATGCCCAGTGAGTAGACGCGCCCACTTGCAAAACAGGGCGTCGCCTTCGGACCGTTGCCATGCCGCCGCCCTACCGCATGCGGATCGAAATCGACAGGATGTCCGTGCTCCCATAGAAAGCTTCCGGTGCGAAGATCCAGGGCCACCACACGCTCTTCATCACCGCGGCGGTCGGTTATGAACACGCGCCCGTCTGCGACAATCGGCGATGACCATCCCGTGCCCA
>CALKYM010000344.1 GCA_938003525.1 uncultured Planctomycetales bacterium | reverse complement strand
CTTGGCAACATCGACCAGATCATAGAAACTCGTGGCTGTTTTCAACAGAGCAACCGAGTGTCAAAATGGAGGCGTGACGATGCGCGACGATCAGAATAGCCAGGGCCTCAAACGCCGCGAGTTTCTCAAGGGCAGCCTGCTTGCCGCCGGCGCATCGACGTTGACTGGCGTTGCCGCGTCGCAGACGCTCGCCGATGACGCATCCGCGCCCAACCGCGCCGATACAGCGACGGGCAAGATCCCGGTCCGCCCCTTCGGCAGCACCGGCCACAACCTCCCCGTGCTCGGCATGGGAGGCTCGGCCTTCGTGCGGCTTTTCATTCAGGCGTACGGTGTCGAGTTGCTCTCCGTGGAAGAGCGCACCGCGACTGTCCGCAAGGCCTTCGACTCGGGCATCCGCTACTTCGACACCGCGCGGGTGTATGGCGAAAGCGAGTCGCTGATGGGCGCCGGTCTGAAGGGGGTCCGCGACGAGTGTTACGTTGCCACCAAGGTGCACTTCCCAGACCCGGCCATGACCCGGCAGAGCGTCGAGACTTCGCTCGAACAGTTGGGAATGGACTACATCGACTGCGTCCAGATCCACAGCCCGGCCATCGAGCGCGTCGGATTCGACGGTGCGATGAAGATCCACGCCGAGTTGGTCAAGTTGCGCGACGAGGGGCTCTTGAAGTTCATCGGCCTCACGACGCACGTTGCCTTTGAGACCGTGTTGAAAATGATCGAGACTGACGGATTCGATCAGGTGCTGTTGGCGTACGGCTATTTCCGCAAAGGCATGGATACCATGCTCTCCAACGCCAACCTCGAGTATCGAGACCGCTGTCTGGCCGCTGCGCACGAACGCGACATGGCGATCGTGGCGATGAAAGTGCTCGGCGCGAACATCATGAGCCACAACGCGGCCAACGTTGTGCCGGACTACGACGCGGAAGAGTTGGCCAAGGTGCCGCCGGCCGCCATCCGCTGGGTGCTACAAGATGAGCGCGTGTCGATGCTCAACATCGGCGTCTCTTTGCCTGACGACATCGACAAAAACATCGCCACGCTCAGTGGCGATCTCGAGTTCACCAACGACGATCGGGACGTGCTCTCTCGCTTTTCGGCCAAGGCGTACGAGTCGGAGATGGTGACTCAGATGGAGCTCACCTGATCGGAGTCGGCACAGGCTAACGGGCGCGCAACTCAGAGAAGATGGTCGCAGCGTGGTCTGGGGACCAGCCTGGAATGACGACGTACTGCGCGACGATGTCCCTGTCGCGCGCGCTCAGCGCGATCTGTGCGCATTTGCCGAGACGGTAGGCAACGATCTGGCGGCCGACCTCCGGGCCGCCGAAGAGCGGACGGTCAACTGGACGAACGCGCAGCTAACTGCCGCGCTGGTCGATGTGGCGGTCTCGCGCGCTATGCGGCGGCTAGCTGAAACAGGCGTGTGGGGACGCGACAACGAGATTCCCTCGCGCTGCTTTTGGGCCCCGGTCGCCGATTGGCTTTCGACCAGCGCGCTGGTTCATCGCGCGCGATTCAAGCCCCGTGGCCTGGCGGGCGATCACGAGATGCTGGCCGCCATCTGCGAGGGGCACCTCTGTGAGCACCCTTTGGGACGGCATCTCGATCGCTACTTCTTGAATCAGGCTGCGCCTCAGGCCGTACGGGCGCGAACCGAGCAGATCGCCGCACTGCTCGCTGCCGCGATCGTCTGGAATGCGAAGCCAGCGCGACGCGTGGTGAGCATCGGATCCGGTCCCGCGCTCGATGTGCTCTGGGCGCTTCAGTCGGTCGACGAGACAACGCGCCGTTACGTCGAAGTCGGGCTGCTCGACTTGGATGAGGAAGGGCTCGCAGCAGCCTGCCAACGGCTCAATACTTTGTTGCCAGCGGATCATGTCGTGGCCAAACGCGAAAACCTTGTGCGGCTGCCGCGTATCGCACGCGTGCAACCGCTGATCGCAGGAGCTGACTTCATCGTCGTCAGCGGCCTGTTCGACTATCTGGTCGACGACAACGCGCAGACGATGCTCGCCTTCTTGTGGGACTCGTTGGCCGCCGGGGGAACGCTGGTGGTGGGCAACTTCGCACCGCACTGCGCCACGCGGGCGCTGATGGAATGGGTCGGCAACTGGTACTTGATCTATCGTCGCAAGTCCGAGATGCACCAACTGGCCAAGTCGGCCGGCATCCCCGACGAAAGCGCTCGAGTCGGCGCAGAGCGGACCGGGACCGACTTGTTTCTCGTTGCCACCAAATAGCCTCACAACCTCCGCGTTTTGAGGCTCATCGGACGTGCCACGAATCGCGGGAGCCTAGCCGCAAACGGCCACACAAACCGGTTGTAGCCCTAGCGATGCAGCTAGGCAGCGCCGCTGCGGAGTCTCGCGAACTGCTTTTCATGACGCCTGGGCACAGGTATCCTAAGTACTGTCCCACCCGGCATCTCCCGCCTGCCGCGCGTCCCCGGTGACGGGGCGAAAAGAGAGGACCGACTCGTCGTGTTCACAGCGCTTGCCATCTCGGTACTCAGCGCGACGATGACCGCCGCGCCGGAACCAGAGTCTGTAGACTTCGTCGCCGATGTGCGGCCGATCCTGGCCGCGCACTGCTATCGCTGTCACGGTGCCGGCGAACAACAGGCCGGCCTGAGACTGGATCACCGGGAAAGCGCCCTGCGCGGTGGTGACTCCGGCCCGGCGATCATCACGGCCGATGCGGCTGCCAGCGAGCTCGTGAAGCGGATCACCGCCGAAGACGAAGACGAGCGGATGCCGCCCGCCTATGACGACGAGAGTCGCGCGCTCGCGCCCGAAGAGATCGAGACGATTCGACGGTGGGTCAATGCCGGCGCGATTTGGCCGGATGCCGCGGCAGGAGATGGCCGGATCGACTCTGATCATTGGGCCTATCAGCCGCTGGCCGGTGGATCGCCACCGTTGGTTCGGCATGCGGAGCGAGTACGCAATCCGATCGATGCGTTCGTCGTAGCGCGATTGGAAGCCGAAGGAATCGAACCGTCGCCGGAGGCCGATCGATACACGCTGATTCGCCGCCTGTACTACGACCTGCTCGGCTTGCCACCGCACCCCGATGAAGTCGATGCATTCGTCGCCGATGACAGCGATGATGCCTACGAGCAGCTTGTCGATCGCTTGCTGCGGTCTCCCCATTTCGGCGAGCGTTGGGGGCGGCACTGGCTCGACAAGGCCCGCTACGCCGATTCCGACGGCTACGAGAAAGACCGGCCGCGGCCCGATGCGTGGCGCTACCGCGATTGGGTGATCGACGCCTTCAACCGCGATCTGCCCTTCGACCAGTTCACGGTCGAACAGCTAGCCGGCGACCTGCTCCCAGGTGCGACGGACGATCAGCGTTTGGCCACGGCCTTTCATCGCCAAACGTTGACCAACACCGAAGGGGGCACCGATCAGGAGGAGTTCCGCGTTGCCGCGGTCATGGATCGCGTGCAGACGACCGGCTCGGTGTGGTTGGGCCTGACGGTTGGCTGCGCGCAATGTCACAGCCACAAGTACGACCAAATCACACAGGCCGAGTACTACCAGCTTTTTGCCTTCTACAACAACGGCGATGAAACCACCACCAACGTACCCACCTCGGCCGCGGCGATGGAGGACTACGAGCGCGCGCTCGCGATCCACGACGTGCGCACCGCCGACTTGGCGCGCCAGCACGAAGAACTGACGGCTCGTCTGGCTCCAGAGCTTGCTCAGTGGGAAGGCGAAGCGCAAGCGCGCTTGGCACACGCCGCCCAGCATCCGCCTGAGTATCACACATTGGAGTTGACGCAGATTACGTCGTCCGGTGGCGCGGAATTCACCCGACTCGATGACGGGTCGTATCTCGCATCGGGCAACAATCCGGACCGAGACACCCTCACGATTCTCGCTACGACCGCGCTGGAAGGGGTCAAAGCGTTGCGGATTGAAGCGCTGGCGCACGACTCGCTGCCAGCCCGCGGGCCGGGTCGCGTGGCCCACGGCAACTTCGTCCTCAGCGAGCTTGCCGTCTATGCAGCGCCGGGTGAAGAGATCAGTGACGAACATCGCCTGACGATTGCGGCTGCCCGTGCGGACCATGCGCAAGACAACTGGCCGGTGGCTGCTGCCTTCGACGGCGACGAAAAGACCGGCTGGGCGGTCGGGCCTGAGTACGGGGTCGACCACTGGGCGCAGTTCACGCTCGCGCAATCTGTTGGAGGCGCCGAGTACGGGACGCTCCAGCTTGAGTTGGTGCAAAACTATGGCAAGCAGCACACGCTGGGTTGCCTGCGCATCCAAGCGGTGACCGGCGAAGATCCCAGCGTCGGCATGCCGGAAGTAATCGTCAGCATCCTGGCAGTCGAACCGGCACAGCGCGACGATGCGCAGCGACAAGAGCTACTCTCGTACTTCGTCTCCGTGCATCCAGCGGGCGCCAAGCTCGAACAACAAATCGCAGATCACGCCGTTGCCGAGCCGCAGCCGCCGGTGATGAATGTTCGCGTCATCGCGCAGCGGACCGAAGATCCGCGGACAACGCACATCTTGCGACGCGGCGATTTTCTGCAGCCGCAAGATGCTGTCGAGCCGCGCGTACTGTCGGTCCTGCCATCGCTCACGCCGCGCGTCTCAGGCGGCGTCCCAGATCGCTTGGACTTGGCGCGGTGGCTGGTCGACGCTCGCAATCCACTCACGCCACGCGTCGTCGTGAATCAGGTGTGGTCGCACCTGTTCGGCCGCGGGATTGTGCCGACTTCCGGCGATTTCGGCGTTCGTGGTCAGCCGCCTACACATCCCAAATTATTGGATTGGCTGGCTCAGCATTTTATTGACTTGGGCTGGAGCCGCAAGGAGCTCATTCGGCTGATCGTGACATCGAGCACGTATCGACAGACGACAACGCATCGCGCTGAGTTGGCTGAGATCGATCCACAGAACGAGTTGCTCTACCGGCAGAATCGTTTTCGCGTCGAGGGTGAAGTCGTGCGCGATCTGTTTCTGGCGGCCAGCGGCTTGCTGTCGCTCAAAGTCGGCGGCCCCAGCGTTTATCCGCCCATGCCTCCAGACGTGGCCGCGCTGAGCTATGCCAACAACTTCAAGTGGGAAAACAGCTCGGGCGAGGATCGCTACCGGCGCGGGATCTACACGTTCTTTAAGCGCACGTCGCCCTATCCGAACCTTGTCACGTTCGATTGCCCCGACGCGAACACGGCCTGCGTCGAGCGCCGCGCGTCGAATACTCCCTTGCAGGCGCTCACGACGCTGAACAACGACGTTTATGTCGAAGCAGCTCAAGCGCTGGCACAGCGGGTGTTGAACGAGGCGCCCGACGACGATCGCGCGCGTTTGGCGTACGCCATGCGTCTGTGCGTCGCCCGGCCACCACAACCGGAAGAGCTCGAAGACGCCTCCGAGTTGCTCAGCGTCGCGCGCGACTACTATGCGGCGCATGCCGAGGAGGCGCGAACGCTGACCGGGATCGCTTCGACAACAACGGATGATGCGATCGTCGTAGAGCGCGCTGCCTGGACGGCGACGGCGCGCGTCTTTCTGAATCTCGACGAGTTCGTTACCCGACCCTAGCGAGCTGATTCGCCATGCACCCCTTGGCCGAACAACGAGAGCGCACCCGCCGCGAATTCCTCACCACCACCGCCAGCGGCCTCGGCATGGCGGCGCTGGGATCGATGCTGGCTGCCGACGGTTTGATGAGCCCTCGGCAGACGGTCGCCGCCGAGACTACCGGCGACGGCCAGTTCAATCCGCTGGTCGTGCGGCCGCCGCATTTCGCGCCCAAGGCGAAGTCGTGCATTTTCATTTTCATGGCGGGTGCTCCCAGCCAGATCGATCTTTTCGATCCGAAACCGAAGCTCAACGAGCTCAGCGGACAGCAGCTGCCCGAGTCGATGACTGAAAAGGTCCGCTTCGCCTTCATCCAGAAAGAAACGGCCACGCTGCTGGGCTCGAACCGCAAGTTCACGAAGCACGGCGAGTGCGGCATGGAGCTCTCAGACGTGTTGCCGCACATCGGCGCGGTGGCCGACGAACTGCTGTTAGTCCGCTCGATCCATTCCGAACAGTTCAATCACCACCCGGGTCAATTGATGATGCAGTGCGGCCGCGGCGCGTTCGGACTGCCGACAATGGGTGCCTGGCTCACGTACGGGCTAGGGAGCGAGTCGGCCAACCTGCCGGGATACGTCGTCCTCACCGCCGGTCGCGGATCGAGCGGCGGCACCACGTTATGGCAAAGCGGATTTCTGCCCAGCGTCTATGCGGGCGTGCGATTCCGCAACCAGGGCGAACCGATCCTGAACCTGCAGAATCCCGCCGGACTGCCGGTCGAACTGCAGCGCAAAGGATTGGACGTGCTGCGCGCGGCCAACGAACGCCGCTATCAGGAGATTCACGATCCGGAAATCGCCAGCCGCATCGCCAGCTACGAACTCGCGTTTCGGATGCAGTCCGCTGCGCCCGAGCTCATTGATCTATCGGGTGAGACGCAGGCGACGCTCGATGCTTATGGCGTCGAACGGGAGAACCCGGGCAAGAGCGGACGTGGTGGCGGGCCGGGAACTTATCGCGAATTCTCTACGAACTGTCTGCTCGCCCGGCGACTGGTCGAACGCGGCGTGCGGTTCGTCAACCTGATCCACGCATCGTGGGACCATCACTCAAATCTCGACCAGGAGATTACCCTGAACGCCGGCATGGCCGATCAGCCGATCGCTGCGCTGATCAAAGATCTCAAGCAGCGCGGCCTTCTCGACGAGACGCTGGTCGTCTGGGCCAGCGAATTCGGTCGTACGCCGCTGGGCGAGAATCGAGCCGGCAGCGAGCCCAATACGGGCCGCGACCATCACCCCTTTGCCTTTAGCGTCTTTCTAGCTGGCGGGGGCATCAAGGGCGGGCAAGTCTACGGTGAGACCGATGAGATCGGCTGGTCGCCGGTTCGCGACCCGGTGCATATCAACGACATGCACGCCACGATGCTGCAACTATTCGGCCTCGACCATTTGAAGCTCACGCACCGCTTCCAAGGCCGCGATTTCCGCCTCACCGACGTCGGCGGCGAAGTGGTCGATCGCTGGTTGGCCTAGTCTGCCACTTACCCGCGCGCCTCGAAAGGTTCCGCCTGCAGACTGGTGAGCGCTGTGTCGATCCGCTAGTCTCCATGCAATCGAGCATGTTGGTGTTCGATCGTCTCAGCATCTCGCGCGCGAGGGTCGCGCGTCGTTTGGCAGCATCAGCATGAACGCAAGCACATCGGCGGATCGCTCTCCCGGCGGCCTCACGATCACCCAGCAGGTGCGCTGGGGCGACATGGACGCCATGGGCCATGTGAACAACGTGGTCTACTTCCAGTACTGCGAGTCCGGCCGTATCGCCTATGTCGACCGCCTCGATACGTCGTCGTTCCGCGAGCACGAGCGGCAGTCGCTGGGGATGGTCGCCGCCAATCTGAACTTTCGCCGCCAGATGCACTATCCGGGCGAAGTGATCGTCGAGACTCACGTCACCGAAATCGGCTACAAGTCGTTTACGGTTGCGTACCGCCTGCTCGACGCGTCCGATCGGCAAGTCGTTGCCGAAGGAACAAGTGTCTGTGTCTGGGTCGACTATGCAGCCGGCCGCGCCCTGCCACTACCCGAGGCACTCGTCGATGGAATTGCGCAGTTCGAACAGCAACCGGCACTGCGCGATCGGTGGGTAGCCGCCGTCGCAGAGCGCACCGCAAAGACGGCAGAAAGAAAGAGCACCTGATGCAGAAGTCGGACTCCGCCGCCAATCTCGATCGTCAAGTGCTGCAAGAAGCGCGGCAACGCGGCAGTCTCGCCATGCTGGGCGCGTTTGTGCGGCTCTCCGGTCCCGGTTGGTTGCAAAGCGCAATTACGCTGGGCGGCGGCTCGCTGGCCGGCGCGCTCTACCTGGGTGTGATCGGTGGCTACAGCCTGTTGTGGGCTCAGTTGCTGGCCATCGTCTTCGGTGTGATCATGCTGTGCGCGATCTCCTACGCCACGCTTTCTACGGGCGAACGGCCGTTCCACGCGATTAACCGACACGTCAATCCGGTGTTGGGCTGGGGTTGGGCGCTCGCCACGCTGGTTGCCAACATGGTGTGGTGCCTGCCGCAGTTCAGCCTGGCCACGGCTGCCGTCCAGCAGAATCTCCTGCCCGACGTGGTCGGTGCCGAGAGTTCGTTGGGCGGCGATTACGGACGGTATCCCATCTGCGCCGTGCTCCTGGCAGTGGCCGTGGGCGTGGTGTTGCTCTACGACAGTGGTCGCCGCGGCGTGCGAATCTTCGAAGCCGTGCTGAAGACCATGGTCGCCATCGTGGTCCTCAGCTTCTTCGGCGTCGTCCTGCGGCTGGCATTCTCAGGCGACGGCTTGCCCTGGAGCGAGATCTTTGCCGGCTTTGTGCCAAACCTGAATACCTGGTCTGAACCTGCGGCCGCATTTGCGCCTTACCTGGCTGCAGTCGACGAGTCGGTGCGCGGCTTCTGGCGCGATCAGATCATCGGCATCCAGCGCAACGTGATGATCGCGGCCGTCGCGACGGCCGTGGGCATCAACATGACGTTCCTGCTGCCCTACTCGATGCTTCGTCGAGGCTGGGATCGCGAGTTTCGCGGCATGGCCATCTTCGATTTGAGCACCGGTATGGCCTTGCCGTATTTGCTGGTAACCACTTGCGTGGTGATTGCCTCTGCGGGACGTTTTCACGCCCATGCGGAGCAGACGCTGCTCGATCCGCAGGCCAGTCCGCCGGCCAACCTGGTCGGCGACTACGAGTCGCTGCTCAACAAGCGGCTCGATCAGAGCAGCGCAGCGAAGCCCGACGACGGCGCTGCCGAAAGCGAAGGCGAGCGCGCGGAGCGTTTGGCGGCCCAGCGCGAGGCATTGCCGGAAGCCGACAAGCAACTGGCGGCGATGATCGTGCGACGCGACGCGTTCAATTTGGCGCAAGCACTTTCGCCGCTTACGGGAGCGACCGTTGCCAACTTTGTGTTCGGCGTCGGTGTGTTGGGGATGGCGCTTTCGACCATCATCATCCTGATGCTCATCAGCGGTTTCGTGTTCTGCGAGATTCTCGGCTTCGAACCCGGCGGAGCAGCGCACCGCTGGGGTTCAATGGCGCCGGCCGTGGGCGTGCTGGGCCCCTTTGTCTGGTCGAAGGCGCAGTTCTGGCTTGCGGTGCCCACCAGCGTGTTCGGGATGGCGCTGTTGCCCATTGCCTATATCACGTTCCTGCTGATGATGAACTCAGCGAGCCTGCTGGGCGCGGATCGCCCCCAGGGAGGCAAACGCTTCATCTGGAACCTGCTCATGGTCACTGCGGCGAGCTTCGCAACGGCCGCAGCCGGCTGGAGCGTCTGGAGCAAGGTTAGCTGGTACGGCGTGGCGGGCGTTGCGGCCTTTCTGGGATTGGCCGTCGTCGTGCACCTGGTGCGGAAGACGCGCCCGGCCGAATCCTGATGACTACATCCAGTTCACAAGCTTAGATGTAGTACATGTTGCCACCTCGGGCCCGGGTGCGTTCGACCAATTGGGCGAACGACAGGCCGTCGAGCACCTCGCGCTGTGCCGCGGCGGCTTCATGCCAAGCCTCGTGCAAAACGGACACAGCGGGTGAATCGGCCGATGCCGCTGGCGTCGCCGCTTCGGCCGACGAGCCTTCGATCACCTCCATCACTTCGCCCAACGTCACGTCGTCCGGCGCGCGAATCAGACGATAGCCACCCGCAGCGCCACGGGTGCTGGCGACAAGTCCGGCCCCTTTGAGCTGCAAGAGGATCTGCACGAGAAACCGCTGCGGGATGCCGTGCTGCTCGGCAATGCGGCGGATTTGCACCGGCTCGTTCGAGCCGTAGCTGGCCGCCAGCTCCAGCATCGCGATGCAGGCGTACTCGGCCTTGGCAGAGAGCTTCACGGCGCGGCTACCATCGGTGTGCTTGAGTTCGCACGCGGCAAGGCCCGACCAGCGGGAGCGATGCCTGCGCCGTGCCGCGATAGACGGCGCGTGGCGGTCTAGTCGTCCGTGTGCAGACCGCACTCTGTCTTGGCAGTCCCGCTCCAGCGACCGGCGCGCTCGTCTTCACCGAACATTACGGCCCGCGTGCAGGGCTGGCAGCCAATGCTCACATAGCCTTGGTCGTGCAAAGGATTGTAAGGGACTTTCTCGTCTTCAATCAGCTTCCAGACCTGTTGCTTCGTCCAGTTGGCCAGCGGGCTGACCTTCACCAGGCCAAACTTCTTGTCCCAACCGACGATCGGAGCCTTGGCTCGGTGGCTGCTTTGGTCGCGGCGGATGCCGCTCATCCAGGCGTCGAGTTCTTCCGCCGCCTGATGCAGTACGGTGATCTTACGATCGAAGCAGCAACGATTGGGATCCGATTCGTAGACGGCCCCACCGTTGGCGGCCTCGTATTCAGCAACCGAAAGCTCGGGTTTCCGCAGTTCGACCTCGATGCCGTATCGCTCGGCGATGCGGTCGCGCAGTTCGAGCGTCTCGCGAAACTGGTAGCCCGTGTCCAGATTGAAGACGTAAACACTAGGATCGATTTGGGCCAGCATGTGAAGGATCACGCAACCTTCTGGGCCAAAGGCGGTCGCCATGCCCAACCGCGGCTGATAGTTTTCCACGGCCCAAGCGATGATCTCTTGCGGCTGAGCCGATTCCAATTGCGCGCTGGCTTCGGCCAGTTCAGCCAGATCCTTCTCGCTGGCTGTGCGCGGTTGCGGACGCTCGGGCGGCGTCTCAGGGTGCACAACCTTGAGTTGCAACTCGGACGCCTTTCGCTTGAGCGCCTGGTCCTGCTGCGAATCGTGTGAAACCTCGGTTGCGTTCACGTGCTTGGCCAGTGGAAGCATTGGTCGAAGAGGAGTTTTCCCCGGCTCCGTCTTGCCCTGCTTCAGCGGTGATGAGTGAGCAGGGTGGGTAATAGTAACTAAGTTGACAATCTAAGTCAACTATACGCCGTCCATCATTGCACTGTATCGACGGGCTGCGGCCGGCATTCCAGATTTTTGACGGTTCTGGCGGTTTTGCGACCGTCCGATGCTCGCTTCGTCGGTAGGTCTGCTTCGTCACAAGTCATTGTCTGATAATGGCTTGACCTTCGGCAGCTCGTCGACAACCATCTGCGGAGTGCTAGCAATCGATTCATCTGCGGAGTGCTGGCAATCGATTGCTGCCGGGTGCCTGCCAAACGCACCCCGCGATGCCAATTGGCCGCTTCCGCAAGTCAGGAGCCCCAACATGCCGCCCAAGACTCTGCTGGCTGTCGACATCGGTGCTTCCAGCGGCCGCGTGGTCGCGGGCAAGTTCGACGGCGAGCGGATCACCGTCGACGAGGTCTTCCGCTTTCCCAATGGGCCCGTGCCGGTTGCCGGAACGTTGTACTGGGACGTGCTCGCTCAATGGCATGGAGTACTCGACGGGCTCCGCGCCGCCGCGCAACAGACGCGCGAAGTAGTCAGTGTCGGCGTCGACACATGGGGCGTGGACTTTGCGTTGCTCGCAGGCGATCAGCTCCTGGGCAATCCGGTCCACTATCGCGACAAGCGCACGGCCGGAATGATCGAGCTGGGCTGTTCGCGCGTCCCACGAGAGGAGATCTTCGCCACCACCGGGCTGCAGTTCTTGCCCTTCAACACGCTGTTTCAATTGCTCGCCTTGCGCGAATCGCGCTCGCCCTTGCTGGAAGCTGCCGATGCGCTGCTGCTGATGCCGGATCTCTTCCATTGGATGCTGACCGGCGAGAAGTCGAACGAATTGACAAACGCCTCGACGACCCAGTTCTTCGACCCGCGCAGCCGGAGTTGGGCGCACGACCTGCTCAAGCGATTCGAGATTCCTTCAGCCTTTCTCGGAACGATTGTCGAGCCGGGGACACGTCTCGGTCCACTGCGCGCGGATGTCGCTGAAGCCACGGGGCTCGATGGCGTCGAAGTGGTTCTGCCCGGCACGCACGACACGGCCAGTGCCGTGATGGCCGTGCCCGCGACCAATGCGCCGAGTGCCACGCCCAACTGGGCCTATATCAGCTCCGGCACCTGGTCGCTGGCGGGGGTGGAGGTGCCGCGGCCTGTGCTCGATGATCGCTGCTTGCAATTCAACTTCACCAACGAAGGCGGCGTGGGTGGCACGACGCGGCTCTTGAAGAACATTGCCGGACTGTGGCTCGTTCAGGAGTGCCGCCGCATTTGGGCCGAAGCCGGGCGCGACTACGACTGGGCGGAGTTGGTCGCCCGCGCCGATGCTGCGCCGCCGCGTCAATCGTTTGTCGATCCGGATGCGCAGGACTTCCTGGCACCGCGTGACATGCCCGAGGCGATCCGCACCTATTGCCGTCGCACGAGGCAGACAGTTCCAGATGACGAAGGCGCGATGACGCGCTGCGCGCTGGAGAGCATTGCGCTCAAGTCACGGTACGTACTTTCGCAAGCGGCCGAGCTGACTGGGGCAGCGCTGGACACCGTTCACATCGTTGGCGGCGGCTCGCAGAATTCCGCTCTCTGCCAGGCTACCGCAGATGCCTGTGGCCTCCGAGTACTTGCTGGCCCGACCGAAGCCACGGCTATCGGCAATCTCATGATGCAGGCCGTCGCCTTAGGCGATGTGGGCTCCATCAGCGAAGCGCGCGAGGTTATACAGCAATCTTTCCCCTGCGAGGAGTACCTGCCACATCGCGCCGACGAGTGGGATGCCGCGTTCGCTCGGTTCTCCGAACTCATCTCAGCCGAAACGAGCTGAGTGTCAGGCGACGGATCAGTCGCCCAGCAATGGTGCACGGCCGCTCGCGTGCGAGTATGCTTGGCGGCTGCACCACTCGGCAAACGGCCGCAGTCGATCGATGACGTCGCTCATTCTTCGGAGTTTCATCATGCGCGTTCTCATCGCCGCCATCTTCAGCGGAATCGTCCTGATGATGTGGGGTTTTGCCTTTTGGACGGCGAGCCCCGTTCCGCAGCAGTTTTTGAAGTCGCTGCCGGATGCCGCCAACGTCGTCGCGGCGATTCGCGACAGCGGCGCCGAGTCGGGCGTGTATGTCTACCCGGGGTCGGAAGGCATGGACTCCAGTGACCAAGCGGCGCTTGAGGCCTGGCAGGAACGACATCGCGAAGGCCCCATCGCGCACATCTTTCTACAGAGCGAGGGGACGGAGCCCATGGCGCCCAGCGTCTTTCTGATGGGCTATCTGCACTTCGCAGTATCCGCGCTGGTTGCTGCCACGCTGCTTGCCGTGGTGGTCGATAAATTGCCGAGCTATCTGGCGCGCGTCGCCTTCGTGGCCGGATGCGGGCTGTTTGCGGCGGTCGTTCTCGGGCTTTCCGATCCGATCTGGTACTACCATCCCTGGGGTTACCACCTTATGCAGGCGAGCTTCGTCGTGATCGGCTGGGTACTCGCCGGCCTTGTGATTGGGGCCATTGTACGGCCGGCGAAGGCCGCTACCGCCTGATCGCCAGAGAGCTCTGCGCCGCCACCACGCTAGGGTCCGCGCGGCACCCAACGCAGATCGGCTTCAACTGCCGAGTGATCGGAGAGCGCGAACACCTCGTCATCCAGATATCCGTTCACGCGGACGGCGAGTGGTTCCAGCCGGGCCGTTCCGCTGCTCGGATTGGCCACGAAGATGTAATCAATGCGGTGACCGACCTCGGTCGACTCCTGTTCGGTCGTTCCGCCGAATTCGTCGGCGTGTAGGTGCAACCAAGTGTCCACGAGCGTCGCTTCCGGCAGGGCCTCTGTGAGGCGCGCGATGAGCATCGGGTACTGGGCGTCCGGCGCTTCGCGCTCTTCCCGCTCTCCGCGAGTGTTGAAGTCGCCCATGATGAGGACTGGGCGAGCTGGGTCCGCATGTTCGTGGATGAATGCTGCCATCTCTTCGTACTGTTTGGGCCGCAGGTGATCGGCCCGGGCTTCCATGTGCGTGACGAAAACGTCGATGGCATCGGCTGAATCCACATCGCGATGCCTACGCAGGCGGGCGTGGAGCACCCCTTTGGCGGCGAAGCCGTCGGCCCGCAAGCCGTAGTCTTTCGGCGAACTGAAAGCCTTGTAGATGACCGAGTGCGTCGCTTCGACCGGCAGCCGCGTGACGATGGCCAGCCCGCCATTTGCCCGGCCATCGTCCGGGTGAGGGCCGGTGACGACGCTGTAGTCGTCGCCCCATGCAACCTCGATTTGCGATAGCAGCAACTCGCGGTGGTTGTCTTCGAAGACCTCGTTGAGACCGACAATGTCGAATTCCGCCATCAGGCGACCGATGACCTCCGCGCGGTACTTCGGGTTCTTGCGCTTGTTGGCGATAGCCGCCGGTCCCGGCAGGAACTGCACATTGTAGCTGATCGCCCGAACCGTCGTGGCTTCGGCCGGTTCATCGCCGGATACCGAAGTCGGCCGCGTCACGCCACAGCCAACGAGGCAAAACGTGGCCAGAACCAGCATTCGGGGCAGACGCAATCTCTGCATGTCGTGACGCTCCAGGTGCAAGCAAACAGACGGCGGAACCGCGCACCAAGTCTAATCGCGTCCCAATGGCTGGGCCACCCGTGCGGTTCGCGACACGCCCACGCACGCCATCCCGGCCGCTGGTGTTGCTGAATGCAGGACAAGACACGCCTATTCGACGCCGCTCCACGTTGCTATTCTTCAGAGTGCCCTGTCGGTTGCGCCGAGTCGAACGTCGATCTGCAGATCGCTGCCGGGGGCTCCCACCGCGGTCGGAACAGCCCACGACTACCGAGGCATCCAGCCGGCGTACTGCCGGCTAGCTGTGCCACCATGCGACGCTCAGATCTGCGCAACATCGCCATCATTGCTCACGTCGATCACGGCAAGACGACGCTGATCGACTGTTTGCTGCGCCAGAGCGGCGAGTTTCGCGAAAGCCAGTTGATCGGCGAGCGGATTCTCGACAGTAACGATCTGGAGCGCGAGCGGGGCATTACCATCCTCGCCAAGAACATCGCGCTGCCGTACGAAGGCACGAAGATCAACCTGATCGATACGCCGGGCCACGCCGATTTTGGCGGCGAGGTCGAGCGCGTGCTCGGTATGGCCGACGGCGCACTGTTGCTGGTCGATGCCGCTGAGGGCCCCATGCCGCAAACCCGCTTTGTGTTGCGCAAGGCGCTCGAACGGGGTCTCACGCCGATCGTCGTCGTCAACAAGATCGATCGCCAGGACGCGCGACCGCACGCGGTCATTGACGAGGTGTTCGAGCTCCTCATCGACCTGGGGGCTGATGAGGAGGTCCTCGATTTCCCCTACGTCTTCACCAGCGCCCGCGATGGCTATGCAACGGCAGACCCCGAGAAACCCGGTGACTCGATGCGGCCGCTGCTCGACCTGGTGCTCGCGCGCATTCCCGGTCCCGATGTCGATGCCGACGCCGCCTTGGCGCTTTTGGTGACGACGCTCGATTGGTCGGAATATGTCGGCCGCATCGCCATCGGGCGAATTCAAGCCGGCGAGATCCATCGCGGCCAGAGCATCGCGCTCTTACAGGCCGAGCGCAACATCCCGGGTCGCGTCGCGGAACTGTATGTGTTCGACAAGCTCGGACGCACACCCGTCGATCGTGCTGCGGCTGGCGATGTGGTGGCGGTCGTCGGCATCGAAGATGTCGAGATCGGCGACACGATTGCGGACGTCGAGTCACCGCGGTCGCTGCCGCGCGTGGAGGTCGACCCTCCCACCTTGGAGATGACGTTCGGGCCCAACACATCTCCCTTTGCCGGTCGGGATGGCAAGTTTGTCACGAGTCGGCAGGTGCGCGATCGCTTGTTTCGCGAACTCGATCGAAACGTGGCACTGCAAGTTCGCGAGTTGGAAGGGAGCGAATCGCTGGCTGTCGCAGGGCGTGGACTCCTTCACCTGTCGGTGCTGATCGAAACGATGCGCCGCGAGGGGTACGAGCTTTCCGTTGGGAAGCCGCGCGTGATTCTCCGCGAGCGCAACGGCGTCCGCGAGGAACCCTTCGAGACGCTAGTCGTCGAGGTTCCCCCCGACATGATGGGGCCCGTCATGGAACTTGTCGGCGCACGACGGGGTCAGACGGTCGACATGAGTTCTCGCGGGAGTATGACGCATCTATCTTTCACGATTCCCGCTCGAGGCTTGATCGGTCTGCGAACGCGCCTGCTCAACGCGACGGGCGGTCAGGCTATTGTGCACCACCGCTTCGAGAACTATCGGCCCATGGAAGAGCAGATTCCCGAACGCCCCAACGGCGTGCTCGTCTCGATGGTCACGGGCAAAGCCGTCGCGTTCGGCCTTGATGGGCTGCAAGAACGCGCCGAGTTGTTTGTCGCCCCGGGACACGACATTTACGAGGGCATGATCGTCGGCGAGAACAGCCGCAGCGGCGACATGGTCGTGAATCCGACTCGTGAAAAGAAGCTGACTAACATTCGCGCAGCAGGAAACGATCGCAACATTCTGCTCAAGCCACCCAGGTCGCTGAGCCTGGAAGAGGCGCTGGAGTACATCGCTGAAGACGAGCTCGTCGAGGTGACGCCGGAGAACATCCGGCTGCGGAAGATCACACTCAGCGAAGCTGAGCGCCATCGCGAAGCGCGTCGCCGGGCATCGTGATCGCGCGCTAGTCGCCGGGCAATGCCGGCGGTCGACCGATGCTGTAGTAGTGAAACCCGGCCTCGCGCATGCGCTGGGGCGAATAGATGTTGCGCCCGTCGACGATCACGTGCTGCCGCATCAGTTCGTGCATCCGCGCGAAATCGCTGTGCACGAACGTTTTCCATTCGGTCATCACGGCCAGTGCATCGGCACCTTCCAGAGCATCGTACGGCTGCTCGGCGTACACCAGGATGTCGCCATAGAAATCGCGCACGTTTTCCATCGCCTCTGGATCGTGCACCTGTACGCGCACGTCGAGATCGAGCAGGTGGTCGATCAGCGCCAGAGCAGGTGCTTCGCGAATGTCGTCGGTTTGTGGCTTGAAGGCCAAGCCCCAAATCGCAACGGTGCTGCCTCGTAGCTGCTCACCGAAGTGGTCGTGTAGCTTCCGCGCGACGACCTGTTTCTGCGCGTCATTTACCGCATCTGCAGCACACAGCATGCGCGGTTCGAGGTCCACCTTTTGGGCCATCGATTGCAAGGCGCGGACGTCCTTGGGAAAGCAGCTTCCGCCGTATCCAACTCCGGGAAAGAGAAATGCAAAGCCGATCCGCGCGTCGTGACCAATGCCTCGGCGGACGTCGTTGATGTCGGCGCCCAGCCCTTCACAGAAATTGGCCATCTCGTTGATGAAGCTGATCTTGGTCGCCAACATGGCATTGGCCGCATATTTCGTCATTTCGGCGCTCTCGGGCGACATGACGAGAAACGGCTTTTCCGTGCGCAAGAACGGTGCGTAAAGGTCGCGTAGCACGTCGCCGACGGCCGCCCGCCGCACACCAACGACGACTCGGTCCGGCTTCATACAGTCATCGATCGCGGCCCCTTCTTTGAGAAACTCGGGGTTACTGGCGACGTCGCAGTCGCGCCCGGACAGCTCTCGCAGGCGGGCATAGACAGCGGCATTCGTGCCCACGGGCACGGTGCTCTTGATCACAACGATCGCATTTGACTTGAGGTGAGGGTATATCGCGTCGACAACACTCCAAAGGTTGGAGAGGTCGGCCGCGCCATCGTCACCGCTGGGTGTCCCCACAGCGATGAAGACGAGCTGCGCAGTGGCGACCGCCGACGCGAGGTCCGTGGTGAATTGCAAGCGACCGACCTCCGAGTTCCGCTCCACCAGCTCCGACAGACCCGGCTCGTAAATGGGAATCTCGGCGTTGCGCAGTCGTTCGATCTTGTCCCGATCGATATCGATACACGTCACGTCGTTGCCTGTTTCTGCGAAACAGGTACCAGTGACCAGTCCGACGTAGCCCGTTCCAACGACGCTGATTTTCACAAGTACTGCCCTCTGACAAATGGCAACGCCTAAGTTCCGTTGCGCTGCATGGCTCGCTCAGCCGTCTGCCTTACGCCGTTCGCTCCTTCCAAAACGTCAGCGTGTCGGCCACGGTCTGTTCGATGGGGATCTTCGCTTCCCAGCCTGTTGCCGCGCGGAGGCGCGCGATATCGGCAATTGGATCGTATCGGACTCCGGGCGAGAGCTCTTCGATCGGTCGATCAGGATCGGCGAGCTGACGCAGGATCTCCAATATGTCGCCGGTCCGCTGGGGGCCTCCCGACCCGATATTGTAGGTCTCGCCTGCTGCGCCATGCTCCGCCAGCAGCCGATACGCACGCACGACATCGCGAACATCCGTCAGGTCGATCTGCGTATCGCGATTGTAGACCCGCACCGGCGCGGTGCCCGCTCGTGCAAACTGCTCGGCCCACTCCGGCAACATCATCTGCGTGCCCTGCTGCGGACCCGTGTGTTGGAACGCGCGGGCAATGACGACGTCGAGCCCATCGTTGCATGCTGCATCGCGGGCGAGCTTCTCGGCCGCGAGCTTGGTTTTGCCGTAGCCGTTTTGCGGACTCAGCGGCGCTTCTTCCGACAAGGGGGGAGTGTCCGCGTCGACCGGACCATAGACGTGACTACTGCTGACAAACAAGACGCGGGGTGACGAGCCCAGTTGCTTCGCGAGGTCACACACTCGGCGCGTGCCCTCGACGTTGACGGCCACGGCCGGCCCAGTTGGCTCGTCGCGTCCGCACTCTTTGGGAATGCTCAGTGCCGCAAGATGATAGATACACTCGACGCCCCACGACTGGAGACCGTCGAAGAGGCCGGATGGTACTCCGCCGGGGGCGCCCACGTCCCAGGTCACGAGCGGTACGTTTTGAGCGATGCGGGGCGATGTCCATGCAGGCCACGATCCACCCCGCGAGCAACCCCGCACTTCGTCGCCGGCGCGATGAAGGTGTTCGGCCAAGTGCAGGCCGACGAACCCCGTGATTCCGGTGATGAAGGCCCTCATCGCTTCAACCACCCCTGCGCGCCGTACTGGCGTCGACTACGAATGCCCGGCGGCCATCTCGCGTTCGACGCGCTTGACGTCCGCGTCGACCATCATCCCGACCAAACCGGCGAAATCGACCTTCGGCTGCCAGCCAAGACGAGCCCGTGCTTTACTGCTATCGCCGCAGAGCGTGTTGACTTCGGCCGGGCGCAATAGTGCTGGATCGATCTCGACGTGCTCGGTGGGATCGAGCCCCACATGCTCGAAGGCTAACAGCACCAGTTCGCGCACCGAATGTTTGATGCCGGTTGCGACCACGTAGTCTTCCGGCTCATCTTGTTGCAGCATCAGCCACATCGCTTCGACGTAGTCGCCGGCGAAGCCCCAGTCGCGCATCGCATCGAGGTTTCCCAGTTGCAGCATCGGTTGAATGCCGAGCTTGATTCGAGCTGCCGCGTCAGTCACCTTGCGGGTCACAAACTCTTTGCCTCGGCGGGGCGATTCGTGGTTGAAAAGAATGCCCGAGCAGGCAAACAGCCCGAAGCTCTCGCGATAGTTGACCGTGATCCAATGTCCGTAGGTCTTGGCAACCCCATACGGACTGCGCGGCCAAAAGGGCGTGCGTTCCGACTGCGGCTCTTCCTGCACGCGACCGAACATCTCGCTGGAGCTGGCTTGGTAGAACCGCACCTTCGGATTCACGAGTCGAATGGCCTCGAGCATCCGCGTGACGCCCAGCGCCGTGACGTCGCCGGTCAATAGCGGCTGTTCCCAGCTGGTGGCAACGAAGCTCTGGGCGGCGAGATTGTAGATTTCGGTGGGCTCGGTTTGCTCCAGCACGCGGACCAACGACAGCTGGTCGAGCAAATCGGCCTGATGTAGCGAGATCGAATCTCGAAATGATTCGATCCGTTCGAAGTTGCTGGTGCTCGAACGGCGCACGATGCCGTGGACCGCGTAGCCCTTTTCCAACAGAAACTCGGCCAGATAGGACCCGTCTTGGCCCGTGATGCCGGTGATAAGCGCAACGCGGGCCATATAGGCGGCCTGTGCTCGCAGGGTGCGTTAGCCGTGGGACACGACGTCCGGTGATAGGAGGCGGACGTTTTGCCGAGCGCGGTGTTGCCCGGCTCAGATCATTGTTCGCCGCCGCCGTTTTCTTCGCGCGGCACACGAACGATCGCCGCCAACGCGTCGCCCTCGTCGAGGCTCATGATCCGCACGCCCTGCGTGTTGCGGCCAATGATGCTAATCTCTTTCGCGGCGATTCTTTGCATCTTACCACCGGTCGAAATCATCAACAACTCGTCGTCGTCGTAGAGAGTGACGGTGCCGACAACGGGCCCGTTGCGTGCGGTGGTCTTCATGTCGCGCAAACCTTTGCCGCCGCGACGTTGCGTGCGGTAGCGTTGCATCGAAGGACTCTCATCGTTCGCGGCCGATTCGGATTCCGTGTCGCCGCCGTTTTCGACGTCTTCGACGGCCGCGTGCGGACCGAATGTCGTGCGTTTGCCATAGCCGTTTTGACTGGCCGTGAGCAGCGTGGCCGTCGGATCGGCCACAACCATACCGACGAGCTCGTCTTCCTGGGAGAGCTTGATGCCCTTCACGCCGCTACTGTTGCGGCCCATCGGACGGACGTCCGACTCCTTGAAACGAATGGCCATGCCCGACGCGCTCGATACAACGACTTCATCGCCGGGCTGAGTGACGACGACGTCAACCACCTCATCGTCTTCGCGGAGCTTGATCGCGATAATCCCGCCGCGCTTGGGACGACTGTAAGCCTCGAGGGCGGTCTTTTTGACCAGCCCGGAGCGGGTGGCCATCATCAGAAATCGATCGGGCTCATCGAAGTTACGCACGGGGCGGCAGTCCTGGACTTCTTCGCCTTCGCTGAATTGCAGCAGGTTCACCAGCGCGCGGCCGCGACTGTCGCGGCCAAGTTGCGGCAGATCGTAGACTTTCTGCCAGTAAACCTTGCCCCGATTCGTGAAGAACATCAGGTAGTCGTGCGTGCTGGCGTAAAAGAGGTGCTCGATCGGATCCTCTTCGTGTACCTTGGCCCCGATGAGGCCCTTGCCACCACGGCGTTGAGCGCGATAGACCGTCGCCGGGGTGCGCTTGATGTAGCCGCGATGGCTGATGGTCACCACCATCGACTCCTCGGCGATCAGATCTTCGAGATCGATGCTGCCGATCTCTTCGCCGCTGATCTCCGTCCGCCGCTCATCGCCGTGCTTGCGCTTCAGCTCCAACAGCTCGTCGCGGATGATGGCCAGGATGTTCTTGTCATCGGACAAGATGCGGTTGTACTCGGCGATTTCCTCCAGCAGCGCTTCATATTCGCTGGCCAGCTTTTCCTGCTCGAGATTAACAAGCTGCCCCAGCGTCATCCGCAGGATGGCGTCGGCCTGCACGGACGTCAGCGTGTAGTTTTCATGCTCGCCACGTTCCGCCACGAAGGCCGCGAACCCGTTCTCGCCCAGCGCGCGTTGCATCAACGCGGAGGGACATTCAACGGCCATCAGCCGCGTTTTTGCTTCAGCCTGATTGGCCGACGTGCGAATCAAACGAATGATCTCATCGATGTTCGCGTGCGCGAGCAGCAGGCCTTCGACGGTGTGTTTTCGTTGCCGCGCTTTGGAAAGCAGGAATTCGGTGCGGCGGCGAATCACGATCTGCCGATGCCGCAGGAACTCCTCGAGCATGGCCTTCAGCGACATCGTGCGCGGCTTGCCGTCGACCAGCGCCAGCAGGATCACCGAGAACGAATCTTGCAGCGGCGAGAACTCGTAAAGCTGGTTCAGCACGACGTCCGGATCAGCATCGCGTTTCAGCTCCAACACCAACCGCACCGGCTCTTTGAGATCGCTCTCGTTGCGAATGTTGGAAATGCCCTTGATGCGGTCGTCCTGCACCAACTCGGCGATGCGCTCCTCGACACGATCCCGGGCTTGTTGGTAGGGAATCTCGCTGACGACGATCCGGTGCCGGCCCTTGCCGTGTTCTTCGATCTTGGCGCGGGCCCGCAACGTGATCGTGCTGCGACCGGTGTGATAGCCGCGGCGGATGCCGGTGCGCCCGCAAATGATGCCACCAGTCGGAAAATCGGGCCCCGGCACCACTTCCATCAACTCATCGATGGAGATCTCGGGTCGGTCGATCAGCTCCACCAGCGCCGCACAAACCTCACCGAGATTGTGTGGCGGAATCGACGTGGCCATGCCGACCGCGATCCCGTTCGCTCCGTTGACCAGCAGGTTCGGGAACTTCGACGGCAAGACGGTCGGTTCCGTCCGCGAGCCGTCGTAGGTTGGTACATAATCGACCGTATCCAGTTTGAGATCGTCGAGCATCAACGATGCGTACGTCGACATGCGGGCTTCCGTGTACCGCATGGCGGCCGGCGGCAGACCGGCGATCGAACCGAAGTTGCCTTGCTTGTCGACCAGCACGTAACGCATGTTCCAGTCTTGCGCCATCCGCACCAGCGTCGGGTAGACGATGGCTTCGCCGTGAGGATGGTAGTTGCCGCTCGTATCGCCCGAGATCTTGGCGCACTTCACCCGCCGCGAGCCGGGAGACAGGTTGAGGTCGTTCATGGCGACGAGAATGCGCCGCTGTGACGGTTTCAAGCCATCGCGAACGTCGGGCAGCGCGCGGCTGACGATCACGCTCATGGCGTACGTCAGGTAGCTGTCCTTCAGTTCGTCTTCGATCGACAGCGCGTCAATGCGGCCGTCGCCGGCGGGCGTTGAGCCATTGGTCTGGCCGGGATCATCGGGTTCACCAGAATCGGTGGCCACAGCGGGTCCTTTCCTTGCGCTTTGCGTCGAGCCGACCGGGGCCGTGCTGACGATGTACGATCGCGCGCAGCGATCGCACGCAATCGTTCACATCGCGAGGTCGCAATGGCGACGGTCGCAGTCCGTTGGACAACCTCGAAACGGCCTGAGAGGGGCTCGCTCGAAAGCGCGCGAAGCCGGTCGTCCTTGCCTCCACGCGCGACTCGCTCAGAAGCTGCTAAGCCCTCTTGTGCCAAGGCGTTAAGTTTACCGAACCGGACCCCATTTCACAATGGGCCGAGAGCGCTGGCAGCGTGCCAGAAGTAGCTGCTGCACGAGGATTTACGGCGCCGTTTTCGGCACGTAAGAAGGGTGTGTGCGTGCCGACCAAGGGGTCGCGTTTTTTTGGCGTCAAGCGATGGTTCGAGAATGGCACGAATGCGGGCGTTCCGAGCATCGCCCAGCGAGCGCCGGCGCCGCTCTCTTGCGCATGCTTGCGCCCACATCAGCTACCGCGTCGCAGCAGTCCTACGGTGGCGAGAGTTTGCACCAGTCGTCGGGCGACAGGTCCGGCGGCAGCGCCCCCGGAACCTGCCTCCTCGAGGGCAACCACGACGACGAACTTGGGTGCTTTGTACGGCGCATAGCCGGCGAACCAGGCGTGATCGGCGCCGCTGCGACCGGTTTGTGCCGTGCCAGTCTTTCCCGCAATGGCCACCGACGCCATTTCGACCGTGGCATTGCCTGTACCTAACTCGTCGGCGACGACGCGTCGCAGGGCGCCGCGTATTTCGTTCAGTGTGGCCCTATCGAGTCCCTCGACCGCGATCGTCGACGGTGAGATCGGAGGTGTCCGCTCGCGCTCGGCGTGGTCGATATCGACGGCCGAATCCGATTCCCTCGTCACTGGACGGGCGACGTGGGGGGTAACCAACTCTCCGCCGTTGGCGATGGCTGCCATCATCCGCGCCACCTGAACCGGTGTGACTTCGAGCGTACTCTGCCCGATGGCCAGCGCGCGAGTATCGACGGCCTGCCACGCGCCTGCTCCGGGCTGCTGCTCGCCCGCATTCGTCATGCTGGAGTCCGAGATGGGCCGCGGCACACGGCCCACGACTTCGTACGGTAGATCGACACCCGAGGGCGCTCCGAAACCAAATCGTCGCGCCCAGTCCGCCAGCGGGGCGCCGCCAAGCTGCGTGGCGTAGTGAAAGAAGTAGACATTGCAGCTCTGCGCCAGCGCGGCGGACAAATCAACCGGGCCATGTCCCACTCCGCGGGCGATGAACTGGGCACAGCGTTCGCGGTCCGGTCGCTCATAGAAGCCGTGGCAATCGAACAGGTCTTCGGGTGCCACCGTTCCCTCCGCCAGCAGCGCCACGGCACTCACGACCTTAAAGATGGAGCCGGGCGGCAAGGCCATCTGCGTGGGGCGATTCAGCAGCGGATCATCGGCGCTGTCCATGAGGGCCGAAATCGCCGCCGCGTGCGATTGCGCGAAATCGTTCGGATCGAATCGTGGGGCAGAGGCCGCCGCCAGAATGGCCCCGCTGTGTACCTCCATCACGACTGCGGCCCCGCCGCCCTGCGCTGCTACGTCGCCGGCGGCGAGCCTGCGCCTGGAGAGCGCCGCGTCGAGCAACGATTCGGCCGCCTGTTGCACGCGCGTGTCGATTGTCAGCACAACGTCGCCGCCGCCCTCAACTCTGAGCAGCTCACTGCGTGAGAGCACGCGACCGCGCGAATCGGTCGACTCGACATCGAGCCCTGCCTGCCCGCGAAGATACTCGTCGTAAAGGAATTCAATGCCTTGTCGCCCGACTGCTTCGTGCACGGAACCCGCGGCCGCCTCCCGTTCATCGTCGTTCGGTCGGCCAAGGTACCCTAGAATATGCGCCGCAAGTGGACCGCGTGGGTAGCTGCGCTCACTCCGCTCGATGAGCCGCACACCAGCGTAGCGACCGGGATCTGCTTCGATGCGAGCCACGACTTCTAGCGGCAAGCCCTCGGCGATCACGTGATAGTCCAGTTCCTCCGCGATCGTGATTGGACCGGGCGAAGGAGCAGGTGCCGCTTCCGCAAGCAGCGCCTCGAATCCCGACCAGAAGCGGGAAGCCCAGTCGGCGTTGGTATTCGATCTGCTATTCCCGATCAGTTGTTGTTCATAACTTGCGCGGCGCCGCGCTACGACCACCGCGGCGATGGACTCAACGCGTCTCTGTATGCGCTCCGCGCGTCGTTCCCACTCGGCGAGCGACAGTCCACAGAGCGCGGCGAGCTCACGGTGCCGCTCGCTCAGCTCCACCCGAACTTCCGCTTCGGCGCGCCTTCGATGCTCGCTGCTGCGTCGTTCACTAGGCTTCAGTCGCTTGCGCGCCATACTGCGCAACCAACCCGGGTCGGGCGGATCTTCGAGATAGCGGTAGTGCATGGCCAACGCGACCCGCGGCGTGTCCCTGGCCAACACAACCCCATCTGAAGAGAGAATGCGTCCCCGTGGCGCAGGCCGCACGCGCTGGTGCTCATGCGGCAGGCCGGCTGCGACGCGATATGCGTCGCCGTGCAGCCACTCCAGCGCAAACACCCGCGCGACCACAACAGTCAGCAAAATGGCGAAACAGCACCAGAGGGTCGCCAATCTGAGGCGCGCGTCGGCTGCCAACTCCGGGCGCGGTTCCGGATCGTGCATCAAATGCCAGTCCGCGTGGCGATCTGGCAGCAGTCGGGTCATGCTCGCTCCGCGGTTCTCAGACCGGACGTGCAGCAACTCTGCCGGGCTGCCGTACCGACCGGCTTTCCATCAACCAGCCTGCGATCATCAGGATCGGTAGTGCCAATCCGGCAACGTATGCCGCCGTCGCTGCGGCCCTTCCTGCCAGCACTGCCGCTGAAAGATCTGTCGACCGCGTCACCTGTTCGATTGCCGCCAGCGTGCCCGTCAGGCCAGTCGTGACGACGCCGATTGCCAGGGCACGCGTCCACGGACTGTCGAGACACATTTGCAACACAACCCAACGCAGGGCAGCGGCGGCTGCCACATAGACGAGTGCTCCGGTGCCGAGCGGAGAGCCTGTCGTCAGGTCGGCGGCCGTCCCTGCAACAAGACCCACCAACCATGTCGCAGGTCGTGGAACGACAATCACCCACACCGTTGCCAGCAAGGCGAACAGGTCGGGCGCAATCGGGCCGATCGATAACACCGGACCCAGCGCGAGCTGCATGACGGCCGTCAGATAGACAAGCACCAGGAGAAACGGCCACGTCATGCGGCGCCTCCATTTCTTTTCTCTTGCAGCTACCGCCGTAGGCGATCTGCGGACGTGATCTCGCCGGCAACGCGTAGATCGTTGAGCTTAGCCCCCAGTACCACAATCCGATTCGATGCGCTGGTGGTCACTCGCGGCTCTACCCAGATATCCCAATAAGCGGCGCCCTCTTGTCGCTCGAGACGCACGATCTGCCCGTAGACGAGTGGCGTGTCGATAACGCCGTCGGCTGCCGCCGCACAAACGAGATCTCCCTGCTGGGCCGGTTGCGTCACATCGACCAGCCGTAAGCGGCACAGCGGATCGCCCGTTCCCTCCAGCACACCGCGGCCATGTCGCCGTTGTGGGTCATCGGCCGCTGCCAGATAGACGACATCGCGATAGCCCTTCTCGTTCGCACGCGCAATGCGGCAGCAGCGGCGCCCGGCATGGCGGACCTTGCCCACCACGTGATGAGCGGCGAACACCAGATCGTCTTCGCCCACACCCTGATCGACACCGGCATCGAGGATGGCTGGCGACGCGTCGAGCACCAGCGCTTCGGGCGAGAGGTCCGTAGCCGCGTCGAGGGCGATGATCGAATGTCGCGCGAGGAACGAACGCCCCAGCGGCCCGATCAGGCGGGCTTCGACGAGCAATGGTGAGAGCAAAGGCCGGAGAGGTCGCGCCGCGACGTCTGCCGTTGCATCGGGGCGCGTCCTTCCCTCGCGTTGGGAGAGCAGTCGGCGATTCAACCGTTCTAGCTCAGCCACGCGAACTCGCAAGGCGGCAAGCGTTTCGGAGGTAGCCTGACGATCGAGCCAATCCGCTCGCAATTGTTGACCTCGTTGTGCGAGCCCCGACAGCACGCGCAGTCCGGGCTCCAACGCCGCAAACCACGCGCGTTCGATCGGCGCACTAACGGGCGCCGGCAGCAGCGTACAGCCCAACACGAGGGTGAGCACGGCGATGCGGCACCATACGGCGGTACGCGAAGGTCGTGGCTCGTAGCCGTCGGAGCGGCGATGCGGCGCGTCAAACGTCATCTTCCGGGCTTTCGAGGGTGGCGCGCCAGTGCGAGAAATTTTCGACGCAGACGAGCGATCCGGCCGCCACCGCCGATAGCGCGTCGGGCGCGACTCGCGCAGGCATGCCGGTCTGTTCGCTGACGAAGTGATCGAGACCGCGCAGCAGCGAGCCTCCGCCGGCCAGCACGACGCCGTTGTCGACCAGGTCGGCGGCCAACTCGGGTGGACAGCGATCGAGCGTGGCGCGAATGGCGTCGATGATCTGATCGAGCGGATCGGCCAGCGCTTCGCGAATCTCCTCGCTGGTGAGCATCGCTTTCCGCGGCAGGCCGCTCACCGTATCGACGCCCCGCACCTCGTCGACCAGCTCTTGCTCCAGTGGATAGGCACTACCGATGTCGATCCGGCATTGTTCGGCCGTGGCCAAACCCACGCGCAGGCTGTAGTGCCGTCGCAGATAGTCGACGATGGCCGCATCCATGCGATCGCCCCCGACACGAATGCTCGTGGCGGCGATCGTGTCGCCGAGACTCATCACGGTCACTTCGGTCGTTCCGCCGCCGATATCGCAGACCATGCTGGCCACGGGTTCTGCGACCGGCAGTCCCACGCCGATGGCGGCCGCTTTGCCCTCCGCCAGCAGGTAGACGTCGCCGGCACCCGCACGCTGCGCACTGTTGAACACGGCCCGCTTCTCGACGGGCGTGATCGAGCCGGGCACGGCGATCACCACCCGCGGGCGCATGGGCCAACCCCGTCGTTGCGCCTTCTGCAAGAAGTAGCGCAACATGGCTTCGCACAGTTGGAAGTCGGTGATCACGCCGTCAGAAAGTGGGCGGACGACCGAGATCGAATCGGGCGTGCGGCCCCACATCAGCTTGGCCAGATGGCCAACCGCGCAGCCGCCCGACAGGATGCGGCCGCTCTGCTGCTCGACCGCGACGACCGACGGTTCATTGAGTACAACGCCCTCGCCCGGCACGCTAATCAGCGTGTTGGCGGTGCCCAGATCAATGGCCAGATCGGCCTTCAGGCGTCCAAAGAGGCGATTGAGCATCCGTGCTCGCCGGGGTGATTGAGTTTAGCAAAGGGAAGGCAATGACGTTGAGGCGCACTCGGCGAACGAGCATCACCTGCTAACAGCATCATGCTGTCAGCAAATGTCGATCTTCCGTCCAGCGTCGGCTACGGTCGACAGCACGTTTCCGAGCCGACTCACCTCCACGTTGTATTCGTACGTGCCCATCTCAAGCCACAGCATCAGCGTGGCCAACAAAATCGCCGCCAACGCGACGCCCAACAGCACCGTGTAAATGTTCGACTTCGGCTTGGCGCCGGCCAAGCCGCCGCCGCGAATGTCAGTCGATTCGGGTGGCGACACGATCGGACCTTTGGATGCTGCCCTTGAGAAACTCGGGAATGATCTTGGCCACCGCCTTGTCGGGCTCGGTTCTCACGACCTCGACGCGGCCGAGATAGCGATCTTCGCGGTAGACTTCCAAGAGATGACCTTGCCGCAGTCCGTCGTCGTGGCCGAGCGAGATTTCGACGAGATTGTCACCACCCTTAGCCAGCACAATTCCATCGACGCGCGGGGGCGTCGTGGTATCGAACGGGTCGAGACCGCCGCGCACGACCACGTCTTTCAGTCGCTCATTATCGGCCGTCAAATCGGCGTTTTTCGTGTCCAGTGCCGCGCGGTCGCGCTCCGACTGGTGAAGCCGGTCGGTGAGTACGACGGCTTCGTTGAACGCCTCGTCTCGGGCAGTCTGTGCTTCGCGAATCTCCTGCCGCAACCCGTCGACTTCCCCGCGCAACGTGGCCAGCGTCTGCTGAGTGGCTTCCATCGTGGCGACAGCTTGATTCCGCTGGGCCGTCAAAGCCGCCTCGTTCTGCTGCAGGCCGTCGCGTTCGTCTTCCAGCGTCTGTCGTTCGGTTTCCAGCTTGGCGACCTGTTCGCGTCGGGCGGCCTGCTCAGTGGCGAGCTGCTCTTGCAACGCGTTTCTTTGGTCCTGCAACCGCTGATTCTCAGCGCGGAGGTCTTCGAGCACGTACCGCAGCCCCAGCGGTTTGCCCACTCCTGCTTCGCTGCGCGGTGTGTTGACGTGCTCGTACCAGTTCTTGTGGGTCGCGTAGACCATCACCGCCGTAATGGCGAAGAACAGGCTCAGCGTGAAGACGACAACGGTGAAGATCTTGCCGAGGTAATTCATGCGCCCTCTCTCCCCCAACCGCGCCGGCGAACCACCAAGCCAGTTCGAGTTGAACGGATTTGCTGGACCAGAGGTCGATCCACCCTTGCGACCCTAGGACCCAAACCAAGCACTGGCTTTGAGATACATCAAGAGACTAGTCAGTTCAGTATATCTAGGCCCGGAAACGCGTGTCAATTCGGGTAAGTTGAATTTCGGGGGAATAGACGGTCTGGGGGGCCGCGTAACCGGTGCCGGGGGTGGCGTCGGATCGGGACGGCGAGATCCTGCAGGGAATCACCAGCTCGACTCAAAACGGGAGCCCGAACGCTCTTCAGGCGGCCATCGCGGTCCGAGTCATGCCCAAACGCCCGGCGGCGAGCTGCACGCAAGCGGCCAGACAGCAGCACAGGCATGCCGCCGCAAACCAGTCGCCCCACGCCACGTACAAGCTGTGGCGACCATCAAGGGTGACGGGTGCGACGATCGTGCCGGTGGCGCGTCGTGGGCCCTGTCGCTGAATTCGCCCGTCACCGTCGATCCAAGCCGAAAAGCCCGTGTTCGCTGCCACCAGCATCGGTTTGCGGCATTCCACGGCCCGAAAAACCGCCGACATCAGGTGCAGGTCGAGCTCGCTGGAACCCCAGAACCAGCCGTCGTTCGTGAGGTTGACGAGCACGTCGGGCTCTTCGTCGCGGCTTCGCAACGTCCGGACTTGGCCCGCGATCAAGTGCGGCAGGATGTTCTCGTAGCAGATACTCGGCGCCAGTCGCACGCCGTCGATCTCGATCGGCACCGGTTCCGCTCCAGGCCGGATGCCTCCCGCCAGCGGCGTGATGTCGTACAGCCAGGGGAACACGGTTCCCAGCGGGATGTACTCGCCGAACATCACGGGATGTATCTTGTCGTAGCGCGGCCCGAGCGTGCCATCTGGTTGAACCAGGATGGCCGAGTTCCAGCGGTCAACTCCGTCGGCGCGGAACCGCATCGCCTCCAACCCGATCAAGGTCGGGGCGCCCAAGTGTTGTGCCGTCGCGCCGAGTAGCTCACGGCTTCTTTGCTCTGCGACAACAAGATCGTCGAGCGACCAGTCGGCGTCGGGCGGGGGCACGGCGTCATCGTCGTGCGAGAAGAGCGGATCGCGAAACATAGTCTCAGGCCAGATCACCAAGTCGACATCGGTGCGACCGGCGACCGCCTGTTCCGAAAGCGTCAGATACTCCTGATAGACGGCGAAACGTCGGTTGGGGTCGGCCTTCATTTCAGTATCGATCGAGCCTTGGATCAGAGCGACGCTGAGTCCCTCTTCGGGATGCGCGGCGCTCATTCGCCATCGCCCATACCCCCAGGCAGCAACCACGGCGAGCGCGGCGAATGCCACAGGCATCCAGCGCCACTTCTGAGTTTCCCAGGGCAGTGCGGCTGCCAGGCAGGCTGCGACGAAGAACACCAGAAAACTCACGGCGTAGGCACCGGCCAGGTCGGCTATCTGAATCATCTCGAGCCAGTGGTATTGGCTGTGGCCCAAGCTGGCCATGAGGAATCCACCGAGCAAGTGACCGCGGGCGTATTCCAGCCCGACCCAAACGCTCGGCACGGCCAACACCAAAGGAACTCGCCAACGATGCACGGCGTGACGTGCCAGCGCGACGAAGAGCGGGATGAAGATACCGAGATACGCGGAGAGGAGCACCCAGCCGATACCCGTCGCCCAATAGGGCAGCCGCAGCCAGTGCAGTGCGCCCATCCAGAAGGCAAACCCCGCCAGCCACAGAACATGGTAAGGACGCGGCCCGACTAGTTGCTCCTGGCGAATCAAGAGCAGCCAGGGAATCGGCGCGATCCAGGCCAACGGCCACCAATCCAGCGGCGGCAGCGCGGCCCACTGCAAGACGCTTCCCAATAGCGCCCACCGCCAAGTCGTCCCACTGCGCGGTGAATCGCTTCCGTTTGAACGGGATCGAATGGTGGCGAGCGCCTTGATCGCACCACGCACGCTCCCCGAGTTCGCCGCCGTCGCGCACTCGGTTTGGGGAGACTCATGCATTGCCGGCACGACGACCGTCATGACCGCGACCTGCGCGAAGTATGAATCGGCTTTCGGACGCAACCCACGGACGTCCACCAGGCAGACAGTCTACGGATTCCACCGAGCGCCACCCAGGTGAGTTCATGAAACTCAAGTTGCCGGATCTGCCGGATCTATGGTCGCGCACAGTTGCAGCCCGCAATTGCTGGCGTCATTGGGCCAATGCCAAGTTCTTGAGCGTTGGCCTGGCTGGCGTGACCTGCTAGATGCGGATGATGGAAACCGGGGTGCCGTCCGGGTACTTCGCGTCACCCGCCGGAAAGCAGATCAGCGCGTCCGCTTGCGACAACCGATAGAGATCGGCTGACCCGCGCCACGCCAGCGGTGTCACGCACATGCCTTCCGCCGCTTCTTGAATCGCGCCCGGATAGTACGTGGGCCGGTCGCCGCGATGTTCAAACTCGCCCGCCAGACGTGCTGGCCAGCGGTGCTGCGTGGCGAACTCGCCGCCGCCAATCGCTTGAAGCGCTGGTCGCACGAATAGCTCGAAACAGACTAGCGAACTGACCGGATTGCCGGGCAGACCGAACACCAGCTTGTTGCGCGACTCGCCGGGTAAGGTGCCGAACCATATCGGCTTGCCAGGTTTGAGCCGCACTTTGTGAAAGACCTCCCGCACGCCCAGCGAATCGAGGACGGCAGGCACCAAATCGAGCACGCCTGCCGAAACCCCGCCGGAGAGCACCAGGACATCGGCTTCCAGCCCCTTGCGAATCAGCGCCGCGAGCCCCTCTCGCCGGTCGGGCGCGATGCCCAAACCGATCTCCAGACCACCAGCGCGCTGGACTGCAGCGCACAGCAGCGGGCCGTTGCTGTTGCGGATTTGGCCCGGGCCGGGTTGCACGTCTGCGGGCACGACTTCGTCGCCGGTCGAGAGTACAGCCACGCGCGGAGTGGCGATCACCTCGACTTCGGTCCTCCCGACCTCGGCCAATAGGCCGATCTCGATGGGGCGTAGGGTGTGTCCTTGGTGCAGCACGACATCGTTGCGGCGCATCGACTCGCCCCGCCGCATGATGTTGCGACCCGGGGTGATCCCAGCGGTTTCGAGAATCACTTCGCCCAGCGAACCGTCGTCGGCTGCGATGTGTTGGCTGCGTTCGACCATCACTGCAGCGTCTGCTCCCTCGGGCAGCGGCGCGCCGGTCATCACGCGCGTCGTTTCGCCACGCCCAATGGGCCGCGTCGGCACCTGGCCTGCCATGACCTCCTCGACGATGCGCACTTGCGCGGTACCCGACACGCAGTCTGCCGCCACCACGGCATATCCGTCGACGAGTGCCTTGTCATAGGGCGGGGAATCGACGTCGCTGGCGATATCTTCGGCCAGCGTACGCCCTAGTGCCTCGGAAGCGGCCACACGCACCGACGGTGCTGAGGTCACCTGCTGGCGAACCAGCTCCAGCGCTTCTTCAACAGTTCGCATGACGCGACGTGTCGGTGGGGGAAGTCGATGCTTTGGCGACGTGAGACCAGTCTGCCGGCTGAAGCGCGATGAAACGCTCTAGCATTTCGGAGCCAGAGGGCGTGAGAAAGCTCTCGGGGTGAAACTGCAGGCCGTGCAGCCGATAGCGGCGGTGCCGCACGCCCATGATTTCGCGGCTGCCATCCGGGGCTTCGCACCAAGCACAAACCTCGAACTCGTCGCTCAGCGTACCCGGTCGAATCACCAAACTGTGATATCGCGTCGCTTCGAATGGATTGTCGAGACCGGAGAACAGACCGGAGTTGTCGTGGTGGATGAAGTCCGTCTTGCCGTGCATCAATCGCACGGCACGGACGATCTCCGCACCGTAGGCAAAGCCGATCGACTGATGACCCAGACACACCCCGAGCATCGGTACGTACGGCGACAACCGGCGGACGACGTCAACAGAAACCCCCGCCTCGCGGGGCGTACAGGGGCCCGGCGAAATGATGATGTGCGTGGGCGCGAGCCCGGTAATCTGCTCGACGGTGATTTGATCGTTGCGATGGACGGCCAAATCGATGTCCGAATCGATCTCGCCCAGCCGCTGCACCAGATTGAACGTGAACGAATCGTAGTTGTCGATCAACAGGATCATCGCGCGAACCGAAGGGGAGAGCGTCGCCCGCGGACGCCGAGGACCGCTAGATCGCCTCGCCGCCGCGAGATTCCATCATATCGGTGGCGCGACGTCCCAGAAAGGTTCGCCCGGCTGCAGTGCATCTCACGAGGAGGTGAAACAACACGCGCACTTCAAAGGAGCCGCGTCGTGCTCAGGAATTGGGTCGATTCGGCCGCCAAGCGTGAAAGCGCTCGCGTGGCAACACCAGCGAGGTGATGCGGATGCCGAATTTGTCGCCAACCTTCACGGCTTCGCCAGCGCCGATGCGCTGGTCGCCGATCTCCAGGTCGAGCATCTCTTCGCACGACTTGTCGAAGTCAATGATCGAACCCGGAACGATTTCCAGAACCTCGGCCACCTTTTGCGGTTTGGCAGCCAAGGTGGCGTGAACCGGCACGCGGATTCGCAGCAGGCTCCGGCTATACGGGGGAAGTTGGCTCGCGCCTGCCGACGGAGACGCGCGGTTCGCCGGCGAGGCAGTGGCTGTCGGCGCCTCCCATTTCGGCGCTTGACCGGATTTCGCGCTGTCCGATTCTGCCGATGCACCGCCGGCGAGAATCTCATCGGGGTTGGTCGCCGGCCAAATCAATACCGACTGAGCGGGGTCCGAGCCCTCTGCCGTCAGTTCCAGCGGCAACAATGCTGCCGACTCTTGCAGCCCGCCGCGACTGAGCGCCTCGGCGACATCCGGCTCGTAACCCGCAGCAAACGAGTCCGCTTCCAACGTCTCGGGCAGTAGCAACATGCTGAGCTCTTGCGCGAGCGTGCTCAGCTTGCTCGTACCGGTGGCGTCCGGTTCGGCGCACCAGTCCGGCACCAATCCGCTTGTCTTAGGAAGAATCAGTACGGCAGCTGTTTCGCCGACGCCCAGCACGACGATCAGCCCGGGGCTTTGCAGTTCTTCGCGGGGAGAAGTCGGCTCGTAGCTGCCGGGCTCGCCTACGGCTAGCGAGAGCTGCTGGTCCAGCGCGCGCGAAAGGGCTTCGCCTGCTTCGGCTGCTCCGGCCTGGCACGCGGCCACAATGGCGTCGACATTCTCGGCATTCAGTTTCGACATTGCAGGAGAGCCGTCCTTGAGCTCGGTGAGCTAGCACCTTCCGAGGGCGGATTCGCATGCGGCGCAAGTCATCATTGTTATCGTCCACTCGCGCCGGCAGACTTTGCCCAAGCGTCCCAGGCAAACGAAGTGTCAACTCGATCGTCAACGGAAGCGGGCGCGCTGCGCAAGCTAGGCGCCGCACAGAGTTGCAAGGACGCCAGGGATGCCGCCAGTGCTTGCAGGCCGCCTGCCGTATATACTTGATCGCCCCCGGCACACTGAGGGAGCCCTCGAAACGGCCACCAACGTCTCCCTGGATCGAGCGAAGATCGCCCGACCGGTGAGCGGGAATTCTGTGAGGGACGCCAACCTTGATGCAACTGACAGCAGCCAAGGCAGCCCAGGCCTACGAGTTTCGGCCGTATCGCGAGCTGGACAACGAGACGCTCGTGGCGCGGATACAGGCCGTGCGCGAGAGGTTCGGTTCGCGGCTGCTGATTCTTGGGCACCACTATCAGCAGGACGAGGTCATCGCGCTGGCCGACCTGCGCGGCGATAGCTATCAGCTCAGCCGCATGGCAGCCGAGAGCCGCGAATGCCGGGCGATTGCCTTCTGTGGCGTGCACTTCATGGCCGAAACGGCCGACATTCTGGCCAACACACCCGATCAGCTTTCACGCCGCGAGGGCGCGCGGGTCACCGTCGTTCTGCCCGATATGGCGGCCGGTTGTTCGATGGCCGATATGGCCATGATCGATCAGGTCGAAAGCTGCTGGGACGAACTGGGTGAGGTCATCGACACCGACGATGTCACGCCCGTCACGTACATCAACTCAGCCGCCAGCCTGAAGGCCTTCTGCGGTCGCAACGGAGGCATCGTCTGCACGTCGAGCAACGCAGCCGCGGCGCTCGAGTGGGCGTTCAAGCGGACCAGCCGCGTGTTGTTCTTCCCCGACCAGCACCTGGGTCGCAATACGGCCAAAGCGATGGGCATCCCACTCGACCAGATGGTCGTCTGGGATCCCTTCGAAGAGCTAGGCGGCAACGACGAAACGGCCCTGCAAGACAGCCGCGTGCTGTTGTGGAAAGGTCACTGCAGCGTCCATCAGATGTTTCGCCCCGAGCACGTTGCCTCGTTCCGCGATCGATACGACGGGATCAAGATTCTCGTCCATCCCGAGTGCACGATGGAAGTCGTCGACCAGGCCGACGTCGTCGGGTCGACCGGTCTCATCTTGCGAGAAGTGGAACAGGCGCCGCCTGGTACGAAGTGGGCCATCGGCACTGAGCTCCATCTCGTACAGCGTCTCAAGCAGGACCATCCCGAGCAGGAGATCCACTTCCTCTCGCCGGTCGTCTGCATGTGCGCCACGATGTACCGCATCGATCTGGCCCATCTCTGCTGGTCGCTGGAGAATCTCGCGGCGGGAACGCCGGTCAACCAAATCCAGGTGCCCGAAGATACGGCGCGCGACGCCCTGGTGGCCCTCGAACGGATGCTCGAAGTGAAGTAGCCGCCTCGCGACCGCAGCGCTGATCGATTCAGCCCGCCGTTCTCGTCTCGACGACGAACTCGTAGGCCCATCGCACGGTGCTGGGCAGTCGGGATGGCAGGGCTGCGGGCGCGAGCCGCAACTCCTCATCACCGACCTGCGCGA
>CALKYM010000343.1 GCA_938003525.1 uncultured Planctomycetales bacterium | reverse complement strand
TACTATGCCTTGGGCCAGTTGGACAAGGCGCTGGAGACTCAGATCGCCGCCGTGCAGCTTGAGCCACAGACCGGGCAAATGAGCCGTCAGCTCGCCCTGTTTCGCGAAGAGGCTGCGGTCGCCGCGCGGGCAACGTCTGACTGATCTGAGATTCGGATCGAAGCCGAGGACGCGGACTCGATTCCCCCGCTTCAACGCGCCGAACCATGTCCGAGCCGCTACGGTCCCGCCTGCAAGCGCAATTGCTCGAAGCGCTGGGTGGATCGTGGCCCGAACCGCCCGACTTGCAATCCCGTTGCGACGCGCGACTCAACGGTGATGGATTCACGATCGAGCGCGTGAGCTATCTGGCCGAACCGGACGATCGCGTTCCGGCATTGTTGCTCATCCCGGCGGGGGCGAGTTCCCAACAGCCTGCCGCGGCCATCTGCGTTTGGCATCAACATGCCGGCCAGTGGCAGCTCGGCAAGTCCGAGCCGGCGGGTCTCGCCGGCGATCCCATGCATCACACCGGCGCCGCACTGGCGCGGCTGGGCTACGTCCTTCTCTGTCCCGACGCGCTGGGATTCGAAGATCGCCGCGCGTCCGATTTCTCGGGCCCCGATCAAGAACGCTTTGAGTTCCTGCGGTACGTCGTCGACGGCAAGTGCCTGGCCTGGAAGTGCATCCTCGACATGCGGCGCGCGGTCGATTACCTGGCGAGTCGCGCGGAAGTCGATCCAAATCGCATCGGTTGCTACGGCCATTCGATGGGCGCCACGCACACTTGGCTGGTCGGCCCCTGGGAACCGCGGTTGCGTGCACTGGTGGCCAATTGCTGCCTGCCGACCTACACGGGCATCGAGCGCGAGCGGCTGTTGCATTGTTTCGCCAACTTCATCCCGGGATGGGCACAGTATGGCGATACGCCCGACATTCTGACTCTGATCGCGCCGCGCCCGTTGCACCTCAACTTTGGAGAGTCGGACCCGGCGAGCCCCATCGCCGATGTGCGAGCCGCTGTCCGCAAGATTGAAGCAGCGTATCGCACGCAAGGTGCGGGAGATCGCTTCAGCTACCTGATCGACCCCGGCGTCGGTCACGTGCTGAGCGCAGAGATGTGGAACCGGACGCTGGCGTTCTTCGCGAAGTATCTGGGCAGCCGAGACGGGTGATCGCTCCATCGCCGCCACCAGGAGCCGCCGATGAACAGGCAACATGTCAACGTGGCGGGACACCGCTGGAACTGTGCGGAAGCGGGCCAAGGAACGCCGGTGCTGCTCGTGCATGGCTTTCCGCTCGACCACACGATGTGGCAACCGCAGCTCGACGCGCTGTCGGCCACCAGCCGGCTCATCGCGCCCGATCTCCCCGGCTTTGGCGGGACGGCCCCTGCCGGCGAAGTCATGACGATGCCACAGTTCGCTGACGGGCTGGCGGCGCTGCTCGACCAACTCGGCGTTCAAGAGCCAGTCGTATTTTGCGGGCTCTCGATGGGTGGCTACATCGCCTGGGAGTTCTGGCGCCGCTATCGCCAGCGGGTTGCCAAGCTGGTGCTGTGCGACACCCGCGCGGCCGCCGATACGCCCGAAGCGGCACGAGCTCGACGCGTGGCGGCCCGACGCATCGACAGCGAAGGTAAGCAACCGTTTCTCTCGGCAATGGTGCCCAAGCTGATGTGCGACGCCACACGCAACGAACGAGCCGCCGTCGTCGCGCACGTCGACCGCATGACCGCCGCGGCTCATCCGCAGGGAGTGGCCGCGGCTCTGCGCGGGATGGCCCAGCGAACGGACTCTATCGGCTTGCTGGGTGACATCGATGTGCCGGCACTACTGCTCGTCGGCGATCAGGACGAGATTTCGCCCGTCGCCGAGATGCAAGCGATGGCCGCCGCCATGCCCCATGCGCGTCTGCGAGTGATCTCCGACGCGGGCCACCTGGCGCCGCTGGAGAATCCGCCGGCCGTCAACAAGGCGCTGGCCGACTTCATCCGCGATGCCTGACGGCCGCACTTGGTCGAGGTGAGCAGTGAAGCGCTCACCAGCATTGCCCACGCCGTCTTCCCGAGATGGCGCGCTCTACTTGAGTTCGAAGAGCGACTGGCTTTTGACGATCGCGTAGTCGTCGGGGAAGGTGTGGAACGCCTGCACGAGCATGCTGCGGCTGCGCGTTTCGACGTGGATATAACTCAACGCGCCTAGCGCCATCCGCCCGCTGGAGTCGAATCGATGCAGCATGCCCTGCCGTTCGCCATCGCGAATCAGTTCTTCCTGAAACGTCCAGAAGACTTCGGGCTCGACCGGTTCGAGCTGGAAGTTCATCTGGTACGCCACGCCGCCACGACACTTGACGCAGTCGCTGCGTTCGCCGTTCAAGCGATAGGAGAGCAAGCGCCGCTTTTGAGGGAGCGGATGATGAGCCGCGGTGGCGACTTCCGTGAGCGTGATGCCCTCGTAGCACCACTGCACGGCATGCCCGGCGCTGGTGATTTGGATTGTCGCCTCATAAGCGCCGCGGGCAACGGTACGCGACTCGTGCACTTCGAGCAGTTCGGGGTGCAACGCGCGGCCATAGAGCTGAAACACCAACTCCTTGACTTTCGGACGGACTGAAAGCACCGCGGTGTCCCTTTATTCAGTCGGCGACGCGCGCCGTTGTTGGTTTGGTAACGCATTCGTGGCCCATTATAAGATCGCCGCCACACGCGCTCAAACCGACTTTTTTTCTCTACGGCGCGTTACTACAACGTATGCACTTGACACAGCACGTTCGTCTGTTCCAACTCCAATCTGCTAGCGACCCAAACATGTGCGATCGTCCCAAATGTGCGCCTCGCGCACGAACTACGTGACGCGGTTTGCTTGCAAACGCGGCGCCAACAGCACAGTAAGATCGAAAAAAGTGCGCCGTTGCGCTCATCCGCAGGGTGCGCTGATCTCCTGATCGTTTGCACAGTCAGCATCACTCGCCGCGTCGACTGCATGACGGCGTGCGCACGACATGCCAAGAAAAACCGGACGCTGTGCGAGCGGTCCCTGCACAATTGATACCAAACAAGCGGGCCTTCACGATGCGATCTCCAGCGTCAGCGCGACGCAGGCGTGGCTCAGCCCAGACGTTCGAGCGCGTCTACCTGCGACTCTACGATCATTTTGGCCCCCAACGGTGGTGGCCCGGGGAGTCGGCCTTCGAGGTCATTGTGGGTGCCGTGCTGACACAAAACACGAGCTGGAAGAACGTGGAACGGGCGATTGCCAATCTGCGCTCCAAAGACGTGCTAGCTCCCCAACCCCTGTATCGGCTGTCGCACGCGGCGCTCGCAGAGTTGATCCGCCCGGCGGGCTATTTCCGGCTCAAGGCCCTCCGCCTGATGAACCTGCTGGAGTTTCTCTTCACCCGTTACGACGGCTCGCTCCGCAGGATGTTTGCCACTGACCTCTCAACACTGCGAAAAGAGCTATTGAGCGTCAACGGTATCGGGCCCGAGACGGCCGATTCGATCCTGCTCTACGCGGGGCAAATGCCGACGTTCGTCGTCGACGCCTATACCAACCGCGTGCTCAAACGGCACGGCTGGATTGAGCCGGAAGCCGACTACCACCAGGTGCAACAACTCTTCCATTCGCGGCTAGAAACAGATGTCGCGCTGTTCAACGAATACCACGCCCTACTGGTTCGCGTGGGAAACGCGCATTGTCGTCGGCGTCCGCGCTGCGAAGACTGCCCGCTGGCGAGAATGCTGCCCAGAAATGGGCCGCTCGATATCGACGAGGAGCGTTGAATCTGAAAACGCGGTGTTCCGTCGGCGGCAACTTCCGGCAACGTTGCGGGAACCCGCAAGATGTCTACTCACCCGTATTCACCGCGTCGACATCTGCCGTCGCCGCAATGGCCGGGGAAAGATCGGCCGGTTGATGGAGCCCGGCGGCCTCACACGCGCACAGGCGCTGATAATCGCCGAGCACCTCTGGCGAGGCGAAGTGAGACAGATTGGCCGCCAACGCCACGTTCTCCAAGGTACGCAGCAGCCTTTGACACTTCACCCACCGGCGATCCAAGTCCAACGTCTGCTTCGAAAGCTGCTCGATCTCAGAACGCAGCTCAACGAAGCGGCTGTATTGCGAATGCGACTGGAGGACCGCGACAACATCGCCCCCTTCGGTGGCCAAGATGCCCGCCACGCTGGGATGCCAGGGACTGGCCAATTCCGGCCACCGCGCCATCAACGTTTTGCGCAGGCTGGCTCGAATGCCGTTGAGCTTCTTGCCGGCTTCGCGTTTCCGGGTATCGAGCGGTTTGCGCTCTTCTTTGGCATCCTTCGCCAACTGACGCGCGGCGGCGGCCCGATCTGGCCCGGCAAGCGCGAGTTGTTCCGAGAGCCCGTCCAGCACGGCGCGCTCGGCAGGGGTCGCGTGCTCCCACAACAATTCATAGGGGCTCTCGGCCGTCAACAAATCTGGATGGCCGTCCGCCTCCGTCTTGCTGTACGCGCGGAGCAGCGCATCGGAGGTCTTGACTGAGATGTCGATCGTCGGTGAGTGGATGAGCGCATACGCGTGCGCTTCGGCGAACGACACCGCCCCGTCACCGTCGTAGTCGGGCGAGGTGACTGCTGCGCCGAGACGATCTTCTCCGCCGATGGCCGCCCAGAAATACGAGCTGTACTCGTGGTAATTCTCTTCCCGAATGTCGGCCGTGCAGCCCGCAGCCACACGATCTTCGACGGTCGCAAAGAAACCGCATCTCGGCGCGGAGGCCACACCCTGCTCGGGGTCGCCGTCGTTGAAGACGATATTGGCGAAACCGCCCGAGTAGCACTGCACCATCACCGCCACCACGGGCACTTCGCCGGGCACCGTATCGAGTTGCTCAACGAAGTCGGCAACCGACATCCGCTCCCCGCTCCACAGGTAGAAATGCGAGTTCCGCGTCGGGTTGCCCTTCCCACCGTGGCCGGTGAGGTAGACGATCAGGCGATCACCGGCCGCCAGTTTCGCCCCGACTTCGCGAAACCAACGCTCGAGATTGGCCCGCGTCGCAGCCTCCTGGCGACCGGGCAACTGGTGGTTGCGGTACTGATAGCGCAGCCCTTTTTCCTGACTGAACACGCTGGCCAGGAGGCGATTCGCCTCGGGCACGTCGAAGTCCGGACTGGCAAACTGCAAATCGCGATGCGGGTCGTTGCCGTCGCTGAAGAACAGATCGTGCGGGGCGTCGGCCAGTTGTTGTCCGGAGAGCAGCCGCTGGAAGAACAGCACGTTCTTCTCCAGCGAGACTTGATTCCCGCCCGGCGATGAGCCGCCACCAATCGTGAGGAAGTAGTCCTTGGCCGCAACCGTGGTAGCCGTACAGATCGTCGCCAACAGCACAAACACGATCGACGGGCGATTCGCTGCCATCTGTACTCTCCTGGGAATGTCGCTTCGGCTCGTCGCCGGACAATGCCACGGGGCACACGCCCCGCGACGCGTTCCATAGCTTCGGCTGCTACCTGCGCGGTCGCTAGCGAACCTAACCGTGCTGCCAGGTACCGTCAAGAAATCGGCCGCTTGCCGGCATCGCGAGCAATGCGCCAATCGCCCCGCTTCGGAAGACCGGCCTGCGCGCTTCGCCAAGCGATATAATCGAGGCGGCTGCGATATGTGCTGGAACATGCAACACCGGGCGAGCTTCTCAAGTGCCCCAACCAGCTTCCAAGTCATCCGTCGTAGGTCGAGGCGCGCAGGAGCAGCCGCACAACCGCTTCGAGCGCGTGCGCGCGGAAGCCGACTTCGAGCATCTCGAGCATGACGACGTGGACGTCGCCGACCGTCGGCGGCTGGCCACGGAGTTCCTTCCCGATGATTCGCGCTCGCTGATCAGCGAGAACAACAGCCCCGACATCCCGTTTCGCTGGAGCCTCAACCCCTATCGCGGCTGCGAACATGGCTGTGCGTACTGCTATGCGCGGCCGACGCACGAGTACCTCGGACTCAGCGCGGGCCTGGATTTCGAATCCAAGATCTTCGTCAAGTATCAAGCCGCCGACCTGCTCCGCGAAGAACTGTCGCGCCCGAAGTGGCGTGGCGAACCGATCGCGCTCTCGGGCGTGACCGACTGTTATCAGCCCGTCGAACGACGGCTGCGGCTCACCAGGGCCTGTCTGGAAGTCATGCGCGAGGCGCGACAGCCGGTGATGATCGTCACCAAGAACGCCCTGGTGGCGCGCGATCTCGATCTGCTCTCCGAGATGGCTTCGCGAAAGACGGCGGATGTCAGCGTCAGTCTCACCACGCTCGATGCCGGTTTGGCTCGCGTCTTGGAACCACGGACTTCATCCCCCCCGGCGCGGCTGCGAGCGATCACAGAATTGACAAGCGGCGGCGTCCCGGTCCGCGCAATGATTGCGCCGATCATCCCCGGGCTCAACGATCAGGAGATCCCCAACCTGCTGCGCGCCGCGGCGGAAGCCGGCGCAGCGGCGGCAAGCTACATTCTGCTCCGTCTGCCACACGCGGTGCTCCCCATCATGCGACAGTGGCTCGAGCGAAACCGACCGGAGGCGGCGCCGCGCATCGAAGCCATGATTCGCAGCACCCGGGACGGCCGGATGAACTCCGCACAGTTCGGCGAGCGGATGCGAGGGCGAGGGTCCTACGCCGAGCAAATCTCCCAAGTGTTCAACGTTTTTCGACAGAAGACCGGCTTCGATCGCGCGCTGCCCGCCCTCGACTCGTCGAGATTTACGCGTCCGCGGCCAAAGAACGGCCAACTGCGGCTGTTCTAATGGCGCGCGAGAGGCTGTGAGTCGTAAGGGTCACTGTGTGGCAGCGTCACCCGTCCGCGCAAACCCCGGCTCACCTTCAAGCGCGCTGAGCAATTCATCGACGTTGCGAGGATTCTGGCCCAGGTCGCCGCGGCCGACGCGCGAGCGGCTCTCGGCTTCGATACGGCAGCGTCCGTCGCCCAGCGGGATGATCGTCACCGTAATGTCGTCCTTGAATCGCATGAGGGGCGTTGTCCGCACAAACCGCAGCACTATTGAGTCGTCCAACTCTTCGCGATCACCAGCCACCCAGTGCGCGAGTCCGGCGGCGACGTGCTCGACCGTCTCGGCGCTCGCGGCAGACTCCAACTCAACGACGAGTGGATGCAATCGCGAGTCCGCTGCCTCGGCATCTGTCTCTGCCGTGTTCTGGGTCAGATCGCGGCTCCAGTCGTCGACCGTCACGACGAGGATTACAGCGGCGAGCACGAGCACCGAGAGCAGGACGATGAATAAGATCGACAACATCGAGCGGCGCTTGGTGGGCTGGTTTTCGTTCACGATGGGGTCCCCTTCGCTGCCGCTCGATCTTCATCCGCCGATGGCTGAGCGGCAAGCGCGCCGCCTCGCTGTGCATTCCAATTGCGAGTGATAGGATTGTGGGCAGCAGGCCGCTGCCCTGTCCACCTGCGCATCGCCCCCACGAGCCCATCATGTCCTTGTTTGCCGAGAGCGAAGAGCGCCACCGCCAAAGCGCCATGCCACTGGCTGCGCGGATGCGACCGCGTGCGCTCGAAGAAGTCGTCGGCCAGCAGCAGTTCTTGGGCGAAGGCAAATTGATGTGGCGGCTGGTCAAAGCCGATCGCCTCGGTTCGGTCATTCTCTATGGACCACCGGGCACGGGAAAGACGACCGTCGCCCGATTGTTAGCCACTGAGACCCGCTCACATTTCCTGCAAATCAATGCCGTGACCAGCGGCGTGAAGGAACTGCGGCAGGCCCTGGAGCAGGCCGCCGACCGACTCGCCGCCAGCGGGCAACGCACGCTGCTGTTCATCGACGAGATTCATCGCTTCAATCGCGCGCAGCAGGACGTGCTGCTGCCCGACGTCGAAAGTGGCACCGTCGTCCTCGTCGGCGCGACGACCCACAACCCGTTCTTTGTGCTGGCCAGCGCGCTCGTCAGCCGCAGCCGAGTCTTTCAGTTCGAACCGCTCGGCGCGGACGACCTGAAGATGATCGTCCGCCGCGCGCTCAACGACAAACAGCGTGGATTGGGCGGAGAGACAATCCGTCTCGATGACGACGCACTCGATGCACTGGTCGAAGCCAGCGACGGCGATGCCCGGCGTGCGCTCGCCTCGCTCGAAGTCGCCGTCCTTTCCAGCCCGAAACGACCGCTGCACATTACGCGTCCATTGATCGAGGAGTCCGTCCAACGGAAGACGATTGAGTACGACCGCTCGGGCGACTCGCACTACGACTCGATCAGCGCCCTGATCAAGAGCGTCCGCGGCAGCGACCCGGACGCGGGACTGTATTGGCTGGCGCGAATGCTCGAAGCGGGCGAAGACGTCCGCTACCTCGCTCGTCGGCTGGTGATCCTGGCCAGCGAAGACGTGGGCAACGCCGACCCACACGCATTAGTCCTGGCAATGGCAGCAGCCGATGCATGCGAACTGGTGGGGCTGCCAGAGTGCCAGCTCAATCTCGCTCAGACAGTCACCTATCTCGCCTGCGCGCCAAAGTCGAATGCCGCGACCGTGGCCATCGGCGAGGCTCGACAGGATGTGCGACACGGAAGGCTGCTGCCGGTCCCCGTCCACTTGCGCGATGCGCACTATCGCGGAGCCCAGCGATTGGGGCACGGCACCGACTACCAATACGCGCACGACTCAGAAGACGGCGTCGTCGCACAAGACTACCTTGGCGTCGATCGCGAGTACTATCGCCCGGTGGACCGAGGCTTCGAGCGAGAACTGGCCAAGCGATTGGAGACCATTCGCGCCACGCTCCGCCAGGGTCGTTCAACGCAGACAACGAACGAGTAGCCCGTCCGAAACCGCTAGCCGTCATTGGCATCACAAGCTGCGCGGCGGCGCTGACGTTTCGCGCGGCAGCGCACTGGCATCGCTGTCACAGCATGTGCGGAATTCACACGCCACGGTGATGTAGCGTCGCCCAGGCCCATCCGATACTATCCGCGACCCTTCTCGCTCAAAGCCGGCACGAAAAAACCTCGTCGCCGCGCGATCCCAACAGACGATACAAGATGAAAGCGCCGCATTAGCCGGCAATCCCCACGGCCAAGTCATACGATCACGTCATCGTCAAGGAGGACGACCGTGAGCTCGCTGCGATCTTTGCTGATCCTATTCCTCTTGGGCGGTATCTCCTACGGCGTCTACTTGGCGCTGACGGCCGAACCTCCGGGCCCGCCGCCAGAGGGTGTCGCCGAAGATTGGCACGAAGCGCCGCTGGTCGAGCTGCCGGATTTCGGCACTGCGGCCACTTCGTTGCCGGTGGAACCACCGAGCCCCGGCATGGTGCCGCAACCGGCCGTCGATGGCAGCGGCACGACGGGCGATCTACCGCCCGCGGCATCGTTCGCGCCCGGCGATGGCGGCGAAGCACCCGCGTTCGTCCCCGGTGCATCCAGTGCCACCGTGCCCAGCGACGCGCCGCCTTTCAATCCGGGTCTGCCACCCGCGCCGGCCGACAATACTCCGCTGACCGCGCAAGCACCACATGGAACGATCGGCAGCGAGTATCCCGCCACGCCCACCATGCCGGACGAAGAAGCCTTGCCGCCGACATCGCTCGATCCGGCAGCGGACTCAGGCAGCGTGCCACAAGAACCAACGGCTGCACCGCTGGTTCCCGCACCCGCCGACGAACTTCCTACGGAGGCGACTGCGCCCCCGCTGGGCGCCACGGACGCCTCGGATGCCGTGCTTCCGAATGTCCCCGAATCCGCGCCGGCCGCGACACCGACCGGCGACGTGGCGACGGAGTTTTCTGCCGCCATGCAAACGGTGCAGCAGCATCTCGATCGCGGCGAGTTGGCCGAGGCACACCTGGAACTCTCGCGCTGGTACGACGATCCTCGCCTATCGGCCGAGCAACACCAGGATCTGATGCGCGTGCTCGATCGCGTCGCGGGCACGGTCGTCTATTCGCAACAGCATCACCTGTTGGCGTCTCCCTACATGGTGCAGAGTGGTGATACGCTCGAATCGATTGCCACCAAGTTCAATGTCCCCTGGCAATTGCTGGCCAAGGTCAACGGCATCGGCGATCCCAGCGAACTGCAACCCGGCGCGCAGTTGAAGATCATCCCGGGCCCGTTCGACGCCGTGGTCGACCTGGACGAGTTTCTGCTGACGCTCTACGTCCAACAGCGCTACGCCGGGCGGTTCCGCATCGGCGTGGGCCAGGAAAAGACGACGCCGCTGGGTGAGTTCGTCGTGCAAGACAAGCTGGAAAACCCGACCTACTATGGTCCCCAAACGACCATCGAGGCCGACGACCCCAGCAATCCTCTCGGCGAACGCTGGATCGACCTCGGTGGCGGCATCGGCATCCACGGCACGAATGACTCGGACAGCATCGGCCAGGCCGCCTCTCGTGGGTGCATCCGTCTGAGTCCTGCCGACGTGGTCGATGTGTACGACATTCTCAGCGTTGGTTCACGGGTCGTGATCCGCCGCTAAGCGCTCGCTCTCGGGTGCGCGAATATCGCCGATCGGGCACGCCGCGGCATTGGCTCGGTCGTTCCGTCGCGTCGACGCTCGCAGGGCCCTCGCGCTGGTCGACTCTCTGGCGACCTGCTATAGAACGAGCCGGCCAGCGAAGGTCCCCACGCGTTACGGCAACGGCAGAGCAGTCGTGAAACAGCAGCAAGCACTGATTGATTTGGTTCGCGAGCGGGCGTTGAAGTTCGGGGAGTTCACGCTCGTTTCCGGCAAGAAGGCCAGTTACTACCTCGACGGCAAGCAGGTCACGCTCTGCGCCGCCGGCGCGTGGCTTATCGGCGAAGCCATCCTGGACGAGTTGGGAACGCCCTTGCCCGCGGCGGTGGGTGGCATGTCGATCGGCGCCGATCCCATCACCGGAGCCGTCGTCACCGCCGCCGGATCGCGCGGCCTGGAGCTCGACGGTTTTCTGGTTCGCAAGGAACCCAAAGGACACGGACTCGGCCGCTACATCGAAGGACCCGTCAAGAAAGGCGACGAAGTCGTGATCGTCGAAGATGTCGTCACCACCGGCGGGTCGTCGCTGACAGCGATCGAGCGCTGCGAGGAATTCGGCCTCCGCGTCCGCAAGGTCATCGCCATCATCGATCGACTGGAAGGCGGCGGCGAGAACTTCCAATCACGCGGCTACGAGCTGCAAAGCCTGCTCACCATCCGCGACCTCGGCATCGAGCCTCCGGCATCGGCCGGATAACCGAACCCGAAGCCTTGACGGTCTCGATCATGGAATACTCGCTGCACCGTCAGCTCAAGAGCCTGTACGCGGACGATGAGAGTCAGACCGAGGTCTCGGTCGGTCGCTATCGCGTCGATGCCGTCCGCGATGGCGAGCTCGTCGAAATTCAACACGCCGCACTCGGCGCCATCCGCGACAAGATCGGCTACCTGCTGAAAGAACATGATGTTCGCGTCGTGAAACCTCTCCTGCACCGCCGCACACTGGTCACCTGCACGAAGAAAGGCCGCGTCCTGCGCCGTCGCCAGAGCCCCAAGCGCGGCGATCCGCTCGAACTTTTTGAGGAGTTGGTGCACTTCACGCGGGTCTTCCCCCACCCCCGGCTCACGCTGGAGCTGTTGCTGGTGAACGTCGAAGAGTGGCGCGTCCCGGCGCCGCGCCGCTGGCGGCGAAAGTACGAGGTCCAAGATCGCCGCCTGCTGGAAATCGCCGCAGAACAGAGACTGCGGACGACAGACGACCTGCGAGCGTTCGTCGGCGCTAAGTTGCCCGATCCGTTCGACACGCAGGAAATGGCAACCGCGATCGGCGTTGATCGTTTCTTCGCGCAGCAGATCGCCTATTGCCTGCGGAAGACCGGCGCCGCCCGGCAGGTGGGCAAACGCGGCAACGCGCTGCTCTACTCGTTTGCAGACGCCGCCTAACGCCCGCCACGCCCAGCGACGAACTCACCGATCACGCACCGTCGTCGCGCAACAAGCGGCGCAGGTCCTCCGAATGATCGCGATAGGGCTCCTGGTCCGGCGGTCCGGCGGCGTAGCGATAAACGGCCCGCCCTGGGTCGTCTCCCACGCCGATCAGCGTCGATGAAACCGTTCCGCGATCGTCTCCGCGCAAAACAATCGTCCGCTCGCCCGACGCATCGAACCCCGTCGCGCAGATCTCCGCGGCGGCAGCGAAGAAATCGTCGGAACCACGAACCGCTCGCGCCGCGTAGAGCTCGCGGAAGTACGACTGCCGCAAATCGGCCCTGTCGTTGAGATCGCCGTTGGCCAGCAGGTGCAAGCCCGGGCTGAGCTCGATCGTTTGGACCGCTGCGCCCGCCTGCACGACGAACCCGCGGCTCGCGTCGAGGCAAACGAAGTTCGCCCCCGCATATCGCCGTGTCGACAACTCCTCTTCAGCACGCCGCGCGGCATCCTCGGCCGTTGGTGCATCCAACAGAGCTCGGCACAGCGTGCCGCGCGAAGGGGCGCCGTCGGGCGGCGGGTGATCGTAACGATTGGTGACCGTCACCAGCACCCCCTTCTCGTTGACACCCAACCACGTGCCGCCCGCGCGAAGATCGGTTCCGCAGACAACCCCCAGCGCCGCTGAGTCGTTCTCGGGCAAGTGCGTCGCGGGCGGCAATGTGGACCGTCCGAAATGCTCTTCCCGATTGGCGGCCAACAATACCGGCCAACCGGAAATCGTGCGGTACTCAATTGCGATCAGACACATGAGTCAGCGCTGCTGGAGCAGCTCGCTACTGCCTGCTGTAACGCCTGCCAATCACCGTCGACGCTCCTTGTGAACGGCGCCGGTTCACCCTACGCTTTCCAATCCATGCTATGGCATCCGTAACCTGCGATCCCTCATTGGCAACGTCCGCCCATGCCGCACGCCGCATCGACGCCCGTTCGCGTGGCTATCGTAGGCGCCGGCGCCGTGAGCGACTACCACCACGTGCCGGGGCTGGCGCTCGATCCCCGCGCCAAGCTATCGGTAGTCTGCGATCTGAACGCCGATCTCGCTGACGAGCGACGCGAGGCGTGGTCGGCTTTGCGCGCTGACTGGGCCGGACTGCGAACGTCGACCGATCCCGAGGCCACCTGTCGCGATCCCGAAGTCGACGCGGTCATTCTGGCCACGCCCAACTTCACACACTGCCCGCTCTCGCAGGCTGCGGCGGCTGCCGGCAAACACGTGATGTGCGAGAAACCACTCGGCCTGAACGCTGCCGAAGTAGCCGCCATGTACCGGGCAGCCGAAGCGGCGAACGTCGTGCACATGACGGCCTTCACCTATCGTTTCGCGCCGTCAATGCGCTATCTCCGACACTTGCTCCGCAGCGGACAGTTGGGCGAGCCGCGTCATTTCCGCTCGCAGCGGTTTCTCGATCTGCCGGAAACGAGCTGGGGCTGGCGGCAATACAAGGCCCAGGCCGGCGCCGGCGATCTGTTCGACATGACGATCCACCGCATCGACTTTGCCCTCGATCTGCTGGGACCATTGGCAAAAGTGTGCGGCGCCGTGGCACAGTACGCCCCGCGAACCCAGACGGCCGCTGGAGAGCCCTGCCCACGTTCCGAAGTCGACGACTGGTCTTGCTTGATTGGCGAGTTCGCCAGCGGCGCCTTCGGAGTCTGGGAAGGCACCACGCTGGCCAAGGGCTATCACCGCAGCGGCTTTGGCCACGAGTGGGCCGAGATCAACGGCTCCGAAGCCTCGGCCGTCTATCGACTCCACGATCCCAACCATCTGCTGTTGGGTCGCGAAGGCGGAGACCTGGAACAAGTCGCCGTGCCCGCCGAGTTCCTCAAGCCAGCCGACAGCCCGCGCGACGAAAACTCCGGCGAACCCGCCACCGTGTTCCGCTACGACCTGGCCTGGGAGTTCATCACCGCCATCGTCGCCGGCCGCCACGCCCTCCCCAGCTACCGCGACGGCTGGCAAGCCCAAGTCATCGCCGACGCCGTCCTCGAATCCCACGCCCAGCGTCGATGGGTTGAGATTCCGCAAGGCGACGCGTGGAGATAGTGGCGCCTAAGCGACCCATTCAACTCACCGGGTACCACCGACAGCTCGCCTGTCGGTGTTGCGCAGCAACAAGAGGTATTTCGGCAGGCGCTGACCTGCCCGGCGATCTGTCTATCCGGCCAACCGTGTGCTCGCGCCCCGGTGCGTGGCGCCGCGACCCGCCGACTACCTCTCTTGCCTTCGGCACCCCGAGACAACACTCTGAGCCGGGGGCGTCAGCCCCCGGATTAGTAAATCCAACCAGCGACGCAAGCCAATCCGGGGGCTGACGCCCCCGGCTCAGGGCCAGCTCGACGCGCTCGAGAAACAAACAGAGTTTGAAAAAAAGCCACCCTGCTGCGAACAATGAAGACAGTTGGATGTTGCTAGTGCGACACGTG
>CALKYM010000342.1 GCA_938003525.1 uncultured Planctomycetales bacterium | reverse complement strand
TCACAATGGCCGAGATTCTCCGCGAGGCCGGCTATCGCACGGGCGCCACGATCGGAAACCACGGCTACCTGGGACGTGAGTTTCAGCTCGACCAGGGCTTCGAACACTACGACGCCCGGCGCGGCTCACCGCCCGAGTGGTACCGCAAGGCGAACGTGATCACGGACGAGGCGATGCGCTGGCTCACGAACCATGAGTTTCAAGCGCGTCCGTTCTTTCTGTTCGTCAACTACATGGACCCCCATCATCCTTACAACCCTCCGCCATCAGCAGTCGCCCAGTTCGCGCCTGACTTGAGTGCCGCCCAATTGACGCCGCGCGAGGAAGCGTTCTTCCGCGAGATGATGATGGAGGTCAACGTCTCGCAGGAGCCGCTCGACGAAGATCGCGCGTACTGGGTCACCGCCCGTTACGATGGCGAGATCGCGGCCATGGACGGACAGATCGGTCGACTGCTGGCCTACATGCAGGCCACCGGCCTCTACGACGAGACGCTAATCATCGTCACGTCCGATCATGGCGAAGGCCTCGGCGAGCATCTCTCGCTGGGACACTGCTTTCGCATGCACGAGCCAGCGCTGGCCGTGCCGCTGATCGTCAAGCTGCCCAACCGCTCGGCGGTGGGAGTTCGCACGGCGCGAACTTCGCACGTCGACATCCTCCCCATCGTGCTCGACGTGTTGGGGCTCGATCGGCCGCAAGGGCTTGCCGGCCGCACGCTCGATGAACTCGACAACGCGCCGCCGCGCGAGGTGTTTGCCACCAAGGCCTACGACCACCGCATGCGATCGTTCCCCCGCCCATTGAACCAACTGCAATCGGTCGTGTACCGCGACGACCTCAAGTTTGTGGAGTATCCGGCGGCACCGCCCGAGCTCTACGACCTCGACGCCGATCCGCTGGAGCTCACCAATCTCGCAACTGAGCGTCCGGAGGTCGTCGGCGACTTCGCCGCAACGCTGAAAAACCATCGCAGTGCGTCACAGCGACTATACGACCTCGAAGCAGCATTCGGCGAAGACGGCGAACCGGCTGCCGGTGAAGACCTGCGCAACCTGGGTTATGCCCAATGATGCTCTGCCTGGCCCAATTCGATACAGCATGGCTCGGGTACATCGACCCGGGCACGGTGCACAGTGTCTTTTCAGGGCTGGCGCCGATCTTGGCGGCGATTGGCAGCGCGCTGTTGCTGCTGTTGTGGCCATTCCGCTTCGTCTATCATCGGGCACGCAGCCGCTACGATCGCTTGCCACGCGCCGGGCAGGTTGCGGCCCTGGCCGTGTTGGCCCTCTTGCTCTGTGGCACTGTGGCCGGCGGGTATGTCGCCGTCGCGCGACTCGTGGCCGCCAGGCCTGAAACTCCATCGCTGACCCCCGACAACGTTGAAGTCGTCGCCGTGAATCCCGTTTCCAAACGCGTGATCGTGCTGGGCATGGATGGGCTCGATCCCAAGCTGATGGCCGAGATGATCGACGACGGCGCCCTGCCCAACTTTGCCCGGCTCGCCGAACAAGGCAGCTTTCGGCCGCTGGCCACTTCGCGACCGCCGGCAAGTCCCGTCGCCTGGTCGACCATTGCAACGGGCGCGCACGCCGGCGAGCACGGCATCTTCGATTTCCTGCACCGCATGCCGGCCAACTATCTGCCGTTCCTCGCGCTGCGCAACGCCAGCGGAGGCTTTCTCGGCACGCGCTACAAACCGGCCCGACAGCGCGAGGGCTTCTGGTATTACACCTCCCGCGCCGGGTTGCCAACGACCGTGATCCGCTGGCCGGTCACGTTTCCCGCCGAAAAGGTCGAGGGCCGGTTCCTCGCCGGATTCGGCGTGCCTGACCTCGTGGGTGGAGAAGGACAGTACACCTTTTACACCAGCGCCGAAGTCAACGAGGACGATCCCGGCCACCGTTACGTCACGCCCGTGACCTGGGACAACGAGCAACTCCAGACCGAGCTGCGCGGACCGGCGACGGGCGCCGATCGATTCACGAAGGTGCCGCTGGAGATCAAGCGTCTGGGTCCCGATCGTGCGGAGATCGTGATTCCCGGCCAGGGTCGCGTCGAAGCGGCACTCGATACCTGGTCCGACTGGCTGCCGGTTTCCTTCTCGGTCGGACTCGGTCGCTCGGTCCACGGCAATTGCAAGTTTCTGCTGGCCAGCCTCGAACCGGATCTGAGGCTCACGGCCTCGCCCATTCATATGGATCCCGTGCGGCAGGCGTTTCCCATCACCGCGCCGGCCGCCTATGGCCAAGAGTTGCAACAACAGCTCGGCACCTTTCACACGCTCGGCATGCCCGAGCAGATTCAACCGCTGACGCACGGTCGCTACGGCTACGATGCCTTCCTGGCCGAGTGTGCGACGGTACACAACGAACGTGTGCGGATGTTGCGGCTCGAACTCGATCGCTTTGAGAGTGGCCTGTTGGCGTTCGTGTTCGACACCAGCGACCGCGTGCAACATGCCTTCTGGGCCATGCGCGATCCGCAGCATCCAGCGCACGATGCCGAAATGGCAAAGCGCTATGCGGAGGTGATCCCCCAAGCGTACCGCGATCTGGATGAAGTGCTGGGCGAGGTGCTCGAACACGTCGATGAACAGACGTCGCTGGTGATCGTCTCCGATCACGGCTTCAGCTCGTTTCGCCGCTCGCTGCACGTCAACCGTTGGCTGATCGACAACGGCTACATGGTGCTCGCAGGCGACGCGACCACGGCCGGCGACCTGTTCCGCGGCGTCGATTGGACGCGCACGCGCGCCTACGCGTATGGGTTCACCAGCGTGTGCGTAAACTTGCGCGGTCGCGAGCGCAAGGGGATCGTCGCTGCCGGCGCCGAACATCAGTCGCTGTGCCGCGAACTGGCCGAGGGGCTACTCTCCTGGCGCGATACAAAAACTGACGAGCTGGTGATGAACAGCGTCGAGCAAACGGCCGACATCTATCCCGGGCCGACCACTGCCAAGGCGGGGCCCGACTTGATCCTGGGCCTCAAACCCGGCTATCGCGTGTCGTGGCAAACGGCGCTTGGCGCCGCTCCCGAGGCGCTGATCGATGACAACACCAGCCGTTGGACCGGCGACCACTTGATCGATCCCAGCTTTGTGCCCGGCATCTGGCTCTCCAATCGCCCGTCGAACGTCGACGACCCGGCACAGGCCGACGTGGCCCCCAGCGTGCTCTATCTGTTGGGCATCAAGCCGCCCGCGCACATGAGCGGTCGCGTGATCTTCGACTGAGTGCGCCGTCCGACCCGTGCTCCGTCAACGCGTAATTGTCGGGTGCGAGCCGTTCGGCGGAGCACTAGCTTGTTGTCTGCGCCAAAGCACTTGCGTCTTTGGCGATCGTTGCGCGTCGCCCGACTGAATCGGGCAGACGCTCCACTAGCCGCGACTCACCTCCAACTGTGCCGCGCCATTTGCCCTTCGGTGGGCCCAGCGGTATGTTCACGCTACATGGCTTTGCCGCGCGGTTTGGGTTGGCGGTGCGACCATCAGGCTGCGGACGCCTGTGACCGACCGGCCGTACGGCTCCGTTGAATCGCCTTCCTGCGGCAGACGTCCGTTTGCGGAAGGCTCTGGCCAAAGGAACTCCCTTGATGCGCGACGAACAACTCAATCGACGCAAGTTCAGCAAGCTCGGCATGGCCGCCTTCGGCGGACTCATGGCGGGCACCCTGGCCGGCTGCCAGCCGGCGGCCGAAGAAACACCCGCAGGCGGTGGCGAGTCGGGCGGCGAAGGTGGTCCTGAGGCCGCCCCGTCCGGCAGCGACACTAGCGCGGCCGGCTCGCCCGAGGGCGGCGAAATGGCGGCGGCTGAAGGCAACCTCTGCCGTGGGCTGAACGCCTGCAAGGGACAAGGCGCCGGCGGCGACAACGACTGCCGCGGACAGGGCACCTGCGCGACGCTCGCCCATCATTCCTGCGGCGGACAGAACGAATGCAAGGGCCAGGGCGGCTGCGGAGACAACCCCGGCCTGAACGAGTGCAAGGGCGAAGGTCACTGCGCCGTACCGCTCATGGACGAAGCCTGGGACAAGGTCCGCGCTCGACTCGAAGAATCGTGGAACGAGGCCGGCCAGGCATTCGGCGAAGCTCCGGCCGCGTCGTCCTGATCGCGAACTCGCCCCCTCTCGTTGATGACGAGCCGGGGAACTTCAATCACACGCTCTGCGCGCGGGGCGATCAACGGATGGTTCTGCCCTGCGCGCGGGGTCTGTTTTCTCTCTTGCACTCGTGTTGCCGCACGCAGCGAGGGTCGCCGTGACGCAGCCTCCGGAACCACGGCTGGGCCATCCGCACCTGGGGCTCGGCGTCGGTCTGCGCAGCGTCCACTTCGGGCACATTCTTGAACACAATCCCGAGGTCGACTGGTTCGAGATCATCTCCGAGAACTTTCTCGATACGCAGGGTCGCCCCCGCTACGTGCTCGAACAGATCGCCGAGCGTTACCCGATCGTGATGCACGGCGTCTCGCTCTCCATTGGCAGCACCGACCCGCTCGACTTCGAGTATCTGACCAAGCTCAAGCAGCTCGCACGGCAATGCGCTGCGCGGTGGATTTCCGACCATCTGTGCTGGACGGGCGTGGCCGGTCTCAATACGCACGACCTGCTGCCCGTGCCAACGAATGAAGCGACGCTGGCACACGTGATCGAGCGCGTGCGGATCGTGCAAGACTTTCTCGAGCGGCCACTGGTGCTGGAGAACCCCAGCAGCTACGTCACGTTTGCCTCCTCAACGATCGGCGAAGCGGAGTTCTTGGCCCACGTCGCCGAAGAGGCCGATTGCGGGCTGCTATTGGACGCCAACAACGTCTACGTCTCCTGCTTCAATCACGACTGGGATCCGCTCGAGTACATCGATGCGATTCCCGCACGTCGCGTCGTACAGATGCACCTGGCCGGTCACACCAACTGTGGCACGCACCTGATCGACACGCACGACGGACGAGTGATCGATCCGGTGTGGGAGCTGTACCGCCGCGCTCAGCGGCGGACCGGCGGAGTCTCGACGCTGTTGGAATGGGACGCCCGCATCCCGCCCTTCCCCGAAGTGCACGCCGAAGTGCTCAAGGCGAAAAGCCATCTCGCTCAGGCGCTCGCCGGTGATCTGGCGGAAGCGGATCGACTGCAAACTCCGCCACCCGGCGAGGTCGAAGCCGGGCAACTCGATGCGTCGACGCCCGTCTCGAACCCCGTCGCATTTCTGATGACCGATGCTTCATGAACTTGCCGCCCGATAGTAATGAGCGGACGCGTGACGGCGCGCCCACGCTGGAACAAACCCAGCGTTGGATGCAGGCCGTGCTGATGCATCCCGCCGGCGTAGCAAGTGGCGTGAACTCGGCAGCAGCGCGGGAGCAGATCGCCATCGACGCGAATGAACTTGAAGCGGTGATCCCTCCGTCGTCGCGGCTGACACCTGAGCGGCGGCTGGCGGTGTACAGCAATGCCTACACAGCGCGATTGATCGAATGTCTCGCACAGCAGTTCCCGGCGCTGGTAGCCACGACCGGCAAAGATGCGTTTGCCGATCTGGCCTGGGGCTATCTCCGCGCGCACCCATCACGAAGCTACACGCTGAATCACCTGGGAGCGCAGTTCGCCGCATATCTCGATCAGTCTCGGCCGGCCGATCTGCAAGAGGGCGACTCGCTGGGTTGGCCCGATCTGCTCGTCGACCTGGCGCGGCTGGAATGGCACGTCAGCGAGGTCTTCGACGGGCCGGGCTGCGAAACGTCGCCGCCGCTTGGACCCGAGGCACTCAGCGCGATTGCTCCACACGAGTGGCCTGACGCGAGGCTCAACACAGCTCCGTCTTTGCGCCTGGTGACATTGCGCTTTCCGCTCAACGACTACTACACGGCCGTGCGTCGCGGTCATAAGGCCGAGATGCCCAAGCCCGGCCAACAGTTCCTGGCGCTGGCCCGCCGCGATTACGTCGTCTGGCGTTACGAGCTCACCCCGAACGAGCACAAGCTTTTGGCAGCCCTCGCAGGTGGTGAATCAGTCGGCGACGCTATCGAAAGGACCGACGAGAGCTACACGGCCGAACAGCTTCGCAATTCGTTCTACCGCTGGGGGCGCTGGGGCTTCTTCGCGGACGTCGAACGACCAGCGGCTTGACGTCGAGCCGCGGGCGACGGACTTCGCGTCCGAGACCTCACCACCGCCCCGGCGCACACGCCCGCTGGCGCGAGACGATCGCGCTTGGAAGTTGGCACGATGTGACCAGTCGCTGGCCCGCGCTAGCTCTTGCGCCGCCGCATGATCCCGACCGCGCCCAGCGTCAGCAGCCCGGCAACGGCCAGCGAGACAGTAGTTGGCTCGGGAATCGACAGGCTGGACTTGGCCATCTCGCCCGGTGCCAGCTCTTCGGGATGATCCGGCACGAACCACAACAGCTCGTTTTCCGGCGGTGGCGGAACGTACATCTCGTTCAAATTCTCCAACGGCAGGAAGTAGTACCAGCCGCCTACCACACTATCGATCGTCGACAGCACCGTCCCACCTAAGTCGAATTCATCTTGGGGCGCAGCATCAAAGTTGTTTGTCTCCTTGAATGCCCCGCCGGTATCCCCCATCGGCGCTTCGGCCCACACCCGCGCGGTGCTGGCCGAGCCTGGCAGCGCGAGTTCCTGATAGAACAACCCGTAGTAGATCGGCGGCACGATCGGCCCGTCAGAGCTGTACGAGAGGGTCATGACGGGAAATAGGTTCGATTCGTCATCCCAGTATCCGCTCACCAGTGCCATCAACTGTCCATCGATGCCCAGCCCCCAATGCGCTTCGGCACCGGGCGCAACCGGTGTGGTGCCGGTGAACACGACCTGCGTCAAGCCGACGCTGGCAATGTAGGTGATGGAGACCGCACCGCTGGGACCAAAGGGATTGACGACTTCGTCGAGATCGGTCGTCACGTCACCAGCCAGGTAGACGGTCATCGACGACTGCGGCGCCCCGGTTCCATTGACGACCGTCTGATTCACGTACAGAAACGCGGCTTTGGCCGAAGCGTCCAGATAGGCAGAGAGTGCTAACCAACCCAGCAGCACCACGCCCCACGTGCGCCGTCGCCCGCAACTAGCGCAATGGGACGGCCATCGATTGGCGATCATGAGCGGCCCCTTTCACAAACAAGAAGTGCGTAAACTCACGCCTCAATGTTGCAAGATGTCGATCGGGGCTGCGGGGTGGGTGAAACACCTGGCGAGTTCTCCGTCGACAAGTCGATAAACTGAGGATAATAGCTGCAGTTTGCACAACTGCAAGAAAAACGCCGCCGCGCGGCGAACGCCCCCCGCACTGCGGCGATCAATCCCCACCGGCCTCGGCGTGTTTCAGCTGGGCACTCATATCCGTTGCCGGATTGCGGTCAATGACAACACCGATATCCGGGCGGCGGCGGATCAGTTCGTGGAACTGCTGATTGCCGAAGGCGGCTGTCTCCACATCAGCTGTTTGCCAGCGCGTCGACGAAATTGGCCGGCGTCGACTGCGGTGAATTCGACAGCGACGTCTCGCCCACACATTGACCGGTCGAGAGATAACCAACGCTGCGCGAGCCAACAGGCCACGAATCGCGAGGCGTAGAAAACGCTGGAACAGTTCGACAAACCCATCCTCACCGCGTTCAGCGAGGGCGACCCTGTCACCCGCGGCGGTGAGAAACCGCTGCAAGATCGAATCCCCGGCGCCGCCGGTCAGCCCCACACCACGATCACCGGCGCCGGCCATTTCCTGCAAGAAGACAAGGGCGAAGAGCTGGGGCGGCTAGTGGTCGAATTCATCGAACAGACAACAGCCGACGACCAGGATTAGTTTAAGACTGCGCCAGGCGTCACGTGTGTCAGCAGGGTCGCGCGCTTACGATCTCGCTGGCCCATTCCACTCCAGCGCCGCGCGATCCCAGCGGGCCGTGTCTGCTGCGGCTTCGTAGGTTGTGCGGAAGAATGCCAAGAGATCTTCGTCGGGCGTCTGCGACTGCTGTACCGCCGCGTAGGGCAGCACAAACTCGCCGAGTTGCTGGCTGTAGCTGGCGGCTTCCGGTTGCACGCTGCGCTGGGCAAACCCGTCCGGCGTCGGGTAGGCGTAGGAGTAAAAGATGGCCTCCTGACCATCGCCACCCGGCCAGAAACCGCAACTGGAGACTTCGTGCGAGTAGGCCTCGCGCGTGATCCAGTCGGGCATGTTGGGAAAGCCGCCCGGATGTTCCGGCGCCTCGCGGCCGGAGAAGCGCGTGACGGCCAGATCGAAACTTCCCCAAAAGAAATGCACCGGGCTGCACTTGCCGCGAAAGCCGGCGCGAAACTGCTGCATCACCCGTCCGGTCTGCAGCAGCGCGCGGTGCAAACGGCGCACGGCCGCAGGATCGTACGAGCTATGTTGCGTGTCTTCTTCAAACGGCACGCTGGGTTCGACTTCGTTCGGCTTGGAGTTGATTGGCACCTCCAAGCCCATTTCGCCCATCGCGCTCATCACCTGCGCGTAAAATTCGGCGACCGTCATCGGCGCCAACGCGATCTCTTTGAGCGCGCCGTCGCTATCCGCCAATGTCAGCCGGTGGGAAACGAAGTCGAAGTCGATCTGCAGGCAGCGCTGGGCGTGCGGCATGGAGAGAGTCGTCAGCCCGCGCGGCGTGAGGTAGAGCGTCACGTGCCACGAGTGATTCGTCCACGGCATCAGCGTCGTGCGAATCTTGCCCACCACCTGCGTCCACATGTGCAGCGTCGCGCGCGTGTCGTCCCAATCGGCAATCGACAGCTCAGGCCAGCCCATGGTATCGCTCATCGACTCACCTCTATCACTGGCAGTCGGTCCGAATGCGACGGACATACATTTCTTTGAATCGTAACGTCACAGGGCAATTTAGCCAGTAGGCCAGCTTCGGCAGAGCGACGGCAGCGACGTTGGGCAACCCGTTGACGTGTTACTGCGCAATGCTTCGCAGCGACGAATCACGCTGCGTTGCCCTGAGATTAGGCCGAGGATTGATCTGCGGGGCTTACCTAGCCACGTTGGCCGAGATTTTTCAGCTTCGTACTGATGTCCGTGGCCAGATTGCGGTAGATAACCACGCCAATATCCGGGCGGCGGCGGATGAGTTCGTGGAATTGCTGATTGCCGAAGGCGGCAGTCTCGACGATCGTGCTCGCCAGCGCGTCGACGGAGTGGGCCGGCGCAGACTGCGGGGGATTCAACAGAGACGTCTCGCCCACACATTGCCCGGTCGAGAGACAGCCGACTTTTCGCGAGCCGTCGGCCATCAGATCGACTTCGCCGTCCAGGATCAGGTGCATCGTGCCGTCGGCCTCGCCTTTCCGGTAGAGCGGCTCACCCGGCTGAAACGATCGCGCCGTGCCGATCGCCAACAGGCGCTGGCGTTGTTCGTCGCTCAGGCCATCGAAAAGCGGCGCCTGGTGCGAGGCGGCTGCCATGCGCGGCAACACCTCTTTGCTGGTGAAGCTGTCGACGACTGCTTCGGCAATCGGCCGCACCGTGTCGTGGAAGTCGACTTTGCCCAAGTCCAAGGGGACCAGCAGCCGCGCCATCTTGATCGCGTCGAGCCGCTCCACCTCGTGAAACACGTTGGCCGGCACGTAGCTGACCGGTAGGAAGCCCAGCTCCAAGAGCGTTCTCTGCATGGGCGGCGAATACGCACTCACGTCGACTTCCAGGTACTCGACGTCGAGTTCCCGCTGACACTTCCGTAACAACGACTCGAACAGAAAACGGACGGGCTCATCGCTGAGCGCGATCAACTCAAACACACGAATCGCCTTCTCGGCCTCGTCGATCATGAACCCGATGCCGCCGGCTATCTGCTTGCGGCGGCGGGCAATCAGGTAGTGCGAGTGGCGCGCCTGCAACTGAAACAGTCCGTAGTGCAGGCGAATCGGCCCGAACACCTCGCGATGCCGCAAGCGGCCACGTTCGATCCGCAACAGCGACGCGTAACCTTCGGTCCGCAGTTCATCCAGCTCGAAATCGTCACCGTATGGCAAAGGTGCGGACGTATCATCGATGATGGCATCTTGCGGCAGCCCGCAATTGTCGAGCGCGAAAGCCGCCAACATGCTGACCTCCGGGATGATCCGCGGATGGTTCCGCCGCAATGCCAGCGCCTCGCCAAAGTAGCGGACGAACGGCACGACCGACTCGCGACGGGCCAACTTCAACTTCTGCGGGATAAAGCCGATGGGCGCGAACCCATAGCGCGTCGAAATGCGTTGCGAGAAGGTATGGGCAGCGCGGTTTTCAACGATTCCCACGTGCAGTCGCGACTCGACGCGCTGGACGCGGCCCTGCATCAATTGCTTGCCAATTCCCCGGCCGCGGAAGTCGGGGTGCACAACCAGCCGCCCAAACTCGCCCACCAGATCGTTATAGGCCCCGACACTGAACACCACGGAGGCCGTACCTGCGACGCGGTCCGAATCGCCATCAACCGCGACCAACAACACGGTGGCGTCTGCGTACACCAGCCTGGCCAACGCGTCGGTATCGTAGTACTGCGGATAAGCATAGTGATCGCCGTACTCAGACTGGAACACTTCCCGAATGCCGGGAACATCGGCCAGCGTTGCTTCGCGAACGATGATCATTCGGGCGACCGATTCGAAAGGCGCACAAGCGGGACACCGCTGTCAGCAGGCCGCGGGCATCTCCAAACGCGCGCGCTGGTTTCGTCATCGCGAGTGGCTCAACCGCAGCGCTCGCGAATCCCCTGACCGGCGACCTCGGCGACGGCGCGGTAATACGCAGCGCCCACGGCGAGCGCTTCTTCATCGAAATCAAACTTGCTGGAGTGCGCCGGATATTGTTCAACCCCCGCGCGGGCCGTGCCAAAGCGGACGTAACATCCCGGCACTTGCTCCAGGTAGTAGCCGAAATCCTCGCCGCCCATGTTGGCGATTTCCATTTGCACGATGTTTTCGCGTCCCACAGCAATGGTGGCCGCCCGCCGGGCGATGTCGGTGTACTCCGGTGGGTTGTGCACCGAAGGGGTTCCCAGATCGATCGTCACCTCGACGGCCGCACCGTGAAGCTGACCGATCGATTGCGCCATCCGCTCGATCGACCGATGCAGCGACTCGCGGACATCCTGATCCTGCGAGCGAATCGAACCTTGCAGATGCGCCTGGCCAGCGATTACGTTCGGTGCCGTTCCCGCATCGAAGCGGCCCACGGTGACGACCGAAGGATGCGCCGGATTCACTTCCCGCGAGACGATGGTCTGCAGGGCCATCACCATCAGCGAACCAACCACCACGGCGTCGATCGTCTCGTGCGGCCGCGCCGCATGTCCCCCTTTACCGGTAATCTTGATTGAGAAACGATCGCTCGACGCATTCACGGCCCCATCCGTCACGGCAATCGAACCCACTGCGAAATGGCGATCGACGTGACCCCCAAAGATCATCGCCACATCGTTCAGCGCCCCGGCATCGATCATCGCCCGCGCACCGTCGCCCGTCTCCTCAGCAGGCTGAAAGATCAGCCGCACCGGCGCGGGCAACTCGTGCTCGGCGGCCAACAGGCTCGCCGCGCCGAGCAGCATACTGGTGTGCCCGTCGTGGCCACAGGCGTGCATCGCGCCCTGGTTCTGCGAAGCAAACGGCAAACCGGTCTCCTCGACAATGGGCAGCGCATCCATGTCGGCTCGCAAGGCCACGTAGGGGCCAGCCGACTTGCTCGGGATTTCGGCAATAATGCCGGTGCCGGCGACGTCGCGGCGGTACGCAATCCCCAGCCCGTCGAGAAACTCGCAGATCTGCCCCGCCGTCCGCCGCTCCTGCCAACTGAGTTCCGGATGCTGATGCAAGTCGCGGCGCAGCGACACCATCCGCTCGAAGAGATCCGAACCGATTACGCCAGTCGCGCCGCAGGCCATATCAGGTGATCCCTCCCTTGTTTGTGGTCGCCGCGCTACAAGGCCCAGCGTCATTGGATTATCACCCTCTCAACAAAGGGCGTCGAGCCAACAAGACCGCCCATTCTCTACAATCACACTGTACATGGGCCGTGTTCTGGCGCATGCAGCGGTTGCCTGGCGCCGGATTCCGAATCGGCTGCTGCCGTGATATGCCAGCGCAACAACGCCTGCGAGGATACTGACGATGCTCAAGATGAAAGCCAACTGCGAGCGTTGCACGGCGCCGCTCGGCTGGACCGATCAAGCCTTCATCTGTTCCTACGAGTGCACGTTCTGCCCCTCGTGTACCGCCCAGATGAATGCCGTCTGCCCCAACTGCTCCGGCCAACTCGTCCGCCGCCCCACCCGCGACCGCAAGCCCACCGAAGTCGTCGCCTCGCAGGTTCGCAGCCGCGTTGCACGCTGGTTTGGGCGCAGGTGAAGCTCGCCCCATCGACGGCCTCCTAACCGAGCGCCATACAACACCAACGAACCTGAGCCGGGCGGCGTCAGCCCCCGGATCGGTGACCTCGCCGGTAAAGCCGAGTTACCCGGGGCTCACGTCCCCGGCCCAGGGAGCGAAAACGTTATCCCGCCCGCAGCCGCCACGCTACAATAACCCGCGCTCAACAACCGCTTGATCGGCAGGCCCGCCATGATCGAAATCCGTTCGGGACGCGCGCGGAAGAACTGCGAGGGACTCTCGCGACGGGCGGCACTGAAAGTCGGCGCGCTGAGCTTCGCCGGTTTGTCATTGTCCGATCTGCTGCGCGCTCGCGCCCATGGCGCCGAGACCAGCGGCGCCAAATCAGTCATCCTGGTTTGGCTCGATGGCGGGCCGAGCCATCTGGAATCGTACGACCCGAAACCGGAAGCGCCGGCCGAATATCGCGGGCCGTTTCGCGCGATCAACACCAACGTCCCGGGCATCCGCATCTCCGAGACGCTCGCCGGCCAGGCCAAGCTGGCCGACCGAATGGCGCTGGTCCGCTCGCTGCATCACGACAACGGCGATCACTTCGCCGCCGCACACTGGATGCTCACCGGCCGTTACGGTTCCAACTCCAAAGACCTGGAACAGAAGTACCCTTCGATCGGCTCCTACGTCGCCCGTGTGAATGGACCGAATCAACCGGGCATGCCGGCTTACGTAGGTCTGCCCGCCGCGCAGTCCATCTACCGCTTTCCCGGTTACCAGGGTTCCGCCTACCTGGGCCAGGCCTATGCGCCCTTCGATGCGCAGCCCGCCCAAACCTATCTCGGCTGGAGCTACTCGGCCGAGATCAAGCCGCCCGATTGTTTACAGAACTTCACGCTCGAATCGAACGAGCGGTTCGACGGCCGGCTGGGATTGCTGGGACAGCTCGATCGCGTGCGGAGGCAGATTGATCAGAGCGGCGCGATGGACACCGTCGACAGCTATCAACAGCAGGCGGCCGAGTTGATGCTCGGCGGCCGCGCGCGGGCAGCTTTCGACATCACGCAGGAAGATCCACAAACCCGCGAGCGCTACGGGCCAGGGCCCTGGGGACACTACGCATGTCTGGCCCGGCGGTTGGTCGAGGCCGGTGTGAGCTTTGTCACCGTCGACATGCCGCACTGGGACCATCACTCGAACATCGAGAAGGGGCACGGAGCCAGCATGCGGGCCATGGACCGCGCGGTCACGGCGCTGGTGACCGATCTCGACGAGCGCAACATGCTCGACGAAGTGCTGGTGTTGGTGATGGGCGAATTCAGCCGCACGCCGCGACTCAATCAGGGTCAGCCCGGCGTGCCCGTCCCCGGCCGCGACCACTGGGGCAACGCCATCTCTGCCATGCTGGCCGGCGGCGGTATCCGCGGCGGGCAATTCGTCGGCGCCACCAACTCCCGCGGCGAACACCCCAGCGAGCGTCCGCTCATCCCCGCCGATCTGCTAGCCACCGTCTACCACCAACTCGGCATCGACACGACGCAAAGCTACAACGACCACGCCGGCCGCCCCCACCCCATCCTCAGCGAAGGCCGGCCGATCGCAGAGTTGGTGTGATCGTTGCCATTCGCGCTCTCTGAGCAACGGGCGCAGCAAGTGCGTTCATGCTGCCGCGCGGTAATGGCATGTCTTCGCCTACCAAAACGAATTTGAAAAAGAGCCACCCTGCCGCTAACAATGAACACAGTTGGATGTTGCTAGTGCGACACGTGGGCTTCTGGCTGACGAGCCAGGGGCCTCGGGTGTGCTAGCGGCTGCTGGAAGCCGTGGTTCGCCGCGACCAGCGACCGGAACGTCAAAGCGGCCGGCAGGAAAGTCCTGTCGTTGCCAGGTGGACGATGATCGACGCGCGCCTAGTTCACCGCACCCCGCGTGCTCAGCACGAGCAACACCAACAAAACGGGACGCAGTGTCCGTTGAAACTCGAACCTGAGCCGGGGACGTCAGTCCCCGGAAAAGTTAGACCGGC
>CALKYM010000341.1 GCA_938003525.1 uncultured Planctomycetales bacterium | reverse complement strand
GGGTTCGTACAGTCGAAGTACTGCGTATCGCGCAACAGCGGCGAGGCGCTCTGCCCGTAGCCAGAATGATAGACCTCACCGAATCCGGCAGCCTCGAGCATCGCAGTCAGCTTCTCGGCGTTCCACCAGTTGATGTGATTGCCCGGGTGCCGCCGCTGGACTTCCAGATCGCACTTCGAGGTGCAGCCATCGAGCACCTGGTCCAGCGGCAGCGTCGCCAGCGCTTCATCGAGCGCCTCGTCGGTCATCCGCTGTGGTGAACCGTCGAGGTGATGCACCGATACGCTCGAAGCGATCCGCCACAAAAACAACTGCTGACAGGAAAACTCGCTGGCCGGCCGATCCATGCAGATCGCGCGGGCCTTCTCGGGCGTGTCATAGATCCGTGGGAGATTGTCGAAACGTCTGTCGCGTCGCAACAGCGCCCGATAGAACAAGTCGGCGTCCGGCACCGTCACGCGCAGGATGCCGCCGGGCCGCAGCGTGCGATGCGCCTCGCCAAAGAAGTGCGCGGCCGCCTCGTCGGTCACGTGCTCCATCGTGTGACTGGTGAATATCAACTCGGCGGAGTCGGCGTCGATGGGCAGCGGCTCGCCCGACATCAGATCGTGAGCCAACAGCGCCTGATCCCGCTGGTGCTCGGCATACCAGGCCGAGGGATGATCGACATTCGTCCAATGAGGATGCCGGAACTTGCCGGCGCCGACGTTGTAGAAGGGCTTCCGCGCGAGCGTCTCGGCCGAGTACAGCTCGTCGTAGAGTGTCGGCGTCGGGTCGCCGTTGGTCGAGCGGTACCGACGGACGTCCAAACCCAGGGCACGCGCCGTGCGGCGAAGCGTTCGCGAAAGCATGGAGTGCGCGTCGGTCGGGCCCCTGGCGAGTACACGTGCTTTGTAGCCACGACCGCAGCCGACTTCAAGCCACCTGAAGGCGAAACTGGAGCCATTAGCACAACCATTTTCTTTTCCACGGGCAGGCCCGCAAGACCGTCACATGCACGCGCATCGAAACTGCCCGCGTGCCGATTGGCACGCACAGCGGGTGCGGTAGCAACGGCACGGTAGAGTTTGCCGGCAACAGTTTCGGCCTCTCACTCAACTGCGCGCGGCTACCGATAACGACGCTAAACCTGGACATTCCTTCCCGAGCGCACCCACTCGTTGCACACCACCGGTGCCGCACACCGCAGGAGGCGGAAGATGATCACTCGATGGAACTGGGTTGCTGCGGCTCTGGTCATGCTACTCCCATGGGGGGCGCTGGCCAGCCAGGCCGCACGCGCCAACAATTCGTACCCGTCGTACTACTCCCATGGCTCCGCGACCGCCGGCACCGTGTTTGCCTCGCACTGCGGCACCAGCACCTGCGACGGCTGCTGCACCGCACCCCATACCGCATGTGATCCGGGCTGCTGCGAACCCTGCACGACGGGTTGCTGCGGTGCGGGATGCTGCGACCCCTGTTGCGCCGATTCCTGCTGCTCTGGCGGATGTGCGCCATGCGCCTGCGATCGTTGCGGCGACCCATACTGCGGTGGCTGTGGCGGTCGGCTGTTCGGGCTGATCGCGCCGAGCGACTACGGCTTCAACGACTACATCAGCCCCATGACCAATCCGGTCTACTTCGAAGACCCGCGCACACTGACCGAAGCCCGCATCATCTATCTGCACCACCGCGTGCCGATTGCCGCGACCGGGGGCGACATCAACTTGTGGGCCATGCAGCTCCGCGCCGCCCTCACCGATCGTCTCTCGTTCATCGCCACCAAGGACGGTTTCATCACGTCGACCAACCCGCTGATCAACGACGGCTGGGCCGACGTGTCGGCCGGGCTGAAGTACAACTTCTTTGCCAACTACGCCACCGGCACGCTCCTCTCCGCCGGGTTGGTTTACGAGCTGCCCGTGGGCAGTGCGCAGGCACTACAGGGCACCGGCGACGGGCTGTTCAACGTATTCATGACCGGCGGCATCACGATCGGGCAGTTCCACTGGATCAGCGCCACGGGCTTCCTGCTGCCGACCAACCGCGTCGAGGAAAGCTCGCTCTGGTTCTGGTCGAACCACTGGGACCGCCGGCTGGGCAACACGAACCTCTACGTGCTGGCCGAACTGAACTGGTACCACTACATGGGGGCCGGCAACTCGTTCCCGCTGCCGATCGAAGGTGGTGACCTGTTCAACCTGGGTTCGATCGGTGTGGCCGGCAACGATATCGTGACGGGTGCCTTTGGCCTCAAGGCCAAGCCCTTCGACAACGTCGAGTTGGGCATCGCCTGGGAGCACCCGCTCACCCGCCGCGAAGATGTGCTCGACAACCGTCTTACGGTCGACGCCATCCTGCGGTATTGAAACAAAGCCGTGGTGGACAAAGCCGGACGACGACGCGACGCCGTGCTGGCTTTCGGAGCCCCCGGAGGTCAGTACAGCTCGCGAATCGGCTGGCGGTTGTCATCCAACAGATAGCGTGGCCGCCCGGAGAGATCGGGAACTTTCACCCGATTCACGTCGATGCCGAGACTGCGGTACAGCGTGGCGAACACCTCTTGCACGTGCACGGGGCGATCATCAGGCACCCCGCCCGATGGATCGGTCTTGCCAACCACGCGCCCACCTTGGATTCCCCCGCCGGCCAACAGCACTGACTGCGTATTAGGCCAGTGATCGCGCCCGCCCTTGGCGTTGATCCTCGGCGTGCGACCAAACTCGCCCCACACCACGATCGACACGCGGCGCAACAGCCCGCGCTCTTGCAGGTCGTCCAGCAACACGGCCAGGGCACGATCGAGCACCGGGACATACTTGCCGGCCAGTTGCTCGATGGTGCCTTCGCGGTTGGCGTGCCAATCCCAGGCGCCAAAGGCCACGGTCACGCAACGTACCCCGGCCTCGACGAGCCGCCGGGCTAACAACAAATGCTCGGGGCTCTGCGGAGCACCACCAAAACTCGGATCGGTCGCCTGCGCCGAACCGTACCGCTCGCGGACCTGTGGATCCTCTTGATCCAGATCGAGCGCGTCGGCCAGCCGGTTCGATGTGAGCATCGCCAGCGCCTGCTGCTGAAAGGCATCGAGCCCGGCAGCGTCGATCTGCCGTTCGACCCTCGCCAGCGAGGCCAACAACCGCCGGCGATCGTCGAACCGCGCAGGATCAATTCCCTGTAACACCATGTCGCCGCGCACGTCGCCTTCGATGGCCAGTGGCGTGTGGGCGGGTCCCGTATAGCCTGGCCACGAGACCTTGCCCGAGGGGTCGTGCACCCCGCGATTGTTGTAGGGGCGATAGCTCATCTTCGGTCCCGCATCGACGTACGGCACCGTGCCTTGGCCGCCCGAACCGTGCAGATACGAAACCACCGAGCCCAACGTCGGCCAGCCGCCGGCCGGTTCGTTGTCGCCGTTGCGTCCGCCGGGCCGCCCCGTAAGACACTGAAACGACTCGTGCCGGTTCTCCATCCCCACCAGCGTGCGGACGACCGAAAACGCTTCCGCGCGCTTCGCCAGCTCTGGCATCAACTCGCAGAACGACACGCCCGGCACTGCTGTACGGATGGGCCGATACGATCCGCGGATTTCGACGGGAGCCGCCGGCTTGGGATCGAACGTCTCGTGCTGCGTCGGCCCACCGGGCAGATAGATCATGATCACCGCGCTGTCGCGCGAGCTCTCCGCCGCCAGCGCTTTGTCGCCCAACAACCGCGCGGCCGCCCATCCGCCCAACCCCAAACCGCCAATCCGCAGAAACCCCCGTCGCGAGACCCCGTCGCAAAACCGTGTACGGCGTTTTCCGAGAAGCGTGAGCACAGCGAAGCCTTCACTCGATAACTGCAAAACGGCGCGGGTGCGGGTATTCGTGCCGGGTCATTATCCACGAATCCGCCGTGGCGACCAAAAGTTGCGCCGCAGCGGGATGCGGCAGCGCGTCTGGATGAATCTTGCAGTCGTCCAATCCGCAGTCGGCCACGACGAAGTACGATTCTGACATCTTCACCCTCCCAGTCGGCTGGACTTGCTCGTAAGAGTTGAGCACTCGATGTGAACCGAATCGCCACCCACAACAGCGGGAACCGCCTCGTCGGACTCGACTTCGCCCGCGGCCTGGCGATCTTGGGGATGACGGTGATTCACTTCCGATTGGTGATGGCGGCGGGGCCGGGCGAGGCGCGGGCCTGGCAGTGGATCTTCGATTGGCTCGACGGACGTCCGGCGACGCTGTTCATGGTGTCGGCCGGCATTGGCGTGAGCCTCATGGCCCGCGGTGCCCAGCGCAAGGAACTCCCGCTGTCGCGCGTGCGCCGGACGCTGTGCAACCGTGGCGCGTTTCTGTTGGGCGTCGGCTTCTTGAACCTGATGATCTGGCCGGGCGACATCCTTCGCGTCTACGGCGTTTCGTTCTTTCTCGCGGCTTTGCTGATCGCCCGTCCCGGACGCGAACTGCTCATCGCAACCGCGGCACTCGTGGCGGGCTTCATCGTCGCCTTGGTCACATGGGATTTCGAAGCCAACTGGAACTGGGAAACGCTCGAGTACCGCAACCTCTGGACGCTTCGCGGTGCGGCCCGCCATCTGCTTTACGATGGTTTTCGCAGCGTGCTGCCCTGGACCGGATTGCTGACACTGGGCATGTGGCTCGGCCGATTGCGACTGTCCGATCTCACCGTTCAGCGGCGGCTGGTCGTCCTCGGCGGGACGTGCTGGCTGATGACCGAGTGCATCTCCGCGCTGCTCGTCCGCGCAGCAATCGCCGAAGTCAGCCCGCAGGAGGTCGCCGACGTGCGGGCCGTACTCGGCACAGCCTCGCTGCCGGCGCTGCCGCTCTTCCTGCTGTCCAGCGGCGGGTGCGCCGCCGTGATGATCGGCCTGTCGTTGATGGTCTGTCGGCGTACGGAAGATCGTCTACCCGTGCGGGCGATGATTGCCACCGGCCAGATGGCCTTCACCTGGTACGTGGGCCACATCGTGCTGGGCCTGGGCACGATCGACGAGCTCGAACTGTTCGATCGACCGACCTGGTTGGCCGTCACGTGCGGGTTCGGCTTCTTCGCGCTGGCTGCCGCGCTGTCGCTGTGGTGGCGCGGCCGAGAGCGGCGTGGACCGCTGGAGTACCTGCTACGGCGCGTGTGTGGCTGAGAAGAGTTAGGCCGTATCTGCGCAGCGCGCAAGGGGGGGACAGCCGAGCGCACTCGTCAGCCTTCCAGCGCCCCGTCCGCCACGGCGTGGACGATGTCCATCGTGGAGACGATGCCCATCAGCTTCTGATCCTTGTCGACCACGGCCAGCCGGTGGACTCGATGCCGGGCCATTTCGCGGGCCGCTTCCTGGAGCGACGCTTCCATGCTGACGGCAAAGCTGGTCTCGGACATCAATTCCCGCACGCGGCGATTGCCCAAGTCGGGCTGCCGCAGTTGACGCAGAAAGGCGTTCGGCTCGTCGTCCTCGCCCAGCGCCAAGTTGGCGAACACATCCTCGTAGTCGCGCGCCAACCCCAAGAAGTCCGTCACCGACAGGAACCCCACGCAGCGGCGATGCCCATCGATCACCGGCAGGGCAGAGACGCGGTTCTCGACCATCAAATCGAGAACCTCGCTGAGCGAATCCCCCGGATTCACGAACACCACGTCCCGCACCACCACATCCTTCACCCGCCTGCCGCTCGCCTTGGTCATCACCATCTCCTTCCCACCCGATCGCCGCTCGGCCGGCTACCAAGCCTCGCCGTCAGGACGCCAACTTCCAGCAGCAGCCTATCGTGTTGCACGAACCGAATTCGGAGCAAGCCGGTAGGATTTCAGAATGGCGACGTCGTAGCATGAAGGCTTGGGACGACCGCGGCTTGGACTGACGACTCATCGAATGCGTTTCATCTACCGAATGATCGCCGTGCTCTCCCTCCTCAGCCTTGTGCTGTGGCTGCTGGTGATTCTTTTTCTCGCGCGCCCAGTAGCGATCACCGATCTCCGGCCAACAGACATCGAGACCTGGCAGCGACCACCGTCCCCGGGCATTCAACAGCCGCCGCAGACGTTGCCTACCACACACGAGCTGAATCTGCGCATCCATCGGTGGCTGATGACGATCGACGACACAGACCGTTCGATGATCACCTTCGTCCCGCACCTCACGGTCCGCGCGGAGCGATTCACTCTGAATTACGGACCTACCGGGAAGGCCGTCGTCTTGAACGTGCAGGACGACCCAACCTCGGCCCAATGGAATCAATACGTCGTGAAACTCGACACCGAAGGCCGGAAGATCCTGTCAGAGCTACTGCGGTACCTTCAGGAATAAGCTCCACCAGAGTGAAAGAGCTCACCGACTGCAACAAAGCAAAGAGTGATTGGCACCGACCACCGGCACTTGCCGTATGTCAGTCCGCCGGGTGCCACTGCTGGCTTGCCCAGCAGTGCCTACTGACGATGACCGCCGAAGGGGCCGGATTGTGAAGCGGCAATGATGTCGGCAATGAAGTTCGAGTACCGTTGCCGTGCACGCCCAGCAGATAAATCGAGAATTGCGTCGACGGCTGCTGTGCAAAGACTGGCAAACGAAAGTGCAGCCTCTAGCAAATGTCCATTGGACACTGCTGGGCAAGCCAGCAGTGGCACCCGGTTCGGTGGGAGAACCAGTGGCACGCATCACCGGCGTCTGCCGCGCATCACGCCGCTCGGCACGTCTGCATCACCGTCAACCGCGACGGTGCATCGTCTGCCATCGCCTCGGTGTTCGCCTCCTCGACCGCAGACGTCGAATCACTCTTTCGCCGCTCTCGCGTCAAGCCGCGCGAGTTGGGGTTGGCTAGAAAATCGCGGAGGTGGTGGCAAGGCTCGCTTTCCAGTTCGTGGTCCAGCGTGGCGAGCACTTCTTTCATCGGCAGGCCGCGGCGGTAGATGATGCGGTAGGCCTGCTTGAGCTCGGCGATCTGGACGCGGGTGAACCCGTTGCGCTTGATGCCGACCAGGTTCAGTCCCACGACGCAGCCGCTACGGCCATCGATCATCACAAACGGCGGCACATCGCGCGAGACGTAGGCCCCGGCGCCGACCATCGCATACGCCCCGATGCGGCTGTGCTGGTGCACGAGCACGCCCATCCCCAGCGTCGCTCGATCTTCGAGCACAGCGTGGCCGGCCACGCAGGAGTGCGTGGTGATCGTGACGTGATCGCCCAGCCGCGCGTCGTGTCCGATCTGCACGCTGGGCATGATGAAGTTGTTGTCGCCGATTCGCGTTACCGCATCTTCGTCGGTGGCCACTTGAATGGTCACTAGTTCGCGAATGATGTTGCCCGATCCGATCTCCAGCCGGCCCCATCGGGGTCGCTTCACGGCGACCGGCGGCTCACCACCCACGACGGCCGTCTCGTGGATTTCGTTGTCGTCGCCAATCGTGGTTCCCGACTTGATGATCGCGCCGTCGTGCAGCATGTTGTTCGCCCCCAGCACGGCGCCCGCTTTGATCACCACGTGGCTCTGCAACTTGCTGCCCGCGCCAATCCGGGCCCCCGGCCCGATGACGCACAACGGGCCGATCTCCACATCGTGGCCGATTTCGGCCTGCGGGCTGATGCGAGCCGTGGGATCTTGCAGCATCACGAATTCCTCCACCGCCCTGGTGCACCGGGGTTGAGCGCTGTCGCCGCACCGCCTGCGCGATCGTCGCCCAGCCTTTGCCTGGATTGCCTGACCCGATTTATCGGCACGAGCGGCAGAATTACCTCAATCGAAATCCCGGCCGCAACCGATACAGCCAGATGGCGGACCGTGGGGGGAACGCCTGCAGAATTGCCAGCAGACGCGCGTCGCATTCGATTCGGCGCCAAAAAGGAACGATTGCGAGGAATCCGTGATCAGCCAGCCGCAGGGAGCGAAAAACACCGTCAGCGGCAATCGCGCCGCGCGCGTCGCCATGGTCTTTGCACACCCGGCTCACGAAGTCTTTACCGCCGGCATGATTCAGCGGCTGCGGCCCGACGTGCTCTATCTCACCTGTGGTAGCACCGCCGGCGATCCGCGCCGCGAACAGCAGTCGCGCGAAGTGCTGTCGGACCTGGGCCATTCAGGACGCGTCACGTTTTTACCCTTCGGCGAGGACGAAGTCTTCGCCGCACTGCTGGCGGTCGACGTGGCCTTCTTCGAGCGTCTCGGACAGCGCGTAGCCGAGTGGCTGACGTCGATGCGTCCCACCACCGTCTTCACCGACGCCTATGAGTGGTACAACCCCGTCCACGATACGGCGCCGCTACTCGTCGATGTCGCGTGCCGCAAAATGCTGCCACCTTCGAGGCGACCGCAGCAGTGCGAGTTGCCGTTCGGCTTTCAGACACTACAGGGCTGCCTGGCCGACAAGCACATGTCGCCTGACTGGTCGTGGCACCGCTTCCGACTCACCGCTGCCGAGGCGCAGCGCAAGCGCGAAGTCATTCGCCGTTGCGAAACCGAGGACCCCAAAGTGTTGGAAGTCACCGCCAACTGGCCCGACGAGCGCTTTGAGCAGGAGGTTTTCTACCTCGCCGCTCACAATCGCGATTTCGGCCAGGCTCCGCCCCACGGAGGCTGGGCTACCTACGACGATCACGGAGCCCGTCGCGTGCAGAATGGGCGCTACGCCCGTTCGATTCGCTTTCGCGACCACTACGCACCCGTTGCCCGCGCCTTGGGCGCGACGAGCCTGCACAACTCGCTGGCACAATCGGCATGAACGGCCTGCGGGTGCTCATCGTCAATCGCTGCTTGCTGGGCCGCAGCGGCACCGAGATGTACGTCCGCGATCTGGCTCGCGAACTGCTCCGCCGCAATCACCGGCCGGCCATCTACAGCCCGCAACTCGGGCCCACTGCCGAAGAGCTGCGCGACGAGGGTCTCTTCGTCACCGACGATCTCGACGCCTTCAAAGATGCGCCGGACGTTTTGCACGCGCATCACACGTGGGAAACGATGGCCGCCGTGGCGCGGTTTCCCGCAGTGCCGGCGATTTTTGTCGGTCACGACGTCACCGCCTGGCACGATACGCCGCCGCGGCTGCCTTCGATCCGCCGCTACGTGGCCGTCGACCATGCGCTGCACGGGCGACTGACACGTTCGCCGGGTATCGACGCCGCGCGGGTTTGCGTGGTCCCCAATCCGATCGACTTCGATCGCTTTTCGCGTCGTGGCCCGCTACCAGCCGCGCCCAAACGTGCACTGCAGTTCAGTAGCTACTCCGGGCCGCGCGAGCGCGCCGAGATCGAAGCCGCCTGCCGCGCGCGCGGCATCGAACTCGATTCAGTCGGCCGCCGCTTCGGCAACGCCACGTCGCAGCCCGAGAACCTGTTGGCCGACTACGACCTGGTATTCGCCAAGGGGCGCTGTGCGCTCGAAGCAGCAGCCGTCGGCGCGGCCGTGGTGTTCTGCGACACGTGGGGCTGCGGACCGCTGCTCACCTCCCACCGGCTCGACGAATGGGGCGGGATGATCGCCGGCCGCAACGTGCTCAGCGAGCCGCTGAAACGAGATGTGATCTTGCGGCAGATCGACGGCTACGATGCGGAAGATGCGGCCATCGTGTCGGCCGAAATCCGCAACACCTACGGTGCGGCAAACGTGGTGAATCG
>CALKYM010000340.1 GCA_938003525.1 uncultured Planctomycetales bacterium | reverse complement strand
GCAGGGTGGCTCTTTTTCAAGTCTGTGTTCGCGTGGCGCGTTGAGAAGATTGCGCCCTGACAGGATGGGACCGCGCGTCGGCTTGACGTCGCCTTCATCAGGCCGCGGTCACCGCCCGACCCGTCATCCTATCGCAGGCGGGGCACATCGATGTCCTCCGATTCCTTCACATCCAGAATGTACAGATGCCGGGAATCGAAAAAGCGGCCCAGCCAGATGCGGAAGGGAACCAGCAGGGCAATGAGCAGGGGGAACAGGATACCGAGCGGAAAGCCTCTGATTTCGCTGGTCTTGAGCACCCACAACGCGACGAGGCCCAACAGTTGCAGCGCGGTAAATGCGTGAATGACCCGCATCGGCACGGTGTGCGTGTAGTGCGTCTGCGGATACAGGTCTGGATCCATGATCCACAGGCGCAGCCTCTCGAAGAACTCGTTGCCCGCTAGAGTTGCGAACCCCATATAGAGAAAGAGGCCGAACAGGACGGCATTGGGAATCAGGTTCACCAGCGGCAACAACATCAGGGACGCACCGATCATCAGATGGACCAACAACGGCGAGACGCGATTTTCGCGAACGCCTTTGATCACCTCGCGGGTTTCGCCGTCAACCTTCGTCACCTCGTGCGTGGCCAGACTCTTGACATGATTGAGCGCGTGAACGGTGGCGGCCACCATCCACGGGAGGCCGAACAGCGAGCCGACCACGGTGATCACTCCGACGACGGCAAGATCGAGATGAAAGCCGCCGCCTTTCTTGAGCCGGTTTTTTGGTGCGTTCACCAACCGCGTGGTGATGTTCTGATCGAGATACAACAGAATCGTCGCCATCGCTGCGGGCAAGATTGTCGAAAACCAAACCCACGGCGGCAGCGAGAACATGTCGACCAGCCAAGGCCGATCGACCGATGGCGCGAACGTCTCCGGCACGTTGGCGGTCCGCAATTCGATGCCCTCGGGCGTGCCGATCTGAACGGTTTCAGCACCCAATTCGAGCTGGGCAGAGAGAGCCCCGAAATAGACCGCAATGAAGGTCATCACGCCGATCGCAATGGCCGGTCCGAAGTCGGCCAGGAACTCACGCACCGTCCAGCGCAGATAGTTACTGTTGCGCAGAGCCTTCAAGTTCCGGGCAATGGCGAAAGTCCCCAGGGCCAGGACGAGCGACATGAAGGCCGTGTCGTGCGAGATCTCGGTTTGACCTTCCAGGGGCTCGGTGAACGTAAGGGCGATGTCCTTGACCGCTTCGACGATGAAGATGATGGCCACCAGCGCGGCGAAAATCTCGTCGGTGAAGCGGGTGAAGTACTTCATGAGGAAGCTGAGATCGGTCACCGCGCAGATGATGAGCATGATTCCCGACCACACGCCGACCCAGGCATAGGTAGGCAGAAAGGGAATGCCGATACTTTGGCAAGAGGTGTAGAGTAGCCCGGTGAAGATCACAATCGGGCCGGTGCCACCGAGAATCGTGAGCGGTTGTCCCGAGAGAAGCGCGAAGGCGACGCCGCCGACGGCCGTGACGACGAGCATTTCGGGAATGCCGATCTCTCCGTGGGTGACGACCGCAGTCAGTAGGCCAAAAGCAATCGCATTCGCCAGACAGGCGAAGTACATGAACAGGCTCGACCCCAGCACCTTGAGATGCAGGCCCTGATAGAAGTCGCTGGCATAGTGCGGCGCCCGCCGGCGAATGTCGGCCATGAGGCCGCCTCCGAATCGGCCCGTATACTCCAGCCCTGTGTCATTGCCGTTGGTGCTCATCAGTCAACTCGATCGTAGTCGCGCCACAGTAAAGGTCAGCGCTGTTGCAGGCTTCACAGTGCCCTGCGCGTCGCAGAGACAAGCCCCGCTGCAGCCCTGCGCAGCGCATGCGCCAGCGAGCGTTGGAACGGAAGAGCGTTCGAGCTGGCTACTCTCAACGCGGACGACTCAATGCCATAGTGCGAGAGCAGCGCGCGAGACTCGCTGATCGATCAGCCGGAGGAATCGCGCGCTACAGACAACCCGAACCCGCGGGTTGATCAACGCAACAGCGGAGCGCAGAGGCCGTTGGTCAGGCGATGCCCCGAACCGGTGCAGAGCGGCGGACGATGGGTACAGGTGAACTCGCAGTTGTTGGCCCGCCGCTGAAGCGCGCGCAGCGCGGCGTGACGCGGTTGTCGTCGCAGTACCGCACTGGTCGACGCAAAAACCTCTTCAACTTCCCGTTGCTCCTCCAGCGGCACCTCAGACTCGCCCGCCATGCCAGCGGCTGGCACAGTCAGCATGGGCACAGGCACCGCGAAAAGCAGCAAGCCCAACAGCAGACTGCCGAGGGCCATGCGTTGGTCGGCCGCAGCGAATAGCCGAATGGTGCGTTGAGCGTGGAGCACCTAAAGTCCTCCGCTGAGCGCCGAAGGACAGACGCGCGATCGCCTGCAATCGGGCACAATCCTTAGATTACCAGAACCCAAGGTGCAATGTGGGTTTTGCAACTGGTTTCCACAAAACGGCGAGCGACGCACCGGCTAATCGAAGCGATCGACTAGGTTCTGTCTCGGGTGACCGAGAAACTGAGCGAGCGAGTTGACGATGGCGACGCTAACGGAGCTCGCCGAACATGTGTGGTGGAGTTATGGCCGACAGCCTCCTTCGGCGCTGGACGTAATCTATCGCACGTTCAATCTCTGCGAAGGTGCCGTGTGGATGGTGCTGGGTGTACTCGTGGCGGCGCGGTGGCGCCGGTTTCGCCATTCAGCTTGGGAGTTCATGTACGCTGCAGCCTTTGGCCTGTTCGGCGTCACGGATTGGATCGAAGCGAGCTACTTGCCGACCTGGCTGATCCTCGTCAAGGGTCTGGTGTTGGCCGCGCTGCTCGTGTTGCGGTGGCACGTCCTGCGGCGGTTTTATCCGACGCGGCGCCTGTACTAACGGCGCGGATCGACCGCGCGGCACGTTGGCGCGCGCGCATCCTCCTGGGACAATCCACGCACTCGAACTATTCTGAAGACGAGATGAGTTTCCTGAAATCAGCGGCAAGCTATGGCCATCGAATATGCAGTGATACCCGTCGCCGGACGCGGCACGCGGCTCTTGCCGCTCACCAAGAGTCAGCCCAAGGAAATGCTGCCCGTCGGCCGCAAGCCGGTCGTGCAGTACGTTGTCGAAGAGCTGGCCGCGGCCGGCGTCTTGAATCTCGTCTTCATCACGGGGCCCGGCAAGGCGGCCATCGAGAACCATTTCGACATCGACGAAGCACTGACCGAACACCTCCGCCAGACCGGCAAAGAAGAGCTGCTGGCCGAGCTCGAGTACGAGCGGCAACCGATCGAGTTCTTCTACACCCGGCAGCGGCGACAGCTCGGGTTGGGGCATGCCGTGCTCTGTGCGCGGGCCCTGGTCAACGATCGCCCCTTTGTCGTGGCCTTGGGCGATTCGCTGATCGGCGTCGAAGGCCGCTCAACCATCGTCGCGCGGATGATCGACCGCTTTGAAGCCCAGCAGGCGGATGCCGTGATCGCTTTTGAAGAAGTCCCGCAGTCCGACGTCGTGCGGTACGGCATCGCCCAGCCGCGGGGAGATGCCGGTGATGTGTTCGAACTTTCCGACGTGGTGGAGAAACCGGCCGTCGACGAAGCCCCCAGCCGGCTGGCCATCTCGGGCCGCTACGTGCTGAGCCCGGCCATTTTCGAATTGCTGGCCACCACGGCGCCGGGACGCGGCGGTGAGATACAACTCACCGATGCACTGCGAGCGCTGATCGCCGGGGGAGGCAAAGTGCTGGGCGTGCGGCTGGCCGCCGGCGAACAGCGCTGCGACGTGGGCACCTTCGACAGTTACTATCGCGCGTTCATCCGCTGCGCGATGGCCGATCCGATCAGTGGGTCAGGCGTGCGCGACTATTTGCGTCGTCTGCTCGACGAAACGGGCGAGACCTAGCCGTGCAGCTCATCCGTCGCAAAGCCTACGCGCGGGCCGGATTGGTCGGCAATCCTTCGGACGGATATCACGGCAAGACCATCTCCATCAGCGTTACCAATCTGGCGGCCGAGGTCGTGCTCTACGAGTGGGATCGCGTTGAAGTCGTGCTCAGCCAGGAAGATCGCAGCGCCTTCCGCTCGGTACACGAACTTGTCGACGACGTGCAGTTGCATGGTTACTACGGCGGCGTGCGGCTGGTGAAAGCGACGATCAAACGCTTCGTCGATTTCTGCCGGTCCTCGGGACTTTCGCTGCACCGCCGCAACTTCGCGGTCCGCTACCAGACGAGCATCCCCCGCCAAGTGGGCCTGGGTGGATCGAGCGCGATCATCGTCGCCACTTTGCGCGCGCTGATGGAATTCTACGAAGTCGATATTCCGCTCGAATTGCGGCCGTCGCTGGCGCTGTCGGTCGAGACGGACGAGCTGGGCATCGCCGCGGGACTGCAAGACCGCGTGATTCAGGTCTATGAGGGCGCCGTCTTCATGGATTTCGCCCGCGAGCGGATGCAAACCACCAGCGGGCTGACTTACGGAGCCTACGAGTCGCTCGATCCCGCCCGACTGCCACCGCTGTATGTGGCCTACCGCGCGGATGCCAGCGAGCCCACCGAGAAGGTACACAACGATCTTCGCCAGCGCTACGAACGTGGCGATGCCGACGTGCTGGCCGCCATGAGCCGTTGGGCCGAACTGGCTACAGAAGCCCGCGACGCGATTCTGGCCGGCGACGGTGACAGGCTCGGGCGAACGATCGACGAAAACTTCGACCTCCGCCGCAACCTGCTCACCATTCCGAAGCGGCAACAGCAGATAGTCGACGTGGCCCGGCAATGCGGCGCCACGGCCAAGTTTGCCGGCTCGGGCGGCGCGATCGTCGGCACGTATCCCGATCCAGCGGCCTACCAGCAGCTCGTCAAACAGTTGGGAATGATCGGCTGCCGCGTGCTCAAGCCGAGAATGATTCCAACTAAGACAGCCGCGTCAGGGGCGTGATATGCAAGGCGCAACACGCCGCAGATCGTGGTTGCTCTCGCTCGCCTGCTGCGCGATCTGCGGCGTCGCACTTGCCGACGAACTTCCGGCGGTCGGCGCGCCCGAGTGGGATGCCGTCTTTGCGCGCAGCGAGGGTTGGACGGGCGGCGACGCCGACTATTCGCTCGAGCTGGGCGATGGTCGCGTGCTGTGGTTGTTTGCCGATAGCTGGATCGGCCGCATCGCCGACGGGCGGCATGCCCCCGGATCGCGATTAGTGAACAATGCCATGGCGGTCCATCCGCGACCTGCATCGGGAAGCGCTCCGGCGCTTGAAGACGTCGCGTTTCACTGGGGCGCCGCCGACCAGCAGGGTCACCCGACGGCTTGGATCACGCCCGATCCTGAGCTCCGTCAAACAGAGCAGGGGAGTGAAACACATGCCGGCGCCGCGCATCCAACGACGTGGTACTGGGTGGCCGACGGTTTTGTTGCTCCGGGTACTGATGGCGATGCGCGGCTGTACGTCTTTCTCTGGCACATCGGCCGCCGCTCGGACAATGACGGCGGTGTGTGGAACTTTCAGTCGGTCGGGGGCCGCGTGGCCGTGATCGAGAATCCGCATGATCCCGTCGAGGCGTGGCAAGTCCGGCAGTTCAACAATCCTCATGCGATTGGCCGTGAAACGGCGCTCGCCTCTGCTGCCGTGCGCGAGATACATTGGGGCTCGGCGGTCCGTTGGGCCGATGCTTCGCAGACTGGCGCGAACGACTATGTGCTGATCTTCGGCTACCGCCCCGCCGGGCCGGGTAGGAACGAGTTGGTACTCGCGCGGGCGCGGGCTGCTGAACTCGAGCAGTTCACGCGCTGGGAGTTTCGGACGCGAGACGGTTGGTCCGACGATCTCAAAGACGCCGCCGGGCTCGCCGGTTCACTGACCACCGAGTTTTCAATTGACGAATTGCCGGACGGCAAAACGACGCGATGGTTGATGGTGCACAGCGAACCGTGGTTCGGACCGCACGTGCTCGTGAGAGGTGCCGCGCAGCCGTGGGGGCCGTGGTCGAAGCCAATTCGGATCTACTGTGTACCGGGAGTCGCCAAGAACGAGGCGTACTTCACGTACGCCGCCAAGGCGCACGCGCACCTCTCGACGGGCGACGAGCTGTTGATCAGCTACATCATCAACTCGCACGACTTCGCCGCGGCGGTCAACGACGCCGACATCTACCGCCCGCGCTTCATCCGGCTGCCGCTGGAATCAGTGTCGTTTGAACACTGACGATGCGCCGCGCGGAAAGCGCGCAGGGCGTCAATCGAGTTCCCAGCGGTGAGAGATATCGGGAACGAAGACCGTGTGCACCGCTGTGCTGCCGCCGCCTGAAGGTGGGAGCGTCGCGATCAGCCAGCCACCTTGCACTTCTGCCCGATAGGCTAGCGGCATCCGCGCGTCGCGGGACATTTGCTCCCAGCGAAAACCGCGCGACACGTCGCCGCGCCAGCGCGGCTCAGGACTCGAGTACAGACGCGTGTCCGCATAAGCCTGCGAGGTGAACTGCGGCCACTCGATCTCAGCCGGCTGGAGGGCAAGTCCGAGATACCACAGTCCGCCTACGGCGGCTGCCGCCATCAGTTTCCAAAATCGCGTGCTCTGCATGGTGTCGCTCTCAACGGGAAGGTGTCCAGTTCACGCTCAATAACATCAGCGTGTTTGGAGGCCCGGCCGCTGGCAAGCACAAAACAGATCACGTACCTAACAGGTGCAGAAAGTAACGTGGCCATCTCCGCCGCCATTGAGGGCGACTGCCGCTTCGTCACCGCCCACTGCGTTGAGCCCGCCGCCTGATCGCAGCCACGGCGAGGCAGACGAAGCCGAATGCGGCCAGCGCGGCGGTGGTTGGCTCGGGCACAACGGTCAATGTTCCGGTCGCCTCGATCGTGCCGGTAATGTCGATCGTCATTTCGACGAGACCTTCCGGCAGTCCGGGAGCCAGGAAGGCCACGTCGACCACGGTCGAAAGATCGATGGGCATGTCGAGCAGCACGTCGAAGACCCCCGGCGTGCCGGTGGGCGTGGTCAGCAGGTCGCCAAACGCGACGTCGGGCAACACCGGCAGCGAGAGCGACTCGCTGAAGAAGGTGAAATCGCCCGTCGCGTTCACGCCCAGCGGAGGTGAGACCACCGTGAACTCGAACAGCCCGTCGACAAATCCCAGTACCGTGTCGCCCGTGTCGAAAGACCCATCGGGCCCGACGAGCATATCGGTCGCCGAGATGGCCATCGTTTCGACGTTCTCGAACACGCCATCGACCGTGAGCAGTGGATCGGTCAGCTCGAAGTCCATGTCGCCGACGGTCATGTTGCCATCGCGCAGGCCGAGCTGTGTCGGCCCCGTGCCGTCGTGTCCGATGAAGACATCCAGCGATCCCGCCAGCGCGCCCGTATCGGTCAGCACGACCGTTTCGTCGAAGGCGCTGAAGCTCACGGTCAGTTCGCTGGCTGAGGTGAGTGTCAGCGTCGTGTTGGCGGTGGGTGGAGCAACGAATCCGGCCGCCGCGCCGTAGATGAACTGCGCGCCGGCAATGTCGTCGGGCAACAGCCCCCGGTGCCCCGTGTTGCGGGAGTTCATCAACGACGGAACGCCGACCGAGTGCGCGAGCCCGATGGAGTGACCGATCTCGTGCGTCATTACCTGAAAGATGTCTTGCGTGAGATCGAAGCCCGATGCGCCGTCGAGCACCTGCCAAGGGTCGGCCGTATCGAAGTGCACGTCGCCAGCCGCGGTCGAACCCGGGTTGGGAAAGAAAGCGTGCGCCAGGGTCCCAAAACGACCGTCGAGAAAATGTCCACCGACGCGAATATCCGCGCCGCTGGGTCCGGTGTCGGGCACTTCGACGAACGTGATGTTGGCCACTTCGGACCAGGCGGCGAAGGCCTCTTCGACTTCCGTCTTGAAGCCACCTGGCATGAAGTCTTCGAACGCCGTGATGAAGCCCGCATCGCCCGATGAAGCACCGGTGGGCATCAGGCTCCACGTGACCGTGGCGCCGGTGCCGAAAGCGGGCGCGCCCCACTTTTCGCCCGAGATGATGAAACCCAACGCGGGTCGCGCGCCACATACGCTCAGGGCGCACAGTACGAGCCCGCAAGAAACAAATCGTGGTGCCGCGCGACGCGGCGCGCAGCCAGATTGATAAGCCCCCATCAGACGCCTCCTCTGGTGAATCGCCCAGCCGGGCATTTCCGCGACCCAACTGAACCGGAAGTACTTGCCAGCACTCTAGATGCGATTCACGAGCGGCGTCTCTCGGGGTTGTGGGAATGGGACGCGGCGCGCGGTGAGCGCGGCCCGCCTCTATTCACAAGACGCAGGCTAGCCGCCGCTGGTAACGCCTGCAAGCACGCGAATCCAAAAAAAATGCCCGCTCACAAACGTTGCGGCGTCACGGGCGGACCGGGGGCTCCGGCTTCGCGGGGATCTGCTCATCGCGGAGCTTCCGCCGCACCCACCAATACGGATCGTAGGGCTCGTCGAACACCGGATGCGGACGCCCCAAGCCCGGCAGCCGCTCGAACTCCCCCTCGCAAATCGCCTGACGAATCTTGTTCTCCGCCACAATGGTGATCGCCAGGTCGGTGAAGGGGACGCGC
>CALKYM010000339.1 GCA_938003525.1 uncultured Planctomycetales bacterium | reverse complement strand
TGGTCCCGCTGCCGCCACCGGTCAGCGCGACCGGCACGCCTTCCACACCCGCGTAAGGCCCGCCCGCTTCGGCCGTGGGCGCGGTGACGGGATTCACCACGCTGATCTCGGTCGAAAAGGCGTAGTCGAACAAGCCCGTGCTGTCGAACCGCACCTCGACCATGAACGCAGTCGCACCACTGGCCGGCGGCGTGACGTTGGCCACGTAGACGCCACCGCCCTGGTCGGCGAGTGCCGTCGAAGTCCACTGCGGCCCACTGCCGTCGAGCCAGCGAAAGTCACGATTGAGCGGGTTCGTCGCTTCCCACATCGTCACCGAAAGCGGCGTGTCGACCGTGGTCACGCGAATCGTCTGGCCGGCGTCTTCCAGCGTCCAGGAAAACTGCGGCAGCGTACCGCCAAACACAACCGTGTCGTAAAACGGCACCACCCCGCTGATGGCATCGATGTAATTGTCGGTCACGCCGTGTCCCGCGTTGGGCACGTACCGCAGATAGTTGGTGCCCAGCAGATCGTCGAAATAGAACTGCGACGAATCGGGCACAAAAAACTCATCGCCGCTGGCGTTGAGCAGGTACTTCGGCATATCGAGCCGGTCGAGGTACGAATACGGATCGATAATATCCAACAGCGCCTGACCCTCGGGCGTGCCGATTGCGTCGGGGATGTCCAGGGCGGTGTAGTCGTTGAGCACCCACGAATAGCCCTCGTTGATCAACTGCGTCACGCCTTCGTAGTGCGCGACGTGATGAGTGAGCTGCTCGTCGAGGTTCAGCGCGTCGAACACCACCGGCACGATGGCCGTCACCCGCGGATCGACGGCCGCCGTCAGCCAGGTGGTCCAGCCCCGCTTCGACCCGCCGCCTACGACATAGTCGTTGATCGAGAGACTTCCACCGGTGACCGTCGGCAGAAACTGCTGGGCGGCATCCATCGCCCGCACGGCGCTTTTGACCATCGGCAGCAGAGCCGGCCAGGTGTCATCACCTGTGGTCAGAAACTTGTCGAAGGTGTAAGCGAGAATGGCGTCTTCGGTCCGCGGGAACCCCTCGTCGCTGAACACCAGCGGCTGGTTGGGCACGGTCTTGAGCTGCACGACCGGCGACTGCGTGGCGATGGCCAACAGCTCCATCTCGAAATCAACGCTACCCGGCGGCGAGCCGGGATTGCTGCCGCCGTCGATGAACAACACGCCCGTCGAGCTGGCCACGTTGTTGGGCACGATCACCGTGACCCAGTGATGCCAAACCGTGTTGTTCACTTCGGCCGGAGTCCGCCACGTCTGCGAGTTCATGCTCAGCACGTAGCCGGTCGAATCCACGCCCGAAACCGTGCTGTGATGAAAGAAGCTAAACGTCGGATCCGGCGCCGCAACATACGTATCCAGCGCCGTCTGCCCATTGAGCATCGTCCGCGCTTCGAGCAGTTCGCAACTCGCGACACACGTGCTGCCCTCGTAGACCGCCACGCCCCGATTGGAGCCGCGGTGCTGACTTCTTGATCGCAATCGCGTCATGACGCCGATCTCCTATTGCCGGAGAGGTGCCCCGTGTCGCGTGCTCGTTTTCTTGCGCCGCCCGCGCCGACAGGTTTTCACCCGGCGGCGTCATTGTAAGCACCATTTCGAGCCGCGTAACTAAAGAAGATGGCCGAATCAAGATCGCGATGTCCCCGGCAAGATAGTTCACCCAGGGAGATTGAAGCTCCCCGCCGCTCACACGACCGGCTCAGTGGAGAATGCGTTTACGCGGTCAAACGCGCTGTCCTGCGATCAGGTCAGCAGCGGCAAAGACGGGAAGCGCCATCACCCACTCTTGATCCGCTGCAACTCAGCGCTCGCCGTCGCGGCCAGGTTGTTCTGCCCGGCCCGGGCAAAGCACTCGATGGCGCGTTCGTACATCGAGATGCAGTACTCGCTGGGGCGGCTGCCGCGTTTCTGGGGAATCTGCGGCAGGATTTCTGTGTAGAACTGCACCAACTGCAGCTCCGAGCCCGGCTGCTCCGCACAGATCGCTTCCAACCGGTCGACGACTTTCGGCACGAAGCGGCCTTCATCGGGAAATCGGAGCGCGGTGAGCGCCAGCGCCGAGAGCGCGTCATCGGTTCGGTCAGCAGCGAGTAACTCATCGGCCAGCCGCAGAATCGCCTCGCTCGAAAGGTCCGGCCGCCCCGCGTCTCGGTACATGCTCACCAGGCGATCGTACAACTCGATCCGCGTTGCCGGATCCTCGTGATAGTCGACCAAGTCGTGAAATACCTTCCAGGTGAAGTCGGGGAAGGGCGCGAACGTGGTGAACAGCGCATTCAGCACGTTCCGCATCGCCTTGTTGAATTGGCGATCGCCCCGCAACGACTTCACCAACTGCGCCGCGTCTATCCAGGCCGCCTCGTCGTAAGGCGAGATGTCGATCACGTTGCGCAAATACTCCAGTTGTTCGACCGGCTCCATGGCCGGTTCCCGATCGCGCAGCTCGGGATACACCCGCATCAGCAGTTCGGCGTGCCGCTTGGCCACCACGTCGACGCCCGCGCTGTGCAGCCGCATTTCGAGATCGCGATCGGTGATCGGCTGGCCGGTGCGCGCATCCCGAAGATTGCCGGTGTAATAGTGATCGCCCCGGTAGCGACCGTGCGATTTGAGTTCGAAGGTCACCGAGCTGGGCGTCGCCTGCAGCAGTTCGACCCACATCACCCAGGCGTGGCTTCCTCCGAATCGCCCGGTGCCACTGACATAAGAAGCGGGAACTCCCAGACTCTTGGCGATCCGTGCGGCGTAGTCGGCCTGGAACATGCACACGCCGCCAAGTTGCCGCAAGTTGGCCAACGTATAGAGCTGGCCGTTCATCTTGGCTTCGGCGAAGTTGCTGTCGAGCTGCATGGTGTCGTACGGGCAATCGTGATAACAGGTGCCGATACCCACGCGCTCGTCGAGATAGTTGGCCAACGCCCACTGCCGATCTTCCAAGGGGCTCTTGTGATTCACGACGTGGACCAAGAACTCCCAAGGCACGTATTCGATGCGACCCTGCATCACGCCCACGGCCTCGACCAGATAGCGAAAGTTCTCGATCGCTCCCAGACGTCCTTCCGGCATCACCGCTTTGGCGGCGCGCACGTGGTTCTGCAGATTCGCGATGCCGCGGTTATCACGATCCCAGACGACGGCCGTCGCGATAGCAAGCTGCCCGTACCGCTCGATCGAATCCGGAAACTCGCTCCACAGTTCGCGGAACAACGCCAGTGCCGCCGCCACATCATCCCACTCGGGCCGGATCGCGACGTAGAGCTCCTGCTTGAGTTCGCTCCGCTCGTCGAGCCACTCACTCAGCGCGTCGTAGTCTTCGCCGAACGCCTGCCGGATTGCCGCTTGTTGCTCGCGCTGAAAGCGATCGACGATCGCAGCACGCAGGGCGACGTAGTCGCGCGGTTTGCGCGTGAACAGACGATGCGCGTCGTACAGCGCGGCGATTGCCTCAACGTCCGGCGGCGCGCTGGGAGCGTCGGCCGACTCGATCGGCGGCCTGTCTTCCGTGGCGTCGACGTCGGATTCCGATGGCAACTTGTCGGCAGTGGCCGCTGGTGACGGACTCGCTGCCACCGTGGTGGCGCGCGTCGCCGCTTGGACTTCGATGCGAAACGACTCGGTGGTCGCTGCCGTCCCGCTTGCTGTACTCACACGAACGGCGAACGTGTAGTCGTAGCCGGCCTCGCCTTGGGCAGTGTCCCAGGTGAATTGGCCAGTCGCCGCATCAATCGTCGCTCCATGCGCGTCGCCCACCAGCTCGTAAACCAGCTGCTGTGCGGGAACGTCGGCATCGACCGCGCGGATGGCGAGCGACACCGTTTCACCCAGCGACGCAGCCCGCTTCTGGGTGACACGCACGCGCGGCGGCGCGTCGACCTCTTGGACCTCGAGCGTGACCGCTTGCTCGGCCACGAGATTACCGGACTCGACGCGCAGCCTGGCGGTGTACTCACCCGGTCCGGCCGCCTCGTCGGGCTGCCAGACGAGCACGCGCCGCCTTTCATCGACGAGCATTCCCTGCGGCGCTTCGACGAGTGAGCAGCGCAGACTGCTGGTGTCGATGCCAGCCATCTTCAGGGGGATCTCCAGCGACCACAGTGTACCTTCGTCGATGGTCTGCGGCGGAATCTCGGCTATCACCAGCGACGCGTCCACTGTGCCGGTCGTTGCCGCAGGCTTGGCCAGGCTCAGCCAGCCGACGACGCCCACCACGCCAACCGTAGCGACGATCAACAGCACCAGGCCGATCGGTGAAGAACGTCGCCGCCGGCGCGCGAAGTGAGATGGCGACCCCGTGTCGATCTGAATCTCAAAGCTCCCCGCCGTCTCACGAGCGGCAGCATCGCCCGCTGCCGGGACTCGCCGTTGCGGCTCAGCTTTTTGCGATGGCTGTTCGCGCGGCTGAGGCATCGCCACAAGTTTCCGTTTGCACTGTCCAAGGTCGGCCAAGAGCCGGCAGTCTGACCACCACTCAATGTAGCTGACGCGGCACCGCGGAGACCAATCCGTCGCGCCGAGTGTGTCGTAAGCGTGTTCGCCCCGAAGTTCGACGGATATTGCACGGGACGAAGTCGGAACGACCAAGTGGCGGAGCCGCAGCGAGCCGGCGGACGCGCGTCGCCATTCCTAGTGCCGCCGACAGCTCGCCTGCCGGTGTTGCGCAGCGCGGCGACCCCGCTGATTCTCTCTCGTGCCTGGGGCACCCCGACAGGCAAGCTGTCGCGGCCACCCAGGTTCGGGCTCGCGCCGAAAAAAGATTTCGTTTTCTGACACCCCGCGGTTAAAACCGAACGCGTTGGATGTTGCTAGTGCGACACGTGAGCGGGTGGCTGACGCGAGCCATCGGCCTCGGGTGTGCTAGCGGCTGCGGGAAGCGGTGGTTCGCCGCGACCAGTGACCGGAACGTCAAAGCGGCCGGCAGGAAAGTCCTGTC
>CALKYM010000338.1 GCA_938003525.1 uncultured Planctomycetales bacterium | reverse complement strand
CAGGCAGAGATTCTAGGTGCGTGACGCCGGGAGAGTCCACGGCAATCGCCGCGTGGCTATCCGGACGTGAGACGGCAAACGACAGAAAGGCCCTTGGCCATGCGATCCAGGCTTGCGGCCAACGATGCGACGGGCCCCAGCACAGCTCAGTGGGGGAACACGATGACACGATGTCTGATGCTGCTGGCCATGGCGGCCGCCCTGACGGGTTGCAAATCCAACAATCTCCCACCGGCACAAATGCTGATGGAGCCGGGACCGGGTGTCGGGGGTCCTGGACCCGGCGTGATGTCGGCCACGCCGATGACCGGTGCATTCGCCGGGGGTGCGATGGGCGGAGCGGGCTGCGTCGACGGAGGCGCTGGCTTCGGGCTGGGCGCCCCGTCGCAGGTCGCGTTCGTCGGCCCCGAAGGCATGATTGTCAACTGGGACGTCGGCACTGTAGGGCTGTTCGATTCGCAGCCGCTCGTCTGCCCTGGGCGCAACAACTTTCCGCAGGGCGCCATCTACCGTCTGAAGCTCAGCAACATCCCAGGTCGTCCCGGTGTCGAGTTGTACCCGAGCGTCGAGATCGCTCCCACGCTGCCGCGCACCAGCGCGTACTTGGCGCATAACGCGATCCCGATTCAGTTCACCGAAGAAGATTTCGACCAGGTGGCCAGCGGCAACTTCGTTACCAAGGTCATCTACCTGCCCGATGCAGAATTCCAGGAACTGGCGCTGGCCGGCGTCGAAACGTTGGTGAGCACGCGACTCGATCCGGGTGTCGACCCGATCGTCGAAGCCGACCGTCGCGGGGCCATTCTCGGAATCGTGCGGCTGGGTAACAAAGACCTGCAAGTGCCCGGCATGGAAGGCATCTACGACGGTGTTCCGCAAGAAACTTACGAGCAGGTGGTTCCGGCCTCCTACGAAACCACGTCCGGACCCGTGATGGGGGGCCATGGCATGCAGCCGCTGCCCGCCACCGGCATGATGCCTCCGGGCGACTTGCCCCCGGCGTTTCTCTCCGGCGTCACGACTCCACAGTACGGCATGACGATGAGCGGCACGCCCATCGGCTTGCCCGGTCCGCCTCACATTCCGCTCGGCGGTCCGGCCGGTTTGCAGCGGCACACGATTGCCAATCACACGCCCATGCATCTGCCAAAACCGAACAGAAAGATCCGCATCGACGCGATGCAGACGCCGGGCTTCAGCTATCCCAAGCCGCCCAGCCATGTGGCCATTCACGAGCGCGTCGCGAAGACGCCGATCCTGTTTCGTCAACCGCTCAGCGACATGTTCCAGTTCTGGAACAAGAAGAAATAACTCCATTCTCCGCGGTGTTCGCACTCACAGCGCGTAATCACGAACGATCGCACAACACCGCGGCCACGCATGAACCAGGCACTCCATGTCAACGGTCCCAATGCATCGCTGCAAACTGGCGGCGAATGCGGCCCCCTGGAGAAGCTGCGCCGGCACATTGGCGCTGGTGATGGTCATCGGCTTCGGCACGATGACCGTCGCCAATGCCCAGCCGTCAAGGCTGCATTACCGTTTCGACGGTACTACCTCTCCGGGAGCGATTGGTAGCTGGCGCCTCCAGCGGGGCGGACCGTTGCCTGGATACTTTCAGCCGGTCGAGATTCGTGGGCCAGCCGGTTCGCGAATCGCGCCGGCCATCGATGGCTCGTTCGCCGAGCCCGGCCTGATGCCCGCGCGATTCGGACTGCTGATTGGCTCGGTGTACCGCTTTCGCGTCACCGACATTCCGCTGGCGGCAGGCCAAGAGGTGTTCCCCACCGTCGAGTTGATCGATCGCACCTATCCGCCGCCAGCGCTGGCCTGGAAATGCCCGATCGTGATCGAACTCACGGAAGACGATCTGCGGATCGCGCGCTCGGGGCGTTTCGTCACTAAGGTGATCTATGTCGAAGATCCGAAGACGGCGCTGCCCATCGAGACGGCCGATCGAGAACAACCGTGGTTCGACGTCGCCCCGGGCGGCAATCCGCTGCTAACGGCCGATGCCTTGGGCCGACCCGTCGCCATGTTGCGACTTGGCGGTCGGCAGCCGCTCAATTCGGTGACCCCCGAGCCGGAGTTCGTCGGGAGTTGCGCGCCGTTGATCGTGATGCCCCCCGAGGTCTCCGATCCGTCGGTGCCGCTTCCCGGCGAAACACTCGAAACGCCGCCACATCCGCGCGAGCTGATCCCCGAGCCGCCGCTGCCCGGCGACAACCGGCCAGCGGGTGAAGCGCGACGGCCGGCCGATTCGCCGCAGCACAGAGCGACTGCTCCCAGTGCCGTCGACGACAACGTTCCCGCTACACCGCTGCCCACTCAACTCGGGGAGCTTGTGCAGCCGTGAACCGTGTCGTCGCAGAACCCGATACATCTCTGGTGTGGCCGCGCTGGTGGCGGATGCTGCTGCTTGCATTGTCGACGGTGATTCTCTGCGCGTGTCGTTCAACCAACGAATACGGCGCCCCAGGTGCGTCGATTGTCCCTGCCGCTCACGCGCAGCCGCCGATGGCCGCCGAAATGCCGCCACAAACGTGCGCGGCACCCGGTTGTGGATCGTGGCGGCCGCCGGGCATCGCTGGCCCGTGGCCCGAAGACGAGTACTTGCGTGACGGCGGTGACTTCGGCATTCCGGCCAGCGTCGATCAACAGTGGCGCATCTATGGGCTCGAACAAGAAGACACGATCGCCCACTTCGACACGCTGGACGGACGGCGATTGGTCGAACCGGCGTGCCCGGTCTGTATCTATGCACCGCGGTTCGCTGCCGTGCGCTCGATTACGGGCCCGGACGCCAACGACCACGTCGCTATGGCCCAGGCGGTCGACAGTCCCGAAGGCCTGATTCTGCGCGACGAGATCCAGGAAGCCACGACCAGCATTCAGCCCATCGCGCCGGTCCGCCAGGTCACCACCGAACTGCCGAGCACCTATCAAACCGACGTGCAAGACGGTATCGTCGCGCAAACGCTTAAAGCCGTGGCCATTCAAGACGCCCTGCTGCCGTACGAGAACCTCTCGCTGGTGCGAATGGGGCTCATCGATCAGGCAGAGGGTCCGCGCCTGGCGAAGTCTTACGAGGCAGCACTCACCTGGACGCACGACCAGGCCGTGCAGATCATTCTCGATCGCCAGGCGGCGACCGAAGACAAGTCGTACGAGAGCGTCGGTCGCGTGTACGTCGTCGACGAGACGCCCGGTCCGCCCAAGTTGCGCGTCTGCAAACTTGCTTCGACGAAGGCCGCGTGCCCTGGCGAATTCGTCGACTTCACGATTCGTTACGACAATGTTGGCCAGTCCACCGTGGGCAACGTGACGATCGTGGACAATCTCGCCAATCGCCTGGCCTACGTGCCGGGCACGGCGCAATGCAGTCAGGACGCCAACTTCATCGTCGAGCCCAATCAGGGTGTCTCGGCCGCCTTGCGCTGGGAAATCATCCCGCCGCTGGAACCTGGCGATGGCGGCATCATCCGCTTCCGCTGCCGCGTGCGCTAGAGGCCGTTCGGCGGAATGTGTGGCTGCAGTGCTGACCGTCTCGCCGCCTTTTCCGCATTGACCTGCCTGCGGCGATCGCCGTAGATTCTCGCGTCGCGCATCTGCCCAGCCTTCCCCGTTCAAACGTCGGCCTGTGTACCCGCAGTCGTGCGCGTCGGTCGTCAATTCCTGGCCCTCGCTGTGCGAGTACGATCGAATGCCGCCAACCAGTACAGGGTACTGCTGCCCGGGCGAGCGTTCTCCGATCAGTCGCGCCGTGCACTTGGGGCGGCTGGCGAGTTTCTACCCGGAATGTCGCGCCTGTCCGCATCGCGAGGACACCGGCACGCTATCGATCGCGTGGAAGAAGCGGTTCGGTGAAGTGGTTCGTCGCCATGACGATGCGCCGCTCTTCGATGAGGACGTCATTGCCGGTCAGATCGGCGCGGCCCTCGATCCGTCATCCGCACAGCGCATCGCTCAGGCATTCGGCACTTGGCTCTGGCGGCAGCAGTCGCAGGTGCCGCGCATCGTGCTGGCGCACGATGGCCGCGCGGTGACGGCCGAGCTGGTCGCCGCGCTGAGCGCCGGATTACAATGGGCCGGTTGTGCCGTGATCGAATGTGGCGCAGCGACCGCGCCGGCCGCTTTGGTCGCTCAGGAGGCGTGCGCTGCTGCCGGCGCTCTTGTACTCGGCGGTCATGCCAGGGGCGCACAACGTGCCACCATCGCGCCGTTCGCATCCGGCAGTCGCCCACTGTCAGCGCACGACGTCGGCCAGCTCGCGCAGATGGTGGCCACCGGCATCGATCGCCCGGCACGCCACGCACCGACGGTCGAGCGTTACGAGGCAGATTCGCCCTATCGCATCGCGATGAGTCCCTACTTTCATGCCTTGCGTCCCTTGCGTATCGTGCTCGACTCGCCGCACGCCGTGCTCAGTAACTGGCTGGGCGAATTACTTGCTCCCCTGGAGTGCGAACTCATCGACGCACGACGCCCGGGCGCCGTCTCCTCGATTGCCGACTCTCGCCCGGCCAAGACCACTGAACCAACGTGGCACGAAGCGGCCATGCTCGTAACTCGGCACAGCGCCCATCTGGGTGTCTGGATCGACGGACTGGGCGAAGAACTGGTGGTCGTCGACGAACTGGCGCAGGCGATCGAAAGCGCAGCACTCGCCACCCTGCTGGCGGAGCATCTGATCGGACATCGCGAAGCGGAAGCCGTCGTCGTGTCGGAAGATCTGGCCAACCCGATCACGAGGCAGACCGGCAACGCGAGCAACCGCACAGCGGCCAACCGCTCTGCCGTTTGGGAAGCGTGCGCTTCGTCACACGCCGCACTTGGATTCGGACC
>CALKYM010000337.1 GCA_938003525.1 uncultured Planctomycetales bacterium | reverse complement strand
GCGCTGTTGGTCGTGGCCGCCGACGAGTCGATCAAGCCGCAGACCCGCGAGCATCTCGACATCTTGCGGTTCTTGGATTTGCAGGCCGGTGTGATCGCTCTCACCAAGTGCGATCTGGCCGAAGCGGACTGGATCGATCTGGTCGAAGACGAAGTCCGCGAGTTGGTGACCGGCACGTTCTTGGCCGAAGCCCCCATCGTGCGGACTAGCGCGACGACCGGAGCGGGACTCGAAGAGCTCCGCGACGAACTGCGCGCAGCGGCCGGGCGAGCCGTGAGCAGCGACGAACATCGCGACGCGCAAGGGCCGTTTCGCCTGGCCATCGATCGCGTCTTTACCGTGGCCGGACATGGCACCGTGGTCACCGGCAGCGCGGCCAGTGGCGTCGCTGCGGTGGGCGATACGTTGGAGATTCAGCCCTTGGGCCGTCGCGTGCGCGTGCGGGAATTGCAGAACCACGATCGGCCCGTCGAGAGTGTGCATCGCGGGCAGCGGGCAGCGCTCAATCTGGCCGGCGTGCAATACGACGAGATTGGCCATGGGCAGGAACTGGCTGCGACGGGGCATCTGGTACCCAGCAAGTTGCTCAGTGTCGAGCTGGAAGTTCTGCCCGCCGCACGTCGTCGACTGAAGCATCGCGAACGGGTGCGCGTGCACCTGGGCACGGCTGAAATCCTGGCCACGGTGGCCACTCTGGCAGGTGACGCTATCGAGCCCGGCGAGCGCGGGTTGGTGCAGCTCTTCTTGCGCGAGCCGGCCGTTTCCATTTGGCGGCAGCCGCTGGTGGTGCGCCGCGAGTCGCCCCTGGAGACCATCGGCGGAGGACATGTGCTCGATCCCGACGCTCCGCGCATCAAGCGCGACGCCGCCGCATCGATATCCCGGCTCGAGGACTTGGCGAGCCGAGACGCGCTGCGGCGGGCATCGGCCAGCGCCTACTTTCGCGGATTGCGCGCCTGGGAAGTCGACGATCTGGCGCGGATTGCCGCCATCGACGATGCGGCCGGAGTCGTCGAGCAGTTGATCGCGCGCGGCGATTTGGTGCGGCTGCCGCTGTCGGCCAGCCGGTCGCAACTGGTGCACGCCCACGTACTTGAACAATGGTTCGACCGCTTGGAGAACGCGCTCGCTCGATTGCACGAGCTGGAGCCATTGGCGCCGGCCATCGAACGCTCGAAGCTCGCGGCACGGGTGCAGTTCGCCGGAGAGCCGGTATTGATCGAGGCGCTGCTCAATCGTTTCCTCGCCGCGGGCCGCGCTCAGGCGACACAGGGCGGCTTGACGCTCGCCGGCCGCGCGCCGCAACTCAGCTCGGGACAGCAGCAATTGCTCGAGCGATTGTTGAGCGAAGTGCGCGCGGCAGAGTTTCAGCCGCCTGCGCTTCCCGAACTCGCGGCCCATGCGGACAAGAACCGCGCCGACGTGCCGAGCCTGCTCGAGCTGGCCGCCAGTCAGGGCCAACTGGTGCGGATTGCGCCGGAGATGTTCATGGATGCCGGCGCCGAACAACAGTTGCGCTCGGTGCTCGCCGAGCGGTTTCGCAGCGAGGGCGGATTGAAAGTGGCGCAGATTCGCGACGCGCTGGGCATCAGCCGCAAGCATGCCGTGCCGCTGTGCGAATACCTGGATCGCATCGGCTTCACGCGACGCGACGGCGATTTGCGCTTCCTTGCGGACGAGGCGGCCCAAGCGGCCGGTTGAACGGCGCGCGTTGGGTGCGTGGTATAGTTGAGGAACCGCGCCTTGAGTCGATGACCATGACCTCCGATCGCCTCCGTGACATTCCCGCCGTGGGACAATTGCTCGACAGCCCGCCGCTGCGCGCGCTGGTCGAAGAGCTGGGGCATCAGACCGTTGCCCGCGGCGTGCGGCAGTATCTCGATGGTCTCCGCGAACGCGTCAGCCAGGGCAGACCCGGGCCCGCGCTCGATCGTGTCGACGAGCTTGCCGCTGGAATCGCGCGCGACATCCAAGCGGAAGTTGCTCCGCGGCTACGGTCGGTGATCAACGCCACCGGCGTGCTGCTGCACACGGGTCTCGGACGCGCTCCGCTGGCGGCGCCGGCTGTCGATTCGCTCGCCGATATCACGCGCGGCTATGCCAGCGTCGAACTCGATCTTGCCTTCGGCAGGCGCTCGCGTCGCGTGGAAGCGGTCGCGGGGCTGCTTTGCGACCTGACTGGGGCCGAAGCGGCCTTGGTCGTGAACAACAATGCGGGGGCGACTTTGTTGGCGCTCGCGGCGCTGGCGGCCGGCCGTGAAGTGATCGTGTCGCGCGGCCAGCTCATCGAGATCGGCGGCAGTTATCGATTGCCCGACGTGATGGCCGCCGGCGGGACGGTTTTGCGCGAAGTGGGCACCACCAACAAGACGCATCTCGACGACTATCGCGCGGCCATTGGCGAGCACACCGCCGCTCTGCTACTGGTGCATACAAGCAACTACGTCGTCGAGGGCTTTACATCTTCCGTTCCGCTGGGCGAACTGGCGCGGCTGGGAGCGGAACACGGTCTGCCGGTCATACACGACGTCGGCTCGGGGGCGCTCGTCGATTTCGCCGAGTTCGGGCTGCGCGACGAGCCGAACATGGTCGAGAGCATCGCCGCAGGAGCCGATCTGGTTTTGGCCAGCGGCGACAAGTTGCTGGGCGGCCCGCAGTGTGGCATTGCCATCGGTCGACGCGAACTGGTCGATCGCATGTCGCGGCATCCGCTGGCCCGCGCGCTGCGCGTCGACAAAATGACTTTGGCCGCGCTGGCCGCGACGCTGGAACTGTACCGCCGCCCCGAGCGCGCTCGGGCAGAGATCCCGCTTTTGGTGTTGTTGTCGGTGCCCGCCAGCGACCTGGCGGCCCGCGCCCACAAGCTGGCCGAAAAGCTTTCCGCCTGCGCTTGGCTCCAAACGGCGACCGCCGTGGCGGACGTGGCGTACATCGGCGGCGGCAGCGTTCCCTCGCAGCAAGTTCCGACCTGGTGTGTGGCGCTGCGGCCTGCTGATCGCAGCGTCGACCGCCTCGCGGAGCAACTGCGGGCAGCCACGCCCGGCGTGGTGGGACGTGTTTCGGAGGGTCGCTTGCTGCTCGATTTGCGGAGCGTGTTTGTCGAGCAGGATGAGGTGCTGTGGTCGGTCGTCCACTCTTTGGGCGCAGCCGATTCCGATCCCCGCGCGGCCGCCAGCGCGAGTTGACTGACCGCGCGCGATTGATTGCCGGCGATCGGCCGGATACTCTGACGCACCGTCTCAAAAAGCGTCGATCGACTTGGCGCAAGAGGCAGCGCACCGAAAGCTTGGGCATTTCCATTGCGGCGGTGCCGTACATCGATTGATGGCCGATTGACCGTGGGGAGGAGTCGCGCATGCCGCGCATCAAGCATGTGGTCCTGATGAAGATTCGTGCGGACGCCACGCAGGATCAGATCGACGATCTGTTTGATGGCTTGCGCGGCCTCTACGAAAAACTGCCCGGCGTGCTCGACTTTTCCGGTGGACCGAACAACAGCGCAGAGGGCTTCACCCGCGGTTTCACCCACGGCTTCGTGATGACGTTCGCCGATGCGGCCGCCCGCGAGGTGTATCTGCCTGATCCCGATCACGAAGTGGTCAAAGCCAAAGCCGTCGGGTTGCTGGACGGCGGGCTCGACGGCGTGATGGTGCTGGATTGGGAGGAAGCCTGAGTCATCTGTCCCGTCGGCGCCGCTGCACCTCCGTCGGTCATGGGTTAGGCTGTTGAATCGCGAAGAGGCGGTGACACGACTGCGACTGGGGAACCGACGTCGGTGACGCGCAGCGGTGAGAGCGCCTCGATTCCTTCTGGTACGGGGGTGCACCGCGTGGGCCGGGCTGCGACTTTGCTGATCGTCATTCAGTTCGCGGTCTGCGCGGCAGTTACCTGCGGCGAGGAGGTGATTCCTCGCGAGCTGCACGCCTGGGGCCGCTTCGAGCCGGGGGCCACGAAGACGGAGCGCACCACAGCGCAGAGCTTCGGTCTGGCCGGAGACGTCGAGGCGGCCTCGACGACCGAGCGCCGCACGACGCTGGTCGCCGTCGATGAAGAAAGCTACACGCTGCGCGTCGAGACCACCATTGAAGCGGCCGGCAAGACGGTCAACTCTGAGACGACCATCACGCGCGGCTACGACGATCAGGAACGGTCGAGTGACGGCCGGGGTGAACACCGTCTGATCGCGGCCGGCACGGCGGCGATCGTCATCGATCAACTGTCGTATCCCTGCAACGTGTACGAATCGATCTCGACCGATCAGGTCGAGCGGCGCGTCTCCCGGCTCTTTTACGGGGCCCAGCCGCCTAACTTGCTCAAAGTCGAGACTACCCACGTGCCGCTCGCCGGCGGGGCTCCCAGCCTGACGAGTTACGACGTCTTTTCGCTCGACATGCCCTGGAGAGTGGGGGCCGAAACGTACGCCGGCGCGCACGTCCGCATCGTGCGGCGACACCCCAAGGGCAGCGTGGTTACCTGGTCGATCGTCGTGCCGGATCTTCCCGGCGGCGTCGTTTCATCGAGCAGCAAAGAGCTGGACGCCAGCGGTCGGCTGCTCAATCGCAGCACGCTTGAATTGATCGACTACGACGTGCCCGGAGATGCGGGCGAATAGC
>CALKYM010000336.1 GCA_938003525.1 uncultured Planctomycetales bacterium | reverse complement strand
GGCCAACCGGCCGTCTTGCTGTTGCTCGTGCTGCTGCTCCTGGGCATTCTCGCCCGCTTTCCCACGCTGCCGCGTGTCGTCGAGTGGCTCGTCACAAAGTCCCGCACGATTGACGAACTCCGCGCATTGGGCAACCGCTAGACGGCTCCGCGCCACATCGAGCGGCTCCCCGCCAAGTTGCCCCAACCCCTCGAAGCGGGCCTGTTTCTGACGCACGAACGGAAGTCGAGCCGTGCGAAAGGATTGCACTGCCTGTTGCGGCGGGTGAGAATGAGGGATTGCCAGAGGGGTGGGTTTCTTAGAGAGCGTTTCGCTGTACTGTCGCGGCGGGCCCCGGCGCGGTGTAACGAAGCAGACGTTCTCGCTTTGCGCGCACGCGCAGTGGACCGCAGATGACGACGCGTCGTCTCGGGCCTTTTGAACTCGGCGAGCGGCTGGGCGCCGGCGGAATGGGCGAGGTGTATCGCGCCACCCATCACCGCACGGGCAAGGTCGTGGCGCTGAAGGTCATTCGCGCCGACCTGATCGACAATCCGCGCGTCACGGCACGCTTTGCGCGCGAAGTCCGCATTCTGAAGAAGCTGCGCCACCCCAACATCGTCCGCTGCTACGGCGGCAGCGTTGAAGACGGCGCGATGTTCTACGCCATGCGGCTACTCGAAGGTGGCTCGCTGGCCAGCCTGCTCAAACGCCGCGGTCGTCTGCCTTGGGAAACGGCCGTCAAGTACGCCTTGCAAATCTGCGATGCGCTTGAATGCGCGCACGAGCACCACGTCGTCCATCGCGACCTGAAGCCCTCGAACTTGCTGTTCAGCAAGAAGAGTGGGCGGCTCAAACTCAGCGACTTTGGACTCGCCCGGCACGCCGAAGCGACCGCGCTCACCGTGGCCGGCCGCGCCATCGGCACGTGCAGTTATACGGCGCCCGAGCTGATTCGCGGCTTCCCTCCCGCTTCTCACAAGAGCGATCTTTACTCGCTGGGCTGCGTGCTGTTCGAGATGCTCACCGGGCGGCGTCCCTTCGAGGCCGCCTCGCATGCCGAGGTGTTCTACAAACACCTGGAAGAAACGCCCACGCCGGTCCGCGCCGTAGCCATGGAGTGCCCCATCTGGCTCGAAGCCCTGGTTGCGCAATTGTTGGCCAAAGATCCGGCCGACCGTCCGCACGATGCGGGCGTGGTGCGGCACGCGCTGATCGAAGTTCAAGAGAAGGTCTCCGCCCAGTCGAGCTTCCTGGAACACTCACTCAGCGGCGGAGCTTCGGCCCTGCATCAAGCGCGCGACATGGCGGGCGCGAAACAGCTTGTCGCCCGCAAGAAGCGCCGCAAGAACTCGATACCCTTCTACGAACGGACGTGGTTTCTGGCCGCGTGCCTAGCGCTGTTGGCCGCCTTCTTCACCTGGGCCGCGTGGCCACCGGGCGAAGCAGAGCTGTTCGCCCAGGGCCAACAACTCATGGAGTCGGAAGACCCGGTCGCCTGGTACGATGCCCGCGATCGCTATCTCGAACCGTATCTCGAGCGGTTTCCCGACGGACCGCACGCCGCCGAAGTGCGCGAGTATCTCGATCGGATCGAGATGCGCGTGGCCGAACGGCGCTTCAGGGCCAATCTGCGGCTGGGACGAGAGCCGCGCAGCGAAGCGGAACGCCTCTTCGGGCGGGCTTGGCGTTACGAGCAGTTTGGCGATCGCGTCACCGCGCTGGAAGAGTACGAGAGCATGTTGCACCTGCTGGAAAGCGATACCGAGAACGCCGACGAGAACCGCCCGTACGTCAACCTCGCGCGCCGACAGATCGCCGCGCTCCGCGACGCCGCTGGAGAGGAGAGCGATCGGCGCAGGCTGCTTGATGTCGCGCTCGCCGAAGCCGACGCCATGTATCGCGAAGGCAACGAAATCGAGGCCCGGCTCAAGTGGCGGAGCATCGTGACGCTCTACGCGGGCAATCGCGAATTGCGCGCTCATGTCGAACGAGCCAGCGCGCGATTGGCCAATCCCGAGGCCGCGCTGAGCGACGAACAGTCGCCGTCGAACAATCCCGTGGAAGACGCAGCCGCACCGGTCCGCGAAACGGCCCGACATGCCGACGTGCAGCGTCAACGACGGGCGCCCTACTGATTCAGGACGTTTTCGATGACCGCCAGACCCGCAATGCGAGCCGTTGCTACGGCCCGCGCGGCCGCGGTTCGCTCGCTTGACCCTGTTTTGCAAGGCATGCTATAAGCGCACCAGGTGCCTAGACCGCATTTCACAACCACCTTCGATCCGATATCGGGTGCTACTGCTGGCTTGCCCGGCAGTGCTCCTCGCGCGGCTCGCACTGCCGGGCAAGCCAGCAGTGGCACCCAAACGCCATTGTGAAATGCGTTCTAGAACCTTGCGATCTGCCATCTTTCCGCTGCCGCGCAACGGCCGACCCGTCTATGGGACAGATTACTCTTCAAGTCATCGACGGCGCCGATCGTGGCCGCATCTATGACACGCTCACGACGCCCGTCACCATCGGCCGCGAGGAGGGAAACTCGATCCAGTTGAACGACGAGCGCGTGAGCCGCTTTCACTTGAAGATCCAAAAGGATGAGGAGAAGTTCGTCCTCACCGACCTCGAAAGCACCAACGGCACCAAAGTCAACGGCGAAGACATCCAGCTTCGCATTCTGCGCTTCGGCGACATGATCACCGTGGGCCGCTCCGTGCTCGTGTTCGGTTCGCCCGGGCAAATTGCGCAGCGTCTGGCGGAGCTGCGCGGAGCAGAACCACCCGGCGACGGGACGCTCGGTCCGGATGAAGCGCCCAACAGCGAGAACGCGGCTTCGCTGGAATTCGAACTCAACTGGCAACAGAGTCCCAGCGACCAGGCCACCTTGCACGCGCTGTTGCCGCCCGATTTGCCAGGCGGTCTGACTCCCGTTCAAGCCGCACAACTCTCCGAGTTGCTGGAGTACATGCACATCCGCATTCGCCATCTGCTCAATTCGGTTCGTGTGGCCGAAGACGAACAGGAAGTCGCCCTCAACTTCCGGCAGTGGCAAAACCTGCTCGAACTGCAGACCCGGCTCGCCGTCTATCTCCGCAACATCGGCAACCCGGAGGCGGAAAAGTAGCGGGCGCCGACTCGCTCACCGGCCTTCGCGCAGCGCCTCGTTGTTCGCGCACGGGCCTGCGGTACAATCCACGGCTGTCTTGCAAATCAGCGGCCGTCGTGAATCGCGGCCGATTGCTGCCGTGGTCGGCACTGTGCACTGCATCCACTGCGGCGAGCCGAACGGAGGCGCCTTGCCATGAGTACCTCGGGCAGCTTTGTTCATCTGCACTGCCATAGCCACTACAGCCTGCTCGATGGAGCCAGCCGCATCGATGCGCTGGTCGAGCGCGCCAATAACCTGGGCATGAATGCCCTGGCGCTGACCGACCACGGCAATTTGCACGGGGCGCTGGAGTTCTACACCAAGTGCAAAAAGGGCGGTCTGAATCCCATCGTCGGCTACGAGGCCTACGTCGCCACGGGAAGCCGCAAGAGCAAAGAGCGCGGAGTCGATTCGAGCTATCACCTCACGCTGTTGGCCAAGAATCGAACGGGCTTTGCCAACCTGATGCGGTTGGCGTCGCTGGCCTACCTGGAAGGCTTTTACTACAAGCCGCGCATCGACCGCGAATTGCTCGAGCAATACGGTGAAGGGCTGATCTGTCTCAGCGGTTGTGTCTCCGGCGAATTCAGCAAAGCCATCCTCCGCGGCCAACGCGACGACTCCTTCGAGCTAGATGAAGCGCTCGATGTGGCCCGCTGGTTCCACAACTTGTTCGGCGACCGGTACTACATCGAGGTTCAGAATAACGGCGTCCGCGAACAGCGCATCGCTATGGAAGGCTCCGTCGAGGTGGCCAACCGTCTCGGCCTGCCGCTGGTTGCCACCAGCGACGCACACTACGTCGCACAAGAAGATGCCGAAGCGCAGGACGTGCTGCTGTGCATCAACACCGGCAAGTTTCGCACCGACGAAAATCGCCTCCGCATGGAAGGCGATCAGTTCTTCCTCCGCAGCCCGGAAGAAATGTACGCCGCGTTTCCCGGCCTCGAAGAAGCCGTGGCCACGAGCCAATCGATCGCCGATAGCGTCGATCTGGAACTCGATCTCGGGCGGCGGCATTTCCCGACCTTCACCACGCCCGACTACAAGCCGGCGGCCGAGTACCTTGCCGAGCTCTGCCAACAAGGACTCCGCCAGCGCTACGCCGACGAGCCCGACATGTGGCAAGGCGATGAACTAGCGCCGGTGGTCACCGAACGACTGCAGCGCGAGTTGCGGGTCATCAACAAGCTTGGCTTTGCCAACTACTTTCTCATCGTCTGGGACTTCGTCCGCTTTGCCAGCGAACAGGAAATTCCGGCCACTGCCCGCGGTTCCGGGGTCGGCGCGCTGGTGTCGTACGCGCTGGGCCTCAGTCACGTCTGCCCGCTCAAGTACGACCTGCTCTTCGAACGCTTTCTCGACGAAAGCCGCGAAGAGGCCCCCGACATCGATATCGACTTCTGCAAAGAGCGGCGCGGGATCGTCATCCAGTACGTGAAGGACAAGTACGGCGCCGAGAACGTGGCGCAGATCGGCACATTCGGCACGCTGGCCGCCCGGGCCGCGATTCGCGACGTGGGGCGCGCCTTGGGGATGATCCCCAAACAGGTCGACGAGATCATCGCGGCCGTGCCGGAAACGCTGGGCATCAAACTCGAAGAGGCCATCGCCACCAGCCCCGAGCTCAAGCGCCGCTACGAAGACGACAGCGACGTGCGCGAACTGTTGGATCTGGCGCGCAAGATCGAAGGCCTGGCCCGCAACGTCGGCACCCACGCCGCCGCCGTGGTGATCGCCGATCGCCCCCTGGTCGAGTACGTGCCGCTGTGCCGTGTGAAGGACAAGGAAGAGGTCATCACGCAGTGGTCGATGAACGACGTAGAACGCGCCGGCCTCTTGAAGATGGACTTCCTCGGACTGCGTAACCTCACGATCCTCTCCCGTGCCGTCGATCTCATCGAGCAGACCACCGGCCATCGTGTCGACCCGCACAAATTCCCGCTCGACGACGCCGAGACGTTCGCCCTGCTCTGCCGGGGCGAAACCAAGGGCATCTTTCAACTGGAAAGCGGCGGCATTCGCGACCTGTTGCAGAAGATGCGTCCCGACCACTTCCGCGACATCATCGCCACCAACGCGCTCTATCGCCCCGGCCCGTTGGAAGGCGGCATGGTCGACGACTACATCCAGGTCAAGCACGGGCGCAAGAAGGCCACCTACAAACACCCCATCATGCAGGATGTGCTCGCCGAAACGCACGGCGTGATGGTCTACCAGGAACAGGTGATGCTGATCCTCAATCGCCTGGGCGGCATTCCGCTGGCCAGCGCGTACAAATGCATCAAGGCCATCAGCAAGAAGATGGGCGACGTGATCGCCAAGTTCCGCGACCAGTTCCTCACCGGCGCCGTGGCGCAAGGTATCAGCGATAGAGATGCCCGCGAGCTGTTCGAGATGATTGAGAAGTTCGCCGGCTACGGCTTCAACAAGAGCCACTCGACCGCTTACGCGCTGATCGCCTACATGACGGCCTATCTCAAGGCCCACTATCCGCTGGAGTTCATGGCCGCGCTGCTCTCAGGCGACATCCCGGGCCGCAACTTCAAAAAGAAGGACTCGCTGGTCGAACACCTCGAAGATTGCCGCCGCATGGACATCGAGGTCGTCCCTCCAAACGTCAACACGTCGGGCGTCGAATTCGCCGTTGCCGACGGCAAGATTCAGTTCGGGCTCTCGGCCATCAAGGGCTGTGGCGGCCCGGCTTCCGCGGCAATCGTCGCGGCTCGCGAAGTGGATGGTCCCTTTCAGAGCCTGTTCGATTTCTGCGAGCGCGTCGATCCGACACTGTGCAATCGCTCGACCATTGAAACATTGGTGAAGGCCGGCGCGTTCGATTCCTTCGCCGCGCACCGCGCACAACTCACCGCAGTCATCGACCGCGCGCTGGCGGCCGGTGCCGCGATCCACGCCGATCGACGTTCCGGCCAGAAGGGCCTTTTCGATGCGATGGACGACGAATCGGACACCGATGCTACGGCCGTGAGCCTGCCGGAAGTGCCCGAGTGGGATCAGCGCACGTGTCTCAAAGGCGAAAAAGAGGTGCTCGGTTTTTACCTCTCCAGCCACCCGTTGTCCGAACACGAAGCGACGCTCTCCACCTACGCCACGCACTCGACCAGCGAAGCCGCCGCGTTGCCGCATCGCACCGAGATCGTGCTCGGCGGAATGCTCAGCGCTATCAAGCTCGACACGGTCAAGCGACCGCGGCCGGGCTCCAATGAAACGCGCTACGCGATGTTCGATCTCGAAGACACCAGCGGCGCCCTGCGGTGCATTATCTGGCCGGCGGCGTTCGCCGCGCAGTCTGAGTTGGTCAACGAAGACGCCGTCGTCTTTGTCCGCGGCACGGTCGACAAGCGGCCCGGCAGCGAAGAAGCCAACGTGATCGTGGACGAGCTCATCACGCTGGACGATGCGGCGCAGCGCTTCACGCGCGGCATCGTCATGCGTCTCTCCGAGCAAGAGCACGGCACGCGGCGGCTCGAACAGCTCTACGAGATCGTTCGCGGCTATCCCGGCCCTTGCCAGGTCGATCTGGTGCTCTGTCTGGCCGACGGATCGAAAGTCCGCTGCCACTGTGAGAAGCTCCAGGTCAGCGCCACCGCCGAACTGCGACGCCGCGTCGACGAGCTACTCGGCCCCGGCAACGTGCGGATGCTCGCCTCCAACCGCCGACGCAATGGCGTGGCGACCGCCTAGGACGCCGCGGAGATGTCGCGCCGTCGACCCAGTGATCTGCGGGGCCATCGCGCATGGGCACTTGTCTCGCGGCGAGACAAACGGCCATTTGGCGCCTGGCCGGAACTCCCCGTGCGACAGGGACTTGTCGCGAGAAGGCGGCCGCTTTTTCTTGCCTTGCCCAAACCGCCCAACTATCATCGCTTTTTGTGGGGCTAGCTGCACATCAGGCCCCATTTCTCGCGCCTACAACACGCTCCCGCCGACGCCTTGGCCCGTCACCAGGGCATGCGCCGGTGGGGGCGTCCCGGACAGTGAACCGGACGAGGAGAGTGGCCGCCATGTCTTGTACTGTTCGTTTCGCTCCGGTTGCCGCCGCGGCGTTCGTCGCCTGCCTGTCGCTGGCAAGCGCGGCCCACGCTCAACAGTTGGCCGGCGTCTACGTCGATTCCGACGGCGTGCTTCGCAAGCAGGTCTACGAAGACCCTGACGGGCAACTGATGCGGGCCCGCGTTGCGGCCGCCAAGGCCGAACTGCCCGACGACGTGGCCGCGCCCAGCAAACTCCGCAAGGTTTCGCTCGCGCGATTGGAGCGCGCCCTGGCTGAGCGCGTCGATCAAGATCTTCCCCCCACACCCGACATCGCCTACCTCGCGGGCCTGACGCGCGTGACCCACGTGTTCATCTATCCAGACTCCGGCGATCTGGTGCTGGCCGGACCGGCCGAAGGTTGGACCACCGACCTCAGCGGTCGTGTGCGCGGTATCCAAAGCGGCCGGCCGACGCTCGAACTCCAGGACCTGGCCGTGGCGCTTCGAATGTATCCGGCCGATGAAGACTCTGGACCGGTAATCGGCTGCTCGATCGATCCCACGCCCGAGGGCCTGGCGCGGATGCAGGAGTTCTTGGCCGACGCCTATCGCCGCGCCCAACCGACGCAACAGTTCGCCGACTATGTGGTCCAGGGGCTGCGCACGAACCTCGGCTTGCAACAGGTCCGCGTGCTCGGCGTCCCGCCCACAACGCACTTCGCGCAGGTGCTGGTCGAAGCCGACTACCGCATGAAGCTGATCGGCATCGGTTTGGAAAAACCGCCCGTCAAGCTGGCCAGCTACGTCGACAAGGCGAACCCCGCCGACGTCGCTCAAAACGGCCTGCAGCGCTGGTACTTCACACCCGACTACGAATGTGTTCGCGTCGCCGACGGCGGGCTGGCCATGCAGCTCGTCGGTGAAGGTGTGCAGCTTGTCGGCCAGGACGAGGTCGTCGTCGAAGGCGGGCGCCGCGCGGCGACGGGCAGCACCGATCGCGCCAGCCAGATGTTCGTCACCGGCTTCACGAAGAAGTATCCCCAACTGGCCGATCGTTCGCCGGTGTTCGCCCAGTTGCGCAATCTGATCGATCTGGCCATCGTCGCAGCCTTCCTGCAACGCGAAGGCAGTTACGACCAAGCCGGCTGGGTGCCCCAGGTGCTCACCGATGAAGACCGCTACGCGGTGGAAACCTATACCGCGCCGGTGAACGTCGAAACCGTCTGCACGTCCGTCTGGAAGCGTGGACAGCTCATGACGCCCGTCGGGGGCGGCGTCAACATCCAGGCCCATCTGGCCCTGGAGTATGAGAACGTCGGCAGCGACGAAGACGGCCAGATCGAGGCCCTCCGCGACGAGCTCATGCCCCAACTCGCCGCCGATCAATGGTGGTGGGACTGAGCCGACAACCCAACGTCGCGACGCGATCGTTGGTGACGCGAGGGTGCCACTGGCTGCTCGTCAGCCAGTGCTCACCACGTTGCCGTCGGCATGCCAAGAGTACCGGGCTCGCACTCAATCGCCTGAGTTCCTCGCGCGGTCGACCAGCAGCACGCGGACATCGCAGACGTTGGTGTGAGTGGGACCGGTTTTGATCAGCCCGCCGACCTGCTCGAAAAACGTGTAGGCGTCGTTGCGGGACAGATAATCTTGCGGATCGCAATTGGCCTTCCGCGCGGCGTCGATGATGGCACTTCCCGCGAACAGGGCCCCCGCTGCATCGGTCGGTCCGTCTTCGCCATCGGTGCCGCCCGAGAGTAGGGCGATGCCATCCGCCGCGCGCCTCGCCACATCGTCACGATAGCCGGCCGCGCCGGACTGCCGCATGAGGTGTACCAGCGCCGCCAGCACGAGCTGTTGATTGCGCCCGCCGCGACCGCGATCGGCGGCGTCGACCAATGTCACGACGGGCTCGCCGCCGGTGATCAGGCAGTCGGGACCATCGCCGTCGCGCATCGACAACGTCTGCTCGGCGTGCTGCTGCCCGACTTCGTTGGCTTGGCCTTCGAGCTCCTGCGCGGGCAGCAGCAAGTACGCATAGCCTCTTCGCACCGCCTCCGCACCCGCCGCATCGACCGCCCGGGCATTGTTGCCGATGATGTGCGCCTGCGCATCGGGATGGGGCTGTTGGCCACCAGTAGTGTCGTTCTTCGCCGCCTGTTGCTCGAGATAATCAAAGACGCGATCCGCGATGCCAGCCTGCCGGGCATCGCAGCGATTGAGGATGTCGAGCGCCTCGCGCGACGTTGAAGTGTCGGGAACCGTCGGCCCCGAACCAATCACATCCAGCGGATCGCCGATCACATCGGAGATGACCAGTGTCCGTAAGCGACCCGCACGACACGCGGCCGCCAGGCGCCCACCCTTGATGCGGCTGAGCTGTTTCCGCACGGTGTTCAGCTCTGCGATGTTGGCCCCGCGACTGCTCAACAGCTTCGTGACCTGCTGCTTATCAGCCAGCGTCAGGCCTTCTGCCGGCGAGGGCAACAAGGCCGATGCCCCGCCGGAGAGCAGGCACAAGCAGAGGTCGTTTTCGCCCAGCTCGCCGACGCGTCGCAAAATCTCTTCGGCTCCGGCGACACCATCGCTCGTCGGTTCGTTGTGACCCGCCGGACGCGCGGCGTGCAGCGTGATGGTCTCTAGTTCCCGCACACAATCGGCCGGCACATTGATCCAGCCGCCGACCTGTTTCGAGCGGAGCACTTCTCCGCCCAGCGCAGTCTCTAATCCTGCCGCCATCCCGGCGCCCGCTTTGCCGGCGCCCACTACCTCGATGCGGCCGATGTCGCGCAGATCAATCGCTTCATCAGTGATCACCAGACGTTCATCATCGACGTGCACCGCCTCCTCAATCAGCCGCTCAGCGCGCACCGCGTCGACGCCCGCCTGCCAAATCGCCAGCGCATCGCGTGCCAGGCGAACATCTCGATCGTTTGAGTCAGAGGGAGCCGGCATATCGAGCTTCTCTCAAACACCGACCGCGAGGAGAAAATGCTTTGCAGCGCTCACCGCTGCCGCCCGAACACACCGTTAACCACAAGTGCGGCCATCAGCACGGCTCCCATGACAAAGGGCCTTAGCAAGTCGGGAATCCACTGAATCTGATTCAAACCGACGTGCAGCACGCAGAATGTGAGCACGCCGATGGCCGTGCGGCCCATCCCGCCGATGCCGCCGAACAGGCTCGTACCTCCCAACACGACACAGGCCACGGCGCTCAACAACAGGTCGGCGTTCTGATCCTGAGTGACTTTCTCCAGCCGTCCCGCCTCGATCAATCCGGCGACCCCGGCTGCAAATGCCGAGATCGCCAGACAGACGATAATCACCAGTCCGGTTCGCACGCCGGCCAGCCGCGCCGCTTCCCGGTTGCCGCCCGTCATGTAGACGTAGCGACCGAAACGCGTATGTCGCAAGACGACATGCCCGCAGAGAAAGAAGACCGCCGCAAGGATGGCCGAGTACGGCAAACCGCGGGTCTCGGTAATCGCGACACCGCGGTTGCCGACGACTTCCAGAATCTCCGGCACATCGAGGGCCGCGCTTTGCGTCACATAGGAAGAGAGCCCGTCGGCGACGTTCATCATGGCCAGCGAGATAATAAAGCTCGGAAGCGCCGCCCAAATCGTGAGGCCTCCGGTGATCAGTCCCAACACCAGACAACTCAACAGCGGCAGCAACAAACACACGGCCACGATCAGCAGTCCCGCTTCACCATCGGCCGGTGTCGCGCCGGCTGCGATGACTGTGTCCTCCGTGAGCCTCGTGAACAGCCAACCACAGAAGCTGGCGCCCCACAGGGCCATCATCCCGACCGATAAATCGATTTCGCCGCACAGCAAAACGAACGTCAGTCCTACGGCCACGATGGCCCAAGCCGATCCCTGCCGCAGGATCTGCATCACGGTGGCCATCTTCAGAAAATCACCGCCGGTGGCCACCGCGAAGAACACGATCAACACCAGCAGGCTGGCCAGCGGAGCGATCTCTCCGCCCGACCAGGGCCACCAACTCCGCTTTTCACCTGCCTGCGACACGTTCGTGTTGTCTCCGCTTACCTTTGTCTGGGCCTTGCACTACGCGAGTCGCGATTCGTAAGACTCTCATGCGTAGCGCACCAGCGTAGCCTTGTCGAGCTCAGTATCGCTGAACGCGTGCGTCACGCGACCGCGACGCATGACGAGAATGCGATCGGAGTGGGCCAACAGCAGCTCCGGCTCGATCGACGCCAGGATGATGGCGGCGCCCTCGCTTTTCAACTTCGCCACCAGTCGCATGATGTCTTCCTTCGCGCCCACGTCCATGCCCCGCGTCGGCTCTTCGAGCACCAGCACGCGAATCGGTCCCAACAGCCAACGCGCCACCACGACCTTTTGTTGATTGCCCCCGGAAAGGTTGCCGGTGGCCAGCCGCGGTTGGGGCGGTCGACAACCGACTTGTTCGAGCAGCGGCCGCACAAGCCGCTCTTCGGCCTTGCGGGTCAGCAGTGGCCCCACGGCCTTCGCCAGGTGAGCGAGCGTAACGTTCTTGTAAATCTCGGCGCCCAAGTGCAGCGCTCGCCCACGATCACCGGCGACGAACAGCACGCCGCGGTGGATGGCCGTTCGCGGACGATCCGCCGGCAGCGGCGAGCCGTCGACTTCGATGCCGCCCGCATCCAGCGACCGCGCGCCGGCCAGCGCCTCCGCCAGTTCCTGGTGTCCTGCCCCAACGAAACCGTACAGGCCCAGGCACTCGCCGGGGGATACTTCAAGGTCGATCTCTTGAAAGGCGCCCGCGCTGGAGAGCTCCCGAGCAACCAGTCGCGGCGTTTCGCGGCTCGGTGGCGGCAACGTGACCGACGCCTCGTAGCCGACCTCCTCGACGGCCATCTCGTGTCCCAGCATGCGGTGCACGATGTAGCGTTTGTCCAACTCGGCGGCCGGTCGCGTCTCCAGGCGGCGGCCATCTTTCAGAATCGTGACGCGATCGCAAATCTCCAGAATGTCCTCGATGAAGTGGGTGATGAACACCACGGCCACGCCGCGCTCCTTGAGTTGCCGCACAAGCTCGAACAGCCGTCGCGCTTCCGGAGGCGAGAGGGCGCTGGTCGGCTCATCCAAGATCAGAATGCGGGCGCCACTGTGCAGTCCCCGGGCGATCTCGACCATCTGCCGCACCACCAGCGGGCAGCGGTCGAGTTGACGATTGACGTCGATCTCCAATCCCAACTCGGCCAGGTAGGCCTTGGCCTTGCTGCGCATCGCACGCCAGTCAACCCGTCCCGCCCGGGCGACCGGTTGCCGGCCGAGAAACAGATTCTCGGCCACGGTCAAACAGCCAATGCCCGAGAGTTCCTGGTAGACCATGGCGATGCCGTGTGCCAGCGCCGCCTGTGGCGAGGAAAGCCGCACCTCGCGGCCGTCGATGGCCAGTGTGCCCTCGTGATCGGGCAGCGCGCCGGCCAGGATCTTCATCAATGTGCTCTTGCCGGCACCGTTGCTGCCGACCAGACCGTGGACTTCGCCGGGCAACAACTCGAAATCGACGTCGGCCAGCGCCACTTCGCCGCCGAAGCGTTTTCCGATCTGGCGACCGGACAACAGCGGCGCGGTTGCGACAGTGCTCATGGGCAATTCGAGGCGCCGGCAGGCCACCGGAAGGACCCGCTCAGACCAGACAGTGCCTGGGGTCGGCCAGATAGAACATGGCGTCCAGATTGCCAGTCTCCTGCGCGACCAGCGGCCCGGGCGTGATGATCTCCAAGGGCAGCTCGTCGACCTTTTCGGAGTTGCGGCAGATGAACTGGCCGATTTCCAGCGCCGTCTTGTGAATCAAGCAGACCGGATTGACGGTGGTCGCCGCCAGTGAACCTTCGCGAACCGCCGCGAGGCCTTCTTTCTGACCATCGACGGCCGTGATGATCATCTTCTCGTGAATCGTGCCGCCCAGGGCCGGCACGCAGGCCAGCGCCATGTCGTCGCTGTGAAAGAAGGCCCCGGCGATGGGTGTACTCGTCTGATCGATCAGCGCCTCGAAGGCGTTACGGGCCTTGGCCTTTTCCCAATCGCACCAGCGAACTTCACCTCCCACGACTTCGACCTCAGGAAACTCGGCCAGCACCTTGTCGAAGCCTTGTTTGCGACCGCGGGCGCCGCTGTGTGCGTCTTTACCGCCGATGTGGATCACTTGCCCTTTTCCACCGATCTTGTCCATCAGGTAACGTGTGCTGGCTTCGCCCATGAAGACCTGATCGGGCTGCACCTGCACCCACACGCCGACTTCGCGCAATTGATCGCTCGCGACTAATAGCGTGTCCATCGAGATGACCGGAATGCCGCGCTTCTTGAGCCGGCGGACGGGCTCGGCCAGCGAATCGATCTGCACGGCCTGAAAACAACAGAAGTCCCAGTCGTCTTCGACCAGCAGATCGATCTTGTCGCGCTGCTTCTTGGAGTCAAACTCGCCGTCGAACCAGGTGATCTCGACGCCGAGCAGTCGCCCCCACAGTTCGGCCGTATCTTTGCCGAGCTTGCACCAGGTGCTCTGCAAACCCGCGTTGGAGAACGCCGCCCGCAACGTCGGCTGGCCCCCACCACCACCGACCGCGGCGCTCTCAGGCGCGCAACCGCCGAGCACACCGGCCAAGGTCACGCCCGTACCCGCCGCCAAGACTCCCATCGCATCTCGACGGTGCAGCGTGCGCTCGGGCGCGGAATCGCTCTGTGATCTCATCGCGTCCTGCTCTCTCCAGCGTGTCAGGAAACTTACAATCTGGCCAAAGCCCGCCAATCGTCATCGTATCGTAGGCCCAGCGGGAGCGACGACGCAACAGGCCCGCGGCCACTCGATTGCAGCAAACGGCGCGCGAATCGAGTACCCTGAAGGGCATCAAGCCATCGAGAATGGCGAGCGCGGTTACGCCCCATTCAGACTCCTCTTGTGTAGGAGTTGGCCGTGATCAGCGGAAGCATCGATCGCCGAGACTTCGCCAGACGGACCTCGCTCTCCGTCAGCAGCATTCTGGCAGCGGGGGTGTTCTTCGACCGATCCTCTTGTGGCCGTGAATTTGAGACGTCCGACGAGCGGCTATTGGTGCTGGGCCTGAACGGTCTGGCACGAGCGCACCAGTTCGATTATTTCGCCGACGGACATCGCGGCGCGAGCATGGTGGCGGCGCATCTCCTCTGTGCCGACAACGAACTCGGCGACCAGACGTTGACGCGGATTACTGAGCTGTTCGAGCTCAACTGGGCACCCACAGAACTGTGTCAAGACTTCGCAGAGGCCGACCCCGATCCGGCCAGCACTGAGAAGATCGGGCTCGCGCTGGCCGAAGGTGGCGAAGTTCTCCGGCAAGTCGGGCACAACGCGATCTTCGCCATGCTGGCCATCAAGGCGCTGCGATTGGTGCCTGAGGTTGCCACACCCGAGCGGATTGAAGGCATCTGCACGTTGATCCGTTCGTTCACGCCCTGGCAAGACATTGAGCCCGATCCGGAAGTCGATCCTCCGCCGTTTGCCGAAGCACAAGCCTGTTCACGCTTCATCCTCCGCGAAGCGCTCGCTGCCATCGATCGGTTCATCGGGTTCGGGCAAGGCTTCGCCGGGCACATGCTCACGTTCGGACAGGCGCTCGTCGAATTGGCAGCCATGGGCGACGAGGAGTGGGCCGAAAGCTGCCGCACGGCCTTTCGAAAGTATGTGACAGTCACACGGCGCGGGCCTCCGCCCGATGCCAAAAGGTACGCCGACCATAAGCCGTCGGCACTCCGTCCCATCGACTTGGAATACTGGCACCAGCGCGGCGACAAGTCACTCGGCATCGGACACGTTTTCAAATACCCGTACAGCTATTACGACCTGCTCCACAGAGCGAATGATCCACACTTGGCGCGCGACTGGGAGGCCAAGGCCTATCACGTGTTCTGAAGCGCGCGTCCACGAAGTCATGCGGCATGGGCGCATTCGCCGCCGCACGACATTTCGGAGATCGAGCTAGCCGGCTTCTTTGGCCTGCCGGTCCTCTTGCTTCACGGCGCGGATCATCGAGAGGAAGTCGTCCATCGATGGACAGCGCTTCGACACCTCGCGCTCGATGCAACTGTGAATGGCTTTGGCCAGCCGGCGGCTGATTTGCGGACGGTATTCGCGAATGTCGACCGGCGGCTTGGCCGCGTGCGTCATGGCCACCCGACCATCGGTTCCCCGTTCCCACGGGAGATGGAACGTGAGAATTTCGTAGGCCGTCACGCCGAAGGCGAACACGTCCAGCCGCTTGTCGGTCTTGAGCCTTTTCACCAGCTCCGGCGCCATGTAGTTGGGCGTGCCGGTGCGATTGCCCGGCTGCATATACGGTGCGGTGGCCGGCACGGTGAGGCCGAAGTCGATCAGCTTCAGGTCATCGCACTGGGGAGTCGTGCAGATCAAATTGCGAGGACAAACGTCGCGGTGGATGTATCCGGCCGCGTGCACGGCGGCCAGCGCGGCGGCCGCCTGACGGATCAAGTGTAACCGGTGCCCTTCGAGCTTTTCGCTGCGACCGATGATGAGCGAGTTGAGCCCCGGCCCCTCGACGAACTCCATCACCAGGTACTGCTCGCCCTTGGTGGTGAGCCCGTGCTCGTACGTCTTCACGATGTTCGGATGGTCGAAGGTCATGGCGATCTCGCCTTCGACCGGTTTGGTCAGTCCCTTGAAGCGGGCCTCGAAGTCCTGTGTCTTCTTGAGGTCGAGCACCTTGAGGGCCACGACCTGACCCGTCTGGCGGTCGCGGGCCATGTAGAACTGCGACATCGTGCCGGAGATGGCCTCGCGCAGCAGCTCGAAGCGGCTGCGAACGTCGACCTTGCCGCCACGCAGCATCGACTTGACGTTGTCGAGCAGGCCCATGTCCTGCGCGCCCTCTTCTGCAACTCTGCCCCGTCCGCCCGTTCTGCACTGCACTGCGGGAAGCTTCGTCAGTGAAATCCCCAAGCAGCAACTCTAGCGCGGCCGAGAAGCGGACGCAAGCGGGTCGCGCGGTCGCGTTACTTGCCGCAGTAATCGATCGTGCGGGCGATCTCACTCTTGAGATCGCAGCGGCGGACGATGCGGTCGACGAATCCGTGTTCCAGCAAAAACTCGCTGGTCTGGAATCCCTTGGGAAGTTCGATGCGGATGGTGGCCTTGATCGTCCGGGGTCCGGCAAAGCCGATCAACGCCTTCGGCTCGGCGAAGATCACGTCGCCCAGCGAAGCGAAGCTGGCCGCCACGCCACCCATGGTGGGATTGGTGAGCACCGAGATGAACAGCCCGCCGGCTTCGTCGTAACGCGCCAGTGCTGCAGAAACCTTGGCCATCTGCATCAGGGACAGAATGCCCTCGTGCATGCGGGCTCCGCCGCCCGAGCCGCTGACGATGATCAGCGGCAGTTGCTGCTCGGTGGCAAGTTCGACCAGTCGCGTCAGCTTTTCGCCGACCACGGCCCCCATGCTGCCCATGATGAAGGCCGAATCGGTCACGCCAAACGCCACGCGACGAGCGCGAATCATGCCCGTGCCCACCAGCGCCGCGTCGCGCAGACCGGTGCGGGCCTGCTCTTCCACCAACCGCTCGCGGTACGGCTTCTTGTCGGCGAATTCCAGCGGGTCGACCGGCTCCATCTCGGTGAAGTGTTCTTCGAACGTCCCCTCGTCCAACAGTTGTCGCACGCGCTCGCGGGCCGAGACGTACCAGTGGTAGTCGCACTCGGGGCAAACGCCGAACCGCTTTTCGGCCTCTTTGCGAAAGATGGTTCCCTGGCAGCCGGGACAACGCTTCCACAACCCCTCGGGCACGCCGCGCTTGGGCCAGCGAGTCGCTGCGCGGTTGTCTGATTTGCTGGTGCTCATGTTCGACATCGACTGTTGAATGCGGACGCGCTCTTTGCCCCGTAGGAAACGCTGTGCAGACTTTATGTGGTCTGCGGCACGGCCAGGTCGATCTTCTCCCAACCGCCGTGTTCGGTACTGGCTTTCCACAAATCTCCCGGCGCCTCGTCTTGGGCCACTGCCTTGAAGAGCGCAAAAAGGGGCTCGGGTAGTACAACGGCCACCACGCCTTCTTTATGTTTTTTGCGCAGGCGGGTCAGGGCGGCGGCCAGCCGCTGTCGGGCTTCGCCCAGCGTCTCTCCCTGCGGCGGGCACACCGAGTCGGGCTGTTCCTGCCACTGGCGATAGACCTTGGGTTGCTTGCGCTTGATCTCTTCGAGCGACATCCCCTGCCACAGGCCATGGTCCAGGTTCTTCGTGCCATCCAGCTTGCGAACTCGCAGGCCAAACTCGCCGGCGATGGCCTTAGCCGTACTGGCGGCCGGCTCGGAGTCGGACGTGTAGAGTGCGATGAGCTTGACGTCGCGCAGTTGTCCGATGGTGCGCGCGACCTCATCAGTCCCCTGCGGGTTGAGCGGGATGTCGAGCGTCCCCTGCACGCGCGACTGCTCGCTGTAGTCGGTCGCGCCGGGACGAATCAACGCCAGGCTTAACATGCCTTTTAACCTTCAACTGCTGACGGAGTATCGACTCTGCGCAAGCTGGCCCAACGTAGAGATGCTCGCGCGATAATCATCCGAGCGAAAGATTCCCGAGCCCACCACGAACAGATCTGCTCCGGCCGCTGCACAGTCGCCGATGGTCTTCTCGTTCACGCCGCCGTCGATTTCCAGCAGAAAGCGATGGTTGGAATCGCGCCGCAACTCGCGGAGTTTCTCGAGGGCGACAGGCTCGAAAGCCTGACCGCCGAAGCCGGGCATCACGCTCATCACCAACACCAGATCACACAGGTCGAGACAGCCCTCGATCGTCGAAAGCGGTGTGGGCGGGTTGATCGCGACCCCGCCCGCGCAACCGTGCTCTCGAATCGCTTCGAGCACCTCGCGGGGAGCATCGACGGCTTCCGCGTGGAAGGTGATCACGTCGGCGCCGGACTCCTGAAACTGCGGAACGTACCGCAGCGGGTCGGAGATCATCAGGTGCACGTCGAGCACCAGCGGCGTCAGTCGCCGCAGGGCTTCGACCAAGGGAAAGCCGTACGTCAAGTTCGGCACGAAATGGCCGTCCATGACGTCCAGATGCAGCGCAGCCGTTCCCGCGTCCTCGAGACGCCGAACTTCACGCTCGAGGTTGGCGAAATCGCACAAGAGCATCGACGGCAACACCGCCGGCACGGCTTCCTGCATGCGCTGCGAAGCAGAAATTGAGGACATCGAAGAATGGCGCGCCGGGTTCATACGCGCTGGATGCGAAAGATTGGCGACGGGATTCGTGCCCTTGTGACGTATTCGGCGGTCGGGGTGCCGCCGCTGTGTGATGTCATTTGGCCCGCCGTCGGCGATGGATTGCCACGACACGCGACGAGTCGTGTCGGACCACTCGGCCTCAACGATCGTCCGGCCGCGATGTGACGATCTCATGGTATCACACCGCAGTCCGGATTGTCTGTAGGGCCTATTGGCCGCCGCCAGACAAGGGTCAGTGGTCCCGGTGGTCGAACCTCACGACAGCCTAAGGTCTTTTCCGCAAACGCTTTGGCCGACTGGCATACCGCGCGCGACGCTGGCAAAAGCAAGCTAGCCCAAGGCGGCACAGTGGCTGCCTTGGGCTAGCGCAAGAGGCGACCGATTGTTACGAGCGGGTGCCTGTTGGCACCGCGACGGCGACCTTACTGGTCGTCGTCGTCATCGTCGTCGTCGTCATCGTCATCATCGTCATCGTCATCATCGTCGTCGTCATCATCGTCGTCGTCATCATCGTCGTCGTCGCCTTCGACGAGATCATCGTTGACGCCCTGTTTGATCGACGTGACGATCGTCCGTTCCATGATCAGCTCGCCCATGGGCGAATCGCCTTCGAGGACGAGCACGACCTTGGTGCCGGCGTCGACCGTGCGTCCGTTCTCGATGTCGAAGTGAACCTCGCCCTCGGACTCCTGCTCGACGATTTCCAGCTCGACGTCGGCTTCATTGTCTTCGCTGATCTCGAGAATCGTCTCGCTGCTGAGACCGATGTTGGCGACGCTGCCCTCAACGCCCAAGAGCGTGTAGGTCACCTCGGTCGTTTGCGTGGCGGGACCCATTTCGAGCTCACTGGTCCGCGTCCAACTCTGATCGGCAGAGACTTCGCCGCCCGGGAACATGACGACCGATTCTTCGATGGCCGTCTTGAGGGTTTCTTCCGACATGCCAATGCCTAGCAGCGCGAAGAACCCACCGGCACCGCCACCTTCGCCTTCGGCGGCATCGGCCAGTGCGTCGGCCAGATCGTCCGAAACAGCGACCGACTGGACTTCGCCGTTGGCCGACAGCGTGACGGTCGTCTCACCGCCCACCAGGGCTTCCAAGATCGGGCCCATCCGCTCCCAGATCATGCCTTCATGCTCTTCTTCACTGTTCGAGTCGTAGACGAACTCGCCGGTGAAGCCAGAGTTCATGCGGAACTGCAAGCGATCGATCGTCTGCAGCAACTCGGCCGTGCCGTCGCTACCGACAGACTGCACCTTCCACGACAGATCCAGGGCCTGATCGACCTCGAACAGGATTTCGATACCACCCGCATCGACGGCGACTTCCATGTCCTGCATGGTGGCATACTGCAGCGTCTCGCCTTCGCTGAATTTCCAGGCCAGCGACTCGGCGGCCATAACAGCGGCGCTACCCGAGATGGCCAGGCCCAGTGCCATCAAGGCGGCCAACATCGCGCGTGGGGTTCCCAACATCTTCATGCAATCAACCTCTCATCGTGCTCGTAGTGTCAATGGTTACGCCTTACCGCCACCGCAGTCGTATACCCCGCATGCGCGCGATTTCGGCAACGAATCGTTCGCCTCCTGCTAACGGCAATCCCAGCAGAATAGTTTCCGCGCGGGGGCCTTGCAACAAGCGACAGCGGCCCGAAAGGGCTCCTCAGAAGGGCTGCCGCGCCGCGTGTCAGACGACCACGAATGCGGCGCTGGACCTGGATAACCTCGCGTGGCTGGCGGTCAGCCTGCGCCTGCTAATTCCCCGCAGGTTTTACCCAACAATTCCCGGCAGAGTTTCAAGCACGCGGCGTTTCAAGCGGCCGTCCATCGAAGTGTGTTGATCGCTGCCGCGCCGCGAGCGGCTTGCAAGAAGCTTCCCGCCCGGGAATCTGACTTTCAACGCATTGCACGCGAGCTGCGGAGCCTCTCTGGCTTGCGGACGTGGGCAACCCGGCTGAAAATCGTGGATGCTGATCGCACACCTGTGCAGTCAGTGAATCTCGCGGTCGGCCCTCTCCTAACAACCCCGCGTCTGGCGATGTCCCCCCTGTACGAACAGCTCGGCGTCCGCCCCATCATCAATGCGGCCGGAACACTGACCCGACTGAGCGGACCTGCGCTCGACCCCGAGGTGACTGCCGCCATGGCCGAAGCCGCCACGCGGTGCGTGCGGTTGGACGAACTGCACACGGCCGCAGGGCGCAAGCTCGCCGAAGCGACCCGCGCAGAAGCCGCCCTGGTCACCAGCGGCGCAGCCGCCGGATTAACGCTCTCGGCGGCAGCCTGTATGGCCCGCTTCGATTTGGCTGTGATGGATCGCCTGCCTGACACGCGCAGCGTGGCCAACGAAATCATCGTGCCACGTTCCCATCGCAACGGCTACGACCACTGCCTGCGGGCGGCCGGCGCGCGGCTGGTCGAAGTCGGGCTGGCCGAGCGCACCCGAGACCCGCAAGCCTGGGAAATCGAGGCCGCCATCGGACCGCAAACCTGCGCGGTGGCCTATTTCGCCGGCTTCTCGCCGCTGCGATTCGACACCGTCGTGGAAGTCGCCCACCGGCATGATTTGCCCGTCATTGTCGATGCATCGTCCGCGCTGCCGCCGCGGGCGAACCTGCACAACTTTGTTTCGGCCGGCGCGGACCTGGTGTGCTTCAGCGGCGGCAAGGCGATTCGGGGACCACAGGCGAGCGGCATCTTGTGCGGGCGCCGCGATCTAGTCTGCTCGGCCGCGCTGCAAACCTGGGACCTCGATGTGCTGGGTCTGCTGTGGCGTCCGCCCGAGTGGCTGATCGACCCCGAGATCGCCCGCCGCGGCGTACCCAACCACGGCATCGGGCGCGGCTTCAAGGTCGGCAAAGAGCAAATCGTCGGCCTGTTGGTCGCCTTGCAAGGCTTCTTGAACACGGACGAGGCGCAAGAGCGTGAAGCGCTCAATCGCACTGCAAAACAGATCGCCCATGAACTGTCAGGGCTGCCGGGTTTGGCCGTGACGCTGTCGGCTGGTTCGCAGGGCTGGCAGGTCGTGCAGCTCGACGTCGATACGCAAGTGGCTTCGATGTCGGCGCTCGAACTGGTCGCCCGGCTGGAGCAACTCAGCCCGCCGGTGTGTGTGATGCAGGGAGAGGCCGAACGCGGCCGGGCCGGCATCGACCCGTTCTGCTTACTGCCCGGCGAGGCCCAGCAGGTCGTGGCCGCCATTCGCAAGGTGTTCGGCAAATAGAACAGCAGGGCGCAACTCAATCACCGCTCGTTCAACTCTTCGCTGCGGGGCAGGTCTTCGAGCGTGCGGAGTCCGAACAGTTCGAGGAAGCGGTCAGTCGTGTAGTAGCGACCGGTTCGGGGTGACTCTTCTGGCCGCTCGATGCGCAACAAGCGTCGCCGCACCATCTGCGAGAGAATGGCGCCGCTGGCGTGACCGCGCAATTGCGTGACTTCCTTGGATGTAACCGGCTGGTTGTACGCGACCGCAGCCAGCACTTCGATGGCGGCTTGCGAAAGGCGCACTTGCCGCAACCGCCCGCGAAACCGATCGACCACCCCCGAGAACTCCTCGCGCAGCGCGATCTCATAACCGCCCTGGCGGCTGCGAATCGCGTACGGTCGACGCTGTGCCGCGTAAACGTCATTCAGCTCGCGGACCAGGGCATCGACTTCATACTCATCGACACCGCGCATCAGCGCGGCCAACCGCTCGCCGGAAAGTGGCCGTCCCGTCGGATCTCCAGTGAAGATGGCCGCTTCCACGATCGATCGCGGCGTGACGTCGCCGGCGGGCGCTGCGGCGGCCCGCTCGTCGATTGCCGGCTGCGCCTGACGGGGGTCTGCTGCATCTTCGCCGGCGAGCGACGGCCGCTCTTGCGGACCTTCACGGGTCTGCGGCGCCCCCATCTGCGCGAGGGCGGCCGTCAGATCATCGACGGACATGCTCCGCGCCGCGCGCGGCTTGCGACGACGGCGCGGCTCGCGCAACTCTTCCGCTTCGCGCGGCCGCTCGCCTTGGGGCTCGTCCGTGCCCATCACTTCAATCTGCCGCTATCGGCGACGCCGTACTCAACTGACGCGCGTATCGTCGCGGACCCAGCCGTAAGCGGCATTGGTGCGCTGCCCACCCTGTTCGATGTAGGCCGTCTTGAGCTTCTCCAGCTCATCGGTCGGGATGTTGGTGCGGCGCTCGTCGGGATCGATGCCGTAGATCTTGGCCGCGTTGAGTCCGAAGATCTTCGCCTTGTCCTCTTCGCTCAGCTTGCTGTAGCCGAACTTGTCGCACATCTCGTCGCTGATCTGGAAACGCTTGAAGGCGTCGATCACCCATTGGGGCGAACCCCACCACAGGCAATCGGTGCCCCACACGACGTGATCGGCGCCGTAGTACTTGATGTTCTTACCGATCAAGTGCTGGCAGGCTTCCGGATTGTCGACCGCCAGGGCACCGAACGAAGATCCAATCTCCGGATAGACGTTGTTCATCTCGGGATTGCGCTCCTTGATCCGCATCAGCACGTCGTGCCAGGCGAAGTCGCCCGTTTCGGGATCCCAACTGTCTTCCCAGCCCGGCATCACCGGAGCGTGCTGCATGGCCGAGTGGTAGATGACGAACGTCAGATCGGGATGATCCAGCGCCGCCTTCTCCACGTCTTCGGGATTGGCCAGGTGTCCCAGCGTGCGCGACTGGTAGGAAAAGCCCTTGTGCACACTGAAGATCTTCAGGCCCAGTTCCTTCGATTTCTCATAGAACGGGTACGCCAGCTTTTCATCGTCCAGCCGAAACCCGTCGCCCGAGCGGCCTGGATCGGTGTGGCAGTACCACTTCCACGAATCGATCCCGTACATCTCGTACTCGCGCTCGATCTGTTCGAACAGCGCGGCCCGATCCGGGGCATTGCTCTCCTTGTCCCAGTAGTGGTTCGGCGCGCAGTTGCCCTGGCAGAGGGCCCGCGTACTACCGGCCATCTCGTTGATGTCCTTCTTCCGCATCGACATCAACCAACTGGGCAGCACGCCGCCGAACCGTTGCGGACCTTCGACCGGATTGCCCTTGCGGTCCACGTGGCGTTCCTTGCCGGGTACGCCGGAGATGACCAGCATCGAGGTCTCGCTGTCGAAGAACATCTCCTTCACGAAGTTCGGGAAGGCGTAGGCTTCCGGCGTGTCTTCCAAGTTGAAGCCCATGTTCTTCACGAACTCTTGGTTCTTGAAGACCTGCATGTTGCGGAAGCCGATGGCGTAGCCGTTGGTGAAGTGCGATTGCACATCGATGATGAAATATTGGCTCTTGGGCCATTTCTCTTCATATGCGCCCGGCTCGAGCGTCTCGGCCTCGTCCACGTCCCAATAGTTGCCGAACACCTGGTTACTGGCCCAAAAACAAGTGGCCAGCCCCATCGTGCTCGCGCAAAACGCGCGGCGATCCATACCCAACCGCTTGGCGCTCTCTTCCGATCGCGTCTGAATCAGGTGTTCGACCTGCTTTTGTTTCTTGCTCTGCGGGCGGGGAATGAACTCCTCGTTGGAGACCACTTGCGTGGGCATCGGCGAATCGATGCCCTTCTTCTTGTCACGCGCCCATTTGGGAATCCACATGGGAGTTCACTCCTATCTCGGTCATGCTGTCAGGCAACGCAAACCCGTCGCGCGTCGAACCACAGCGTGTCTTCTTCGATGCGCCGCGGAGCGATGATGCGGCCAACCTGCTCTCGCCCCCGCCGGCGATTTGCCGCCAACGCCCCGGATTATAGGAACCGCCGAGTACCGCTGCAAAAGAGGCCGCTCCGTCGATTGGCCCCTCATTGCCGTTGCGGCCAGTCGCTACCATGGATACCACTCCGGACCCGAGAACGTTTCGCCGAGCAGGGCCCGTGCGACAGTTTTGACCGCCTTGTGCCGACTCGAACGCATCATGAATCTCGCCTCGAAACCGCCCTCGTTTGCAGTCGCCCGCCCGCGTCGACAGCAGCCGGTTACCCCCAACAGGACGTACAAGCCCCTGCACGCTCACCTGCTGCTTGCGGTGGCCTTAGCCGTGGCCTTTGCGTCTCAACGGGCACTCGCCGAGGCTGCCGACTCGGACAATCGCCAGCCGGGCGCGATCGTCGGCGAACCCCTCTCCGGGTACCGCGGCATCTGGCACGGTCAGGAACCCACCGGCGACCAGTACAGCTACAAGTACAGTGGCGGTCTGGCCACCTACACGGCCAAACACATTCCGCTGGCCATCTATGCCGCCGCCGCCGACCAGACATTCTTCGTCTATGGCGGCACCAAGGCGCCCGTGGGAGCGGAGGGCGACGTGCGCGACCGGCTGCTGGCCTGCATCGGCTGTTACAATCACGCGACCGGCCACGTGCTGCGGCCGACCCTCATTCACGACAAGCAAACCTTCGACCCGCACGATAATCCCGCGCTCTCGATCGATGACGAAGGCCACCTGTGGGTCATCATCAGCGGTCGCGGCCGGGGGCGACCCGGTTGGATTTACCGTAGCGTCGAACCTCACGCCATCGACAAGTTCCGCCTGCTGGAAGTCGGCGAGTTCACCTACCCGCAACCTTGGCATCGCCAGGGCCAGGGCTTTCTGTTCCTGTTCACCAAGTATCTGGGAGGGCGGCAGCTGTTCTTTCGCATGGGCGGCGGCGCCGACTGGAGCGACGATCGGCCGCTGGCCAAGTTCGGTGGACACTATCAACTCAGTTGGTGCGACGGCACGCGCGTGGCCACGGCTTTCAACTGGCATCCGCGCGGTGTGGTCAACGATCGCACGAATCTCTATTACCTGGAAACCCGCGATGGCGGCGCCACCTGGACGACAGCCGCAGGCGTACGCGTTTCACTGCCGCTGGTCCAGCGCGACAACCCGGCATTGATCCACGACTATCAGGCCGATGGCCTGCGGGTGTATCTCAACGACCTGAAGTTCACCGCCGCCGGGGAGCCGGTGATTCAGTACGTCACCAGCCGCGACTGGCAGCCGGGACCGACCGGCGACCCGCGCACGTGGACGATTGCCCACTTTCACGATGGCGCGTGGCAGATGCACGCCGTTACCACCAGCGACCACAACTACGACACGGGGCTATTGGACGTCGCGCGCGACACCTGGCGCATCATTGGCCCCACCGAGCGCGGCCCGCAGAGCTATCACACCGGCGGCGAAGTGGCTCTCTGGCAAAGCGACGACCAAGGCCGCACATGGGACAAGGTCCGCGATCTCACGGCAGACAGCTCGCTTAACCACACGTACGTTCGTCCCGTGCTTCACGCGCACGACGACTTCTTCGCCCTCTGGGCCGACGGCGATCCGTCGAAGCCTTCGCCCTGCCGGCTCTACTTCTGCAATCGCGCGGCGGACCGAGTGTGGCGCTTGCCCGAAGAGATGGTCACATCGACTGCCCCGTCCGAGGCGATGACGCTTCCGGTGGTGGACGGGCGCTAAAACTCCGCCTGCAGTTGCGCGCGATAGAGCGTGCCGTCGTCGCCGACGAGGATGTCGCTGCTGGTGTTGTCCAGCGGGCTGCCGTCCAGGAGCGTAACGTCGAAAGTGAATTTCAATCGATCCGAGTCGAGCGGGAACCAGTTGAATCCGGCGGCGTACTCCGACGAGTCGCCGAACAAACCAGAGACCTGCGAGTAGCGAACGTTCACGTCCAGCTTCCGGGCCACGACGAACGTCCCGCCCTCGACGTAGAAACCCTTCTGGAAGAGCGCGTCGAGTGGCAGCGCGCCGTCGCCGCGAATGTCTTCCAACCAGCGCAAAAAGATCTCGGCATTGATGCTAAAGCCGCCCCACTTGGCGGCGAGATCGACCCCGTAGAAGAAAATGTCGAACTCCGAGACGGTGACCCCGGGCGCGAGCGCGCCGGTGTCGATGAGGATCGTGCCGTCGGTCAGACGGAGGAAATCGGCCTCGCCCGTCGGCACGCCCAACTCCGCATCATCTTGCGCCGAAAACACGGCCGAGTGCCCGATGCGCAGCAGTGGTCTGTCGGTCGCGTCGTAGTCGATGAGCAGCCTTCCGTATTCGCCCAGCGGATCCCAATAGCTGGTCGCCGCGAACGTGAACTGGTTGCCGACTTGACTGAGCGGCAAGTTGGCCGTGCTGTACCCGTTGCCGGCCATCATCTCGTAGTGCACGGCTTCGCCCAGATCGCCCACCAAAAAAATGCCGGTCGTGCGGTCGGGCCTGAAAAAATCGTTCGCCATAGGGCGATCCACCAGCCGCGTGTTGCGCGACGAGAGCACCCACTGCCGCACCGCCGGCACCTTGCGCTTGCCGACTTGCACCTGAAACGGCTCACTGAACTCCCAGGCCCACCAGTAGTCGAGAAACTCCACCACCTCGCCGTCGTCCGTGTCGCCGTCGAGCTGCATGTAGTACGTCGATCGGGGCGAGAGCGCGTAGCCGGAGAAGACCAGCCGCGCCCGCTCAATGTCGAAGTTGTTGCGGCTGCGCACCTCTTCGGTGACGCCCGCATTGTCGGTCCAACTTTCGACGTCGCGATCGAAACCCGCGTGACGAAACTGAATGCGACCGTTCACTTTCAGCTCAAAAGGATGCTTGCGCGGGTCGAGCGGACGCAGCACAAAGCCACGGTCGTAGACCACCTGATAGTGAAGCACGTGCGCATCGCCGCCAGCCGGAGAAGCACAGGAAGGATCGGGCGGCACCTCCGCCACGGCCGGCAGCCGCCAGACGGGCTCATCGCAACCACAACCCGGTGTTTGCGAAACGCCGTACGCAGCGCGATTCTCCATCTGCGCATCGAGTTGCCGGCGAATCGCGTACAGCTCCCGCTCCTGGCGCTCCAGCCGGGCAACAAGCTCCCCGTAGCCGACCGGATGGGCCAGCGGGTACTGCGCGAGAGCTTTCTCCGCACGCGCGCAGCAGAACACGGCAGCGAGAAGTCCCGCGGCGAACGCGACAAGCTTCGCTCGTGAGCGCATAACGGTTGACAGGCGGCCGCTCGGCTGGCAATTCCGAAGGGAGAAACCCTATTAGGTATTCAGTCGGCAACGGCTCGACCGGATGTGCCGGCCGATCGGGTCCGTCCGCCCTGCTAGCACGCTGGAAGCGTCTATATGTGCCGGAAGTACCGGTTGAATGGACTAGGTAAGCCGCCGCCCGATCGCCGAGGAGGGTTCCCCGTGCGTTACATGGTGATCGAGAAGTTCCGACAGGGCCCAAAGGCCGTATACGAACGGTTGGCGAGTCGCGGCCGCATGCTGCCCGATGGATTGCGGTACCTCGACAGTTGGCTCCAACGCGACGGCCAGCGCTGTTTTCAACTCATGGAAACCGACCACCCGGAGTTGTTCGAGCCGTGGACGGAGCGGTGGAACGATCTCGTCGACTTCGAGATCGTCGAAGTCGATGCTTCGCCGACGGCGTCTTCTGATGGGGACCGCATCTAGCGGCGAACTTGGGCGGGGATGGGCTGTCATTCGTGCGTGCTGCCGCGTTCTTCTGCATGGCATATGGCACGCATGGGGTGCGGTGCCCTACGAAGGTTGAGCGGAGACAATTCACCATGACGCCCAAAGAACTCGTCCGCCAGTGGATCAAGCGGTTCAACGCCGCGGATATCGATGGCTTGGTCGCTCTGTACGCGCCGGACGCGGTCAACCATCAGGTGGTGATGGAGCCTCTGGTGGGGCGCGAGGCGATTCGGCAGATGTTCACGGCCGAGTTTGCCCGCGCGAAGATGATCTGCATCGAGGAGAACCTGCTCGAAGACGGCCAGTGGGCCGTGCTCCAGTGGAGCGATCCGCTGGGCCTGCGCGGTTGCGGCTTCTTCCGCATCTGCGACGATCAGATTCACGAGCAACGCGGCTACTTCGATCAGCTCACGTTCTTCCGCGCACAAGGATTGCCCGTGCCCGAGAACTATCTTGGTGACGGATAGTCCGTTTTTCGGGCGCGGCGGACACTGCGGCGTCGGCCCATCGCGCTGTATGCACTGTCGCTCGTGAGCCGCCGGGCGGTGTGTTATCGTTGCCAGGCGCTATGCATCGTTCGCGGACAGCGCGCATTATTCTCCTGCTCACGGCTCTCACCGTGTGTCAGTTCGTCCTCTATGGATCTTCCCTCCTGGGCCGCACGTACTTGTTGCCCTTGGGCCTGCTGGCGGGTTCGAACTATCTGCCGCGGACAGCGGAGTATGAGGGCGTCGCGCCCGAGCATCTCGGCGCCAGCGACTTGGTGCTGGCCATTGAATTCCGCCAGCGGTATGCGGCCGAACAGGTGCGGCAGGGCCGCATCCCGCTCTGGAACCCGTACAACTATTGCGGCGCTCCCTTTCTGGCCGCCAACAACACGGCGGTCTTCTCGCCGTTCTCGCTGCCGCGCTATCTGTTCCCCTCGCCCGTCACGATCGCCTGGGTACAACTGCTGCGTGCGCTGGTCATCGGTTGTGGCGCGTACGCCTTTTTTCGGATCGCCATGCGCGTCGATTTCGCGCCGGCGCTGGTGGGCGCCGTTTGCTACCCGCTCACCTGGTTCTTCATCCAGTGGCGTGGCTATCCGCCCAGCGACGTGGTGGCCTGGCTGCCCTGGTTGTTGCTGGCCACGGACCGCGCCATTCGCCATCCCCTCAGTTTCGCACCTCCGCTCTTGGCACTACTCACGGCAGTCGTGCTGCTCAGCGGACAGGCCGCCAGCGCGGCGCACGTCCTGCTTGCCTCAGGTTTGTATGCGCTGTGGTGTCTTCTCGATCACTTTGGCTGGCGCAAACTCCTGTCCTGGGGAGTCGCTACTTCGGCGGCCGTCACCACCGTCGCTTGGCTGCTGGGCTTCATCCTCTCGGCGCCGCAAAACCTGCCGACTGTCGAATACCTGCGGATGAGCCACCGCATCGATCAGCGACTCGAAGGCTCGGAGAGTCGCACGGCGGTGGGACCTGCCGCATTGCCGCAGCTGCTATTGCCGAACTGCTACGGTTCGATGCGTCGTGGCAGTGCCTACATCCCGCCCGGCGGCGAGTGGCGCGGCGAGGTGTACGTCAGCGACGGCAACCCCGCCGAAGGCGCGCCGAGCGGATACGCTGGGTTGTTCGTACTCGCCTGCCTCGCGCCGCTGGGTTGGCAAAGCCGAGCGCATCGTTCGCTGCTGCTGTTTTGTCTTGTTGCGGCGATCGTGGCCGCCGCGTACCTGTTCACGATCCCCGGCATCGAAACCCTCTACACGCTGTTCCCGCTCAATTTGTTGAAGAACAACCGCTTCATGTTTCTCGTCTCGTGGGCGGCCCTCGTCAGTGCAGTTGTCGGGCTGCACGTGGCCTACCGTAGCGGCGTTCGTTGGCAAGCCTGGCATGCGGCGCCGATGAGCGTGCTGGCGATTCTCGCGGTCTGGAGTGCAAGTCGCGCGCTCGACCTGCCGGAGGAGGTCACAGCCGGCTTGATCGAAGTTTGGGGCGATCCGGAAGTCGTCGGGCGCTGGTTCACGTGGATGTACTGGTGCAGCGCGGCGGTTTGCGTCGTGGCGCTCTTGCTCTGGGCCACAATTGCGCTGGGCTGGCTGCGCGGGCGCCGCATGTTCTACGTGGCCAGCGCGCTGGCTGTGTGCGAGCTGCTGGTGATGGCCTACGGCCTGGCCCCGCAGCGCTCGCCGAAGTTGTACTATCCGCCGATCGAGACGCTCGAAGAACTGGCCGATTCCCGCCCCGGACGGATCTGTGGCGTGATGTGCCTGCCCCCGAATCTCAATCAACGCTTCCACCTGTCAGACATCCGCGGCTACGACGGTGTCGACCCGCGGTACCTGGTGCAATTGCTCGAGTCTTGCGAACAACAAGTGCCGGGGCGTCCCAGCATCAAGCCGCGCTACGCGGTGACACAATACTTCGATCCGTTGCCTTCGCCCGTGCTCGACATGCTCAACCTGCGGTACCGCATTCACCGCGGCGAGCCGCCCGTCCATCGCAGGGCGTTCCTCGCCGGCGACGATTACTGGGTCGAAGAATCGCAGACCTGCCTGCCCCGCGCGTTCGTCCCCCGACGCGTCGAGACCATCGCAGATAGCGCGGAGCGTCTCGTGCGGCTCGCCAACCGCTCGTTCGATCCCACGGATGTGGCGTTCGTCGAAAGTCCGGTCGAACTACCCGGGGCGATACGCGGCTACGCGAAGCTTCTGGAAACTGACGACCCGCAGCGACTGGAGATCGAGCTGGAGATGCAAACCGCCGGGCTGGTCGTCGTCTCCGATTTGTGGTTTCCCGGCTGGGAAGCAACCGTCGATGGGCAGCCTGCCGAAGTCCTGCGTACCAATCACGCCGTGCGAAGCGTTGCCGTACCCGCCGGCGCGAAGCGGCTCGAGATGCGTTACAAACCGCACAGCTTCGCGCTGGGATTACAACTGGCGGCCGCCGGAGGAGCCCTTTGGATCGCCTGGCTGATGGCCGCCGGGTCAGCTTCTTCCCGAGAGCGTCGCCGACCAATCGACGCAACAACAGCTATCTCAACCACTTAGGAATGCGAACCGACGCAGTCAGCCGCATCGGGCCTGCGACATTTGTTTCCCAGAATGCAGCGTTGACAAAACCGTCGCGGGGCTTAGACTCAGACGCAAGTAATTGAGACTCATTCTCACCCCTGCCCCGCTGCCACACCCGCAGTTTCCACGGCTGATGAGTCCCCGGAACAGTTATCTCGACCGCGTCGTCTGTCACTGCCTGCAAGTGGGCGAGGCGACTCTCGACGCGCTGGCGGAAGAAGCCCCCTTCCACTCCGTCGAAGACGTGGTGCAACGCAGCGGTGCCGGCGATGGCTGCACGGCCTGTCGTCGCCGACTGTGCGAGTTCGTCTCGGCGAGCACCAGCGGCGCATAGCCTGGCGGACGTTTACTTGCCGCCCTCTTCTTCGCCCATCTGCGATTGCAGGTAGTTCGGCAACCCCACTTCGTCGATGAGCATCAGTTGCGTTTCGAGCCAGTCGACGTGCTCTTCGCTGTCGACCAGGATTCGCTCCATCAACTCGCGACTGCCGGCATCGTTGAGCGAGATGGCCAGCGTGATGGCTTCGTTGTAGGTCTGCACGCCGCGCGATTCGAGTTCCAGGTCTTTCTCGAACTGGTCGCGGACGTCGTTGCCGACGCGGATCGTGTCGTAGCGGGCGATCTCCGGCACGCCTTCCAGAAACAGGATTCGCTCGATGAGCAGCTCGGCGTGCTTCATCTCGCCCATCGATTCTTCGTAGTGCTTCGCGCCCAGGCGGCGATACCCCCAGTTCTCGCACATCTTGGCCTGGCAAAAATACTGATTGATGGCGGTCAACTCAATCGTCAGCGCCTTGTTGAGCACATCGATAATCTGCGGATTGCCCTGCATGTCCGGTTCCCTCCTCGTAGTTATGCGGTCCGGCGCCTTGCCAACATGGCGCCAGCTTGCGAATCACACACGTTGCAGGTGCGCCACCTACAAACGTTGCTTCAGGCGGCGCTCATCAAGATGAAGCTCTGCCGGGTTGGCGTCAATGCATCTCGACGCCAAATCGGCCCGACGACACCGTTTTCCACCGATTGATACGTCCTATCGCTTCTCGTCGTCCCCCGAGCGTAAGGCGATCTCGATAGACGCCATCCTTGCGATCAACGAAACTCAGTGTCGAAGGGCGGCACGGCGCAGAGCGTCGCAACTGCGTCTCAACAACGCGCGAGACATACAGCCACTACGAATGCAGCGTTTGGCGACTCGCCGGCAGCGGCCTAGGGAGCGGCAGCCACTTCCGCTTCGATCTGCTGGAACAGATCGGCGTGGTTCAGATTCACCATGTCGACGTCCCACTCGACGATCTGTCGAAAGGCGTCCGCATCTTTTTGCGGATGATAGACCATCGTCTTCACGCCCAACTCGGCGCAGGTGTCACGCATCTCCTCGCTCATGCGATCCAGTCCGAACTCGACGATGTTGGCGCCTAGCCGATCGACGGCTTTGCGCACATCTTCCGCCGAGCGGACGTTGACCTTGAGCGGAAGCTCGGAATCCAGCTTGCGGAACCGATTGGCCGCGAGGGGATTGCCAAACCAGAAGAAACAGTCGTCCTCCATGCCCACTTCGTAAACGAGCTCGATCAACTCTTCGAGGTCGGCATCTTTGACGTCGAAATAGACTTTCGCCTTGCCCTTGATCCACTCGAGATACGGCGCCAGCCGCGGCACCCGCTGGTCGGCGTACTGTGGATCGAACCAGCTCCCCGCGTCGAGCCGGTCGACTTCATCGGAGTTCAAGTCGCGAAGCTTGCCGGTGCCGTCGGTCGTGCGATCGACCGTCGCGTCGTGCAGGATGTAGAGCACGCCGTCTTTGCTGGTGCGGACGTCGATCTCGACGTAGGCCACCTCCCAGTCGATGCAAAGTTGCGCGGCCGCGTACGTGTTCTCCGGACGATACTCGTTCGCGCCGCGATGCACGACCAGTTCAATAGCCGCTGCCGCCTGCCAAAACCCGATGCATACGGATGCCACCAACGCCATCCACACGGTCGCCCTTGTTCGCATACGCACGATGCATGTCTCCTGAGTAACCGCCACCCGGGCGGAGTGTCGCCAGCCTGTTGCAAATCACCACCATCTGCGGTCACAAGTTTAGCTGCGATCGTGGCGACGTGCTTCGCAAGTGTGGCCCACGAGGCCGCCCGCGCCTAGAATCCCCCGTCGCGCCAGCGGGTGGCTTAAACTGTCTGCCGGCACTCGCCCAGCGGCACTGGGCCTCCACCGCGGCCGAGCTTCTGCTTCTCCATTTCGCCAGGTGTCTCGATGAGCAGCGAACGTCAGTTGTATCCCGACGGACTGTTCGACCAAACGCTGGACTGGGACCAGCGCCTGCAGATCATCGTGGCCACTATGCGCGAGATGAGCACGCAGCACGATCCGCAGGCCATGGTTCGCGCTTACGGCCAGCGGATGAGCCAGCTTTTTCCCCGCGACGCGATGGTCTCGCTGAGCCGCCGTGGAATGCAGGCCCCGCATTATCGCATCACCCGCGCCAGCCGTTGGGGAGAAGAGGTCAATCCCTGGAAAGAGCAACAGCGGCTGCCGGCCTTCTCCGGCGGACTGCTGGCTGAACTTATCTACGGCGACGAGCCGAGAATCATCAACGAAGTCTCTCTAGCAACCGACGAGCCCGCGCAGGAGTATCTCGACGGACATCGCTCGCTGGTCGCCATCCCGCTCTTCGACGACGGCGTGGCGCTGAACATGGTTGTGTTTCTGCAGCGCGAGGCCGGGTTCTTTCGCCCCGAGTACCTTCCCGAACTTGTCTGGACCGGCAATCTCTTCGGTCGCGCCACGCACAACCTCGTGCTCCGCGAGCAACTCGAGCAGGCGTACCGGGTGGTGGACGATGAACTGAAGATGGTGGCCGACATTCAGCGATCGCTGTTGCCCGAACAGTTGCCCGACACGCAGGGCATCGAGTTGGCCGTTCATTACCAGACGTCGCGTCGCGCGGGCGGCGACTACTACGACTTCTTTCCTTTCGAAGATGGGCGGCTCGGCATTCTGGTGGCCGATGTCAGCGGACACGGCACGCCCGCTGCCGTGTTGATGGCCATCACGCATTCGCTCGTGCACTCAGCGCAAGCGCACTGGGATCCGCCGAGCCGCCTGCTGGCCGAACTGAATCGCCGCTTGTCGGCCCGCTACACAACCTCCAGCGGGCATTTCGTCACGGCGTTCTACGGCATTTTCGATCCCGCCTCGCGGCGGCTTGTTTATTCAGCCGCCGGACATCCTGCGCCGCGCGTGAAAGGTTGCGGCGGTCCGATGGCGCTGTTGAATCAAGCGCGTGGACTTCCGCTGGGGATTGAAACGCAGATCGAACTGGAAGATGCCGAACACGCGCTGGCGCCGGCCGACCAAATCGTGTTCTACACCGATGGAATCACCGAAGCCGCCAGTCCCGGAGGAGAATTCTTCGGCGTCGACCGGCTCGATGCCTCGTTGGGCAAGTGCCAAGGCGAAGCGCAAGCCATCATCCAGCGCGTGCTCGACGACTTGGAGGCCTTCACCGCCGGACAGCCCGCCGACGACGACCGCACGCTGCTGGTGGCCAAAATCGCGTAGATGTCCTGCCA
>CALKYM010000335.1 GCA_938003525.1 uncultured Planctomycetales bacterium | reverse complement strand
GATCGCGCAACCAGACGCTGGAAGAACTCCAAGCGGAGCGCGTGGAAGACGAGATCTTGCAGTAGCGATTGTGCTGCCGACGCACATGCTGTGAGCGAAACGGCACGTTTGCATTGGCGCTGCTGGTGAACTTCAACGCGCGTACCTCGTCATCGCACGTCTGACGCTCGTGTCCTCTCGTCCAACGTCTGATCCGGCACGACGTGTGCACGCAGTTCTGATGACCGGCTGGGCTGCCAATGCTGCGCCGGCCATGTCCGAGGGAAGATGCTTATCTCGCCGGGGAGGGAGTCACAAGATGTCACGTCTGCTCGCCGTCATGCTCGTCGCCGGTGCCGCTGTTGCGGGGCTTTCTTGGAATCACGCCCGCACGCAGGAGCCGAACCAGGTGGCCGACTTTATGCGGCACAAGCTCGAGCACGCCAAGGACATCCTCGAAGGCTTGTCGCTGGAAGATTATGAGATGATCGCCAAAAACGCGCAAGACTTGAGCCTGATCAGCCTCGACTCGACCTGGCAGGTGCTGCAGACGGACGAGTACGCGCGGCAAAGCTCCGAATTCCGCCGCACGGCCAACGCGCTGACCAAGGCTGCCGACAACGAAAATCTGGATGGTGCAGCGCTGGCCTACGTCGAGTTGACCATGAAGTGCGTTAACTGCCACAAGTACGTGCGCTCGGTCGACGACTGATCGCAAGGCCCGGCAGTTCGCTCGTCAGTTCGTCGTCAAGCGCGGGAGAATCGCTTCGAGCGCCCCGGCCAACTGATCGATCTCGGCCTCTTGCGTGTAGGCGTGGCACGAGACGCGCAACAGCCGCTGCTCGTTCCACTCGGTGACGGGCACCTCGATGCCGGCTTCCAACCACAGCGCATCTTGCAGTTCGCGCACCGGACCCGGCGGTAGCGGGATGGCGACCATCGACCCGTACCACTGAGAATCATCGGGCGACAGCGCCGGCTCGCCCGTCAGTTCGACCAGGTGGTTCCGGGCATACTGCGCCACGGCGTGCGTGCGCTCTCGAAAGCGTTCAAGACCGAGCTGCTCGATGAATTCAATCGCGGCTGGGATCGAAAGATTCGCCGAAGGATCGCGTGTGCCCAGCCAGATAAACTCGTCACGCCAGTTACCTTGCTCGCCCTCGGGTGGCGTGCCCCAGCTCAGTAGCATGGGGCGCACCTGCGGCTGCACGCGTGGGTGCGCGTACAGAAAGCCTGTCCCAAACGGTGCGCAGAGCCACTTGTGGCAACTGGCCGTGTAGAAGTCGCAATCGAGATTGTCGATTTCAAGCGGCTGCATCGCCAGCGCGTGGGGGCCGTCGACGCAAACGGTGATCTCGCGAGCGCGCAGCGCGCGGCAGATCCTTTCAACGGGCAGCACGAGCGCAGTCGGCGAGGTGACGTGACTGATGATCGCCAGCTTGGTGCGTGGCGTGACATGCGCGAGATACGCATCGACGATGGCTTCAGCGCTGGTTAACGGTGTGTTGATGGGCACGACAACCAGCCGGGCGCAGTAGCGATCGCAGAGGATACTCCACAGGCGCCTCACGGCACCGTAGTCGTGGTCGCTGAGCAGAACCTCGTCACCAGCGGCCAAGGGGACGCTCGCCGCGATGATGTTCATCGCCGCCGTCGCATTGTCGACGAGAATCAGGTTGTCGCCGCTCGTGCCGACGAACTGCCCCAGTCGTTTCGTCACCCGCTCGATCTCGTCGAGCAGGTGCCTCACGTAAAACTCGGCGGGCTCGCTCTCCAACCGTTCGCGCCACCGCTGTTGCTCGTCCATCACAACCCGAGGCGAAGGCCCAAACGCTCCGTGATTGAGATAAACCACTCCCTCCCGCAACGTCCACAGCTCGCGGCACGACTCCCAGCGAACCAGTTCATTCGCTTCCCGGCGCAGTTGAGACGTCTGGGGATCTTGAGACATGCCTTGGCCGGTCGAGTGCTTCATTGCCGCGCGCGAGACGCGCGGAGGGCGCCGTGAATCGCCTTCGCAAGTAAACAGAGAATAGACGCCCGGGCGACGAATCCCAAATCGACGTTGGCGATTACCAAACGGCCCCGCACTGGATGCCCGCGCTGGATGATGCTGCCGAGTGACTACTCGGTGCGACTGTCCAATAAACGGACGTTGCACAGCGCGGTCGCCGGGAGACTCCGCATCAGCACAGACTGCGCTCAGCAGCCGGCTCCTCGGGCAGCAGTTCGGCTGAGCGCTGGGCAATCTCTTCGCGCTGGATGCGCACGTTCGTGGGGGCTTCAATTCCGAGGCGAACGCGACGGCGTCCCATCTCGACGATGGTCACGACGATATTCTCGCCGACCACGATGGACTCTCCCGTTTTGCGCGACAGTACGAGCATCGTTTCGACCCTGCTGAATCAAGAACTTTCCCCCGCGGCCACGCCGGTGTTGCTGTCAGTGACAGCGGGCGAAGTCTAGTGCTGGCGTGTGAGCCTGGAGTTAGGGACCCGTGAGTTGCGCGAGAATACGAACTCCGACTCGCGGCGAGTGCCTATCATCATGCTGGCCCGCTGCCGCCAGCGCGCAGTTGGTGTGTCCATAAACTGCTTGTCAGAAATAGTTTGCGCCACGAGTGGGCGCCCGGAGCAAAGACAAGACCGAGGGCCACCCGTCGGAGCGGCACTTCGCCGACAGGCGGACACTGCGATGCGTCAGATTCGCTGGCGGCGAGCGAACAGCTTTACTGGCGGCGATGCCGCAACGGCCGGGACGAACGGCCGACCTCGAACGCGACACCTGGATGAGTAGAATTCCCCAGTCCCCGCCAGTCGTCAGCAGGCGTCGGGCGGCACTGTTCTTGACCCCATTGAGGTAGTGATGGCACCGAATCGATCCGCCGCGGCGAGGCACGGCCAGGAGAGTCGAGGTGCGGCCGCGCAGGCAGCACCCGTCCACGGCGACCAGGCCTGGAGAGAGACGATCGAATCGATCGTCATCGCCTTCATCCTTGCGTTCCTCTTCCGCGGCTTTCAGGCCGAAGGCTTCGTGATCCCCACCGGGTCGATGGGGCCCACGCTGATGGGACTGCACAAAGACCTCGAATGCCCCAAGTGCGGCTACCTCTACCAGGTTGGCGCCAGCAAGTACATCGATCAGGTCACCGGCCAACGGCGCGGCAACAGTCACGTCTCGTCATCCACCTGCCCCATGTGCCGCTACCGGGCCGATCTGACGGATCGCAACCCTTTGGGCAAGGACTACCTCGACTACTCGGGCGACCGGCTGCAGGTGGGCAAGTTCTTGCACTGGATGCAGCCGCCACAGCGGTGGGACGTGACGGTGTTCAAGTATCCCCACGGGCCGGAGACCAACTACATCAAACGCATGGTCGGCCTGCCGGGCGAAACCATCCGCATCCGCAACGGTGACTTGCACGTTCGTCCTCAGGGAAGCGACGAGTTCGCGATTGCGCGGAAGCCGCCCGATAAAGTGCTGGCCATGATGCAGCCGGTCGATGACACCGAATACGTGCTCGACGAGATGCTCGCGGCCGGTTGGCCGCCACGGTGGGGCGTCGTCGAACAGGATGTCGACGGAGCGAAGTGGGTTACAAACGATGGTGGCCGGTCGTTTCAGATTGAAGGCGCTCCGGCGAGTCCCGCCTGGATCGGCTTTCGTAATATCGTCGCCTCCTACACGACCTGGCAGAAGATCGAGCAGGGCGCCCTGCAGCCCCGCGATGTGCCGCCGCCCCAGTTGGTCACCGACTTCTGCTTCTATAATTCCGACACGATCGACCCACCGGGTCCGGTGCGCGGTCGCGAGTCTCAGATGTTGGGCCTGCACTGGGTCGGTGATCTGATTCTCGAATGCGAACTGGAAGTCGAGCGCGCTGCCGGCGCGATCTCGTTTCAGTTGACCGAAGGTGGACGACGCCACACGTGTCGCATCGATCTGAGTTCCGGCATCGCCCAGTTATCGATTGACGGCCTGCCCGATTTTGCACCGCAGGGACAGACCGATATCCGCGCCGCGGGCACATACCGCGTTCGCTTTGCCAATGTCGATGATCAATTGCACCTGTGGGTGAAGAGTGGCTTCCGCGACCAAGTCATCGAGTTCGACGCGCCGGCCACGTTTGTTTCCAGCGACGCCATCGCGCCCATGCCAGGCGACTTGATGCCCGTCCGCATCGGAGCTGAAGACACGGATGCCGTCGTGCAGAAGCTGCGCATCTTCCGCGACGTCTACTACATCGCGACGCGCGAACAAACACATCGCGATCTGCTCATGGACTATCCGCCCGGCAGCGACATCGAGAGCTATTTGACCGAGGAGAAGCTGGCTGAGTTGATGTCCAATCCCCAGCGTTGGGGCGTCTTGGCCGAGCGTCTTGCCGGGCCGCCCGTCGACTTGGTGATTCAGCCGCAACACTACCTGATGCTTGGCGACAACAGCGCCGGCAGCATGGACAGTCGACTGTGGGGCGCTCGCAATCCAAGCCGGCGCTTGCCCGACGATCACCTTGTCCACGAGGACTTGCTCGTCGGCAAAGCGTTGTTCGTCTATTGGCCGCACGCTTGGGAAGTGCCTTGGAATCTCCAGATTCCGAATACCAACGTGCGCGTTCCCTTCTATCCGAACTTCGCGAAGTTCCGCCGGATTCGCTGAGTGCGGGCAAAACCGCAGCGCGTCAATCACTCCGCTCGCGCGTTCCGCGAACTGGACATCAACGCGAGTGCCTCGACTCCAAAACGACCCGACTGGCGTGTATCGCTACGCTCAGACTGGGTATTTTTTGCGGCTGCCCGCAGTCGAGTGCGAAGCGAGCGTTACAAATATCGCCTTTTCATGTTTCAACGGGCTATTTTTGTTGCCTAGTCGCGTCGCCACTGCCGCGAGCAGTTGCTAAATTCTAGCGGCACTGGAGCGATCGTCGCGGCGTGCCTTAACAACTCCCTGCGCCGCTGCGTGCGTTCCCAGGGCAGGTACTGTCTCAATCCGATTGGTTTACTTTAGGCAAGCACTCCTTTAGTTCTGCCAAACGGTTTTGCCTCCCCGCGTTTGGCAGGATCTCGTGGGCGTGATGTCGGGCGACGCTGGCCGACGGAACGAGAGTGGCAGAGGTTTGGGCAGCCATCGGTGACGATTGGTCATCGAGTTCAATAGCGGCCCGTCAGGCGACCCGCAGGCATTCGCACCAGCGTTCAAGTGCGCCGGCTCGGTTCAACGCCTGACGATGTTCGCTATGAATAGCGCCGTGAGTCCCGCCTCGTCGCGAGATAGAGCGGTTGCGATGCACTTGGAGCTTCGTCGAAGGGCGCAGGGTTGCGTCCAGGGGGCGAAGCGCGATTCGCAGCGGCGAATCACAGAAGTGCGAGGGACCGCGGCATAGGGGGCACTACCGGTGCGCGCGCCGAAGCGCTCGACGCCGGAGCCAGATGAGGATGCAGATGCGGATTCGACTGTTGATCGTCGACGACCACGACGTCGTCCGACAGGGCATCGCCACCCTGCTCGCCCACAGCGAAGTCGACATCGTGGCCGAGGCTGCCAGCGGCGAAGAGGCGGTCGCACAACTGCAGACGGCCCAGCCGGATGTTGTGCTGATGGACGTCCGCATGCCCGGCGGCGACGGGCTCACGGCGCTGGGCCGCATGAAACTCGATCATCCCGAGCTCGGTGTTTTGATGTTCTCCAACTACGACAATCCCACCTACATCGCCCGCGCGGTGGCGTTGGGGGCGAGCGGTTACCTGCTCAAGAACATCGGTCGCCAGCAACTGCTCGATGCCATCCATGCGGTGGCGCGTGGAGAGAGCATCTGGACGCGTGAAGAACTCCGCCGCGTGACAGGCGCCCTGGCCGCGCCGCGACTGGGCATCGAAAGCGACGTGCCGCTCACACAGCGCGAAGCCGACGTGCTGCGTCTCATTGCCGAAGGTCAGACCAACAAGCAGATCGCGCAGTCGCTTGAGATCAGCTACGAGACCGTCAAGGAGCACGTGCAGAACATGCTCCGCAAAATCGGCGTTTCGGATCGTACCCAGGCCGCCGTCTGGGCAGTCCGCCGAGGTCTGGTCTGATTCACGCACCCGCTTGCGCGTCAACCCATCAGCAGCCCGACTGGCAAAATGTCCAGGGGTCCGGACTACTCCGGCAGCGCAAGCATAATCGTCGCCAACGGCACCAGTAGCCGACGTGTCGCTGCGTTCTCTCCGCGCTTCCCATCTGGGCAGTCTGCCGCCGCCGGTAAATAATGAGGGGGCGTGCAGTGCGCCGTCGATGGCGCGTCCAATCGTCGTTTCGGGAGAACTTGGCGGATGCGGTGGTCTTGGAAACTCGGCACAGTAGCAGGGATCGGCGTGTACGTGCACGCCACGTTTCTGATTCTGGTTGCCTTCGTCATCGCTGCCACCTATGCGTCCGGCGAGGGAGTGGTGGCGGCGCTGACTTCGTTGGGATTCGTCGCACTGCTGTTCGGCATCGTCGTGCTGCACGAGTTGGGGCATGCGCTGACGGCACGCCGGTTTGGAATTCGCACCCAGGACATCACGCTCCTGCCCATCGGTGGCGTGGCCCGCATGGAGCGAATGCCCAACAAGCCCTGGCAGGAACTGCTCGTCGCCATCGCGGGGCCGGCAGTCAACGTTGCCTTGGCGATTATCTTGTCGATCGCGCTTGTGATGTGGGTCGGCCTGTCTACCGCACTGAGCTGGGATCTGTGGAGCCTCACCGGCGGCGGACTGCTCGTGCAGTTAATTCTGGTCAACGTCGTGCTCGTGCTGTTCAACATGCTGCCGGCCTTTCCCATGGATGGCGGTCGCGTTCTGCGGGCGCTGCTCGCCATGCGCATGAGCTATGTTCGCGCGACACGTATTGCGGCCACGATTGGCCAGGGGATGGCGATTCTGTTCGCGCTCTCCGTGCTGTTCGATCTGCCGCCCTTTGGTCACAACCCGTTCTTGCTCTTCATCGCGCTGTTTGTCTGGATGGGTGCCGCCCAAGAGGCCTCGACGGCGCAAGTGCGTTCAGCGCTGGCTGGCATGACGGTGATGCAGGCCATGATCACCGACTTTCGCACGCTGTTGCCCAGCGATCCGCTCAGCCGAGCCGTGGAATTCGTCCTGATCGGTTTTCAGCAGGACTACCCCGTGCTCGATGAAGGCAGGCTGGTCGGCCTGCTGACGCGGACAGATCTCGCGCAGGCTCTGAAGGAGCGCGGCGGCGACGCGCCGGTCTCGGAAGTCATGCGGGAGGAGATCGAGGCCGTCGGACCGCACGACCAGTTGGAGAGCGTCATCCCGCGATTGCAACAGTCGCCGAGTCGTTCTTTGCCGGTCGTCCGCGACGGTCAACTTGTCGGCATGTTGACCACCGAGAACATCGGCGAGTTCTTGATGTTCAACCGTGCGCTCAAGCAGCGCGGCTGGACCAAATCGCCCCGCCCTGCTGGAGGCGCCGCATCACTGTGAACCGATGCGTGCAGAGCTCGCTGGCTGCATCCAGAGCAGCCGCCCTTAGGCCGAGCGTCCCTCCACCTGCTGCATACGAGAGAGTCGCCCACTGATGAACATGCGGATTACGTATTGTTGGCCGTGTGGCTACGGTAAGCTCGCGCGCGAACTGGCCGACGCCGTCCAGCAACAGCATGAACACCGGCCGCAGTTAATCGTAGGGTTCCCAGGTGCGTTTCGGGTGGAGGCCAACGGTCGGGTGATCTACGACAAACGCCGCACGCGAGGCTGGCTGGGTTGGCTGGGTTTCGGTCGTGTGCCGACGGCGCAAGAGGTGCTGTCTCTGCTGGAGGAGCAATCTGCGGCCGAGGCACCTGCTTGATCGTCGTACAGCGCAAGGTTTTGCCGACCGGACGCCTGCCGTGTGTAGAATCGCGGAGGAAACGGACGTAACAGTTGGTCATCGCCCGCGCTAAGACCCGTGTGGCGGAATTTGCTTGACGTGCAGATTCCATGTGGCACAATCATTGTTGGTCGGAGGACCTCCGACCGACCGCATATCGGGCTGGAGGACCTCCAGCCCGTCTTTTTTTGCGCCGCTCGCGCACCGCTCAGCACGCCAATCACCCTCGTGCTCGTCCTGCTCCCGGCGACCAAAGCGTGAACGTTTGTCGACCCGCTTTGCCTGCGTTACGCTGACGGCACAATCGGAACTTGCCCGTCACGTCGTTCGGCGCCGTCACGCGTGGGATACCGACGTGCGGAATCGTTGGTAGGCCGACCATCGAGGTCCCGGGCTGGCCGCCGCAGGTCGCGGCCGGTGAACTTCGGCCGACCATGTTGCGAGCCCGCTGCGAGTTGCACCACGGATGATTCGGCTACTCGTCACTGGCGATTTGCACATCGGGCGCCGCCCCACGCGCCTGCCAGACGAGCGAGCGCTCTGCGCGTCGTGCGCGGCGATGTGGGACGACATTGTCGGCGAGGCGCTGGCTCGGGAAGTCGACGCCGTCTTGTTGTCCGGCGATGTGATCGACAGCGAAAACCGTTTCTACGAGGCCATCGGCGCGCTCCAGCGCGGACTGGAGCGCCTGGCCGGGCAGCAGATTCCCACCTACGCGGTGGCCGGCAATCACGATCACGATGTCTTGCCGCAGATTGCCGATACGCTGCCCGACACGGCGTTTCAATTGTTGGGCAGAGGCGGCCGCTGGGAAGCTGTGACCGTGGAGCGCGAAGGCCAACCGCTGTTTCGCCTGCTCGGCTGGTCGTTTCCCGCGCAGTACGTGACCAACGATCCGTTGGGCGAACTTCCTGCGCTGCCTTCCAGTACGGTCCCCACGATTGGGCTGTTGCATTGCGAGCTCGACACCCCCGGCAGCCGCTACGCGCCGACTTCGCTCCGCGCCCTCCAAGATGCCGCGCTCGACTGTTGGGTGATTGGCCACGTGCACAAACCCCTGCATGTCGCGGCCGCCGGACGGGTGACTGTTCTGAATCCGGGCTCCCCGCAGGCGATGGATCCCGGCGAGCCCGGCGCGCATGGTCCTTGGCTCATCGAAACCACCTCGGGCGGCGCCCTCCATTGCGAGCAACTTGCTATCTCGCGTGTCCGTTACGAGCGCATCGATATCGACCTGAGCGACGTCGACGATGAAGTGGGCTTTCGGCGCACGGTTATAGGATCTCTGCACGAGGGACTCGAAGACATCGCCGCACAGCCCACCGCACCGGCCTTCGTGTTGTGGCGCGTGCGATTGATCGGCCGCACGACGATTCATGGCGAAGTCGCGCCCTGGGCGGATGAACTTGTCCAGGAGTACGAACACTCGTTGGCGAAGACGACCGCGCGCGTCGAACACGTGGATATCGACACACGCCCGGCCATCGATCTTGAAGAACTGGCCCGCGCACACGATCCGCCGGGCACGCTGGCGCGTCTGCTTCTCGATCTGGAAGCCGATTGCCAGTCGCCGCAGATCGACACGCTGGTGGCCCAGGCCGCTGCCGCCATCGAGGATGTCGGACGCAACCATGCGTTTTCCGACGTCGCTGACGTGAGGGCTGAAGCCGGCCACGCCCAGCAGTTGCTCCAGCGTCAGGGCTGGCTGCTGCTCGATCGACTCCTCGCTCAGAAGGAGTCGTGATGGCCGAGCCGGAACTGTTTTTTCGCACGGTGCGCATCGGCCGGATGCCCGGCTTCAACCGCGAGGGCTTCGAGGTGCCCCAGCTCGCGCCGGGCGTGAACATCATTTACGGGCCCAACGGTTCGGGCAAAACGACGCTCGCGCGCAGTCTGCGGCATCTTCTCTGGCCGCAAGCGCGCGAGACCGGGCACATTGCGCTCGACGCCGAGCTCGTAGCATCAGGTCAGTCTCTGCGCGTCCGCATCGATCACGGGAGCGTTGGACATCAGCTCGATGGTCGTCCTGTCGATGCCCCGCGCGTCGCGTCGCGGGAGACGAGCGATCGGTATGTCTTGGCGCTCGACGATTTGTTGCTGCCCGAAGATCGAGGCGACCAGGACAGGTTCGCGCAAGAGATCGTCCGCGAGGCAGCCGGCGGCTACGACCTCCGGGCCGCAGCCACCCAGTGCAAGTTCGGCTGCTCGCCGCGGCCGGCAAGCAGCCAGCGCAAACAAGTCCGCCAGGCGAAAGCCCAACTCAAGGACGTCAGGGACCGGCAGGTCCGTCTTACGCAGCGCGAGCAGCAACTTGCGGCCCTGCACCAAGACAGTGAGACCGCCGCGCAGTCGCAGCGCGATCTCCGTTGGCTGGAGCGCGCCCGGGATCTCCTAGCTGCCCGGCAAGAGCTGCAGCAATCGCAGCAAGCCTTGGCCCAGTTTCCCGAAGCGCTCACCGCCTATCGCGACGACGACGTCGAGCGCTACGAGTCGTTCGTCCGTGAAATCTCGAACATCGACGCCGAAGAAACAGCTTGTCGAGAAAAGTTAAGCGCGGCCGTACGGGAGCAAGAGTCGGAACAGCTCAGTGCCGAACTGCTCACCACGGCCCGGCTCACAACATGCCGCGAGTTGCTCGAGTGTCTGAAGCAGGCGGAGGCTGATCAGCGAGAAACGGCGCGACGTTGTCAGCAGGCCGAGGCGAAAGTCGAGCGCGCGTTGGCCCGGCTCGGCGTAAACGTGGACCCCAGCCGATTGGAAGCCCTCGATGCTGCGGCCATCGCCAAAGCGATCGAGCTGGCGCGGGCGGCCGATCATCGAATGATTCGCCGGCTGAATGCGACCGAGGCATTGTCGCGACTGCCAGGTGTCGATAGCGACTCCGCCGCAGCGCGCGACGACGAGTTGCAAGAGGCCAGCCGCTTGTGCGCCCAGTGGCTCGTGCTCGCGCAGCCGACGCGCGATCCGATTCTACGGCCGGCCGTACTCAGCGGAGCCGTGTGGCTCGCGACGGCGGTCACCGTCTTCGTGCTGTGGTGGTACGGCGCCTGGGCGTGGGCGATCGGCTACGCCATCGTGCTGCCGGTGGCCGACTATCTCGCGCGAAAACTGCTCGAACGGGGACAGGTCGAACGACGCCTCGCCGTCCAGCGGCAATTCGACGATCTCGACGTTCCGCCGCCACCACACTGGACGGTCGAAGCGGTGCGCCGCTATCAGCGAGAACTGGAACACCGGCTCGCTCAGCGGACGCTCGCCGCGCAAACCGCCGCGCGACGCGAAGAACTCCAGCGCGAGATCAAAGCGCTCGACGCCAAGACAGATGAGCAGCAGTCGCTTGCCGCTCACCTGGCCCAACTCGGACTGACAGCGGACGCCGAAGGGGATCCCGCCTATCTGTTGACCTGGGTTGAATCGCTCGCTGCCTGGCGGGACGCCCATGCCGAGCACGTCACCGCGCAAAACGCCGACGCCGCGGTGCGAGCCGACGCCGCCCAAGCGCGCGAGCGACTGGAATTCGAGTTGGCCGCCTGTGAAGTCAGAACCGGTTTGCCGATCGAAGAGTTAACCGGGGCGGTGGCCGACTTGGAGCAACGCGCCCATCGGCTGGAGAACGCACGCATGCGGCGCGCGTCAGTCGACGAACAGATGCAATCGTTGCTGCGCCGCCGCGAGCAGACTCAGCAGAATCTCCAAGCACTGTGCGACCGACTGAGGATTGACCCCGACGATGCGCTGCGGCTGCAAGAGCTGGCTAAGATGCACCCCGAGTACCAGCGAGCGCGGACAAGCCACGAGCTGACCAGACACGAAGTTCGGCGACTCGAAGGCGAGCTGGCGGAGCGGCCGGAGCTTTGCGAGCTGGCGCGCGATGAGATCGAGCGGCGGATGGCTGAAGCGCGCGCCGCTGTCGAGCGACTGACGACGTTGAATCGGGACGTTGGCGCGATCGAAAACGAAGTTCGCCAGGCCCGTGCCGCGCACGATTTGGAGACGGCGCTATCCGCCCGCGATGCGGCCCGGGATGATTTGCTCGCCGCGCGGCAGCGCGAAGAAGCGGCCGCGGTAGGCGACGTGCTCACCGATTACCTGCGGGTTGAGCAGCGGCAGCGCGATCGCCCGGACGTCTTCCGTCGCGCCCACGCGCTGTTCGTCAAGATCACACACGGCCGCTACGAGCTCGATATCGACGACGGCGATCCGCCGACGTTGCGCGCCCTCGACACTTCCACCGATCACGGGCATGCACTCGATGAACTCTCCAGCGGCACGCGGCTGCAGTTGCTGTTGGCGGTTCGCGTGGCCTTTGTCGAGCGCCAAGAAACTGGACCCAGGCTGCCGCTGGTGTTCGACGAAGCGCTCGGCAATAGCGACGAGCGGCGCGCCGGTGAGATGATCGAGGCGGCCGTCGAGATCTGCCGCGAGGGCCGGCAGTTGTTCTATCTCACCGCCCAGTGGGACGAAGTGGCCAAGTGGCGGACGGTTCTCGAACGGGATTACCCCGACGTGCCGTTCACGGTGGTCGACCTGGCCGAGCGTCGCGGGTTTTCCGAACAAGAACGTGTTCCCCCGACCGTGGATGTGCCCGCACCACGACCGCTCGACATCCCGGCTCCCGACGGTCACGACGCGGCTTCCTACGCGCGAGCGCTGGGCGTACCGGGCTTCGACCCCTTCGCGCCATCGGGCGACACGCATCTGTGGTATGTGATCGACGACTTGCAGTTGCTCTACGCACTGTTGAAACAGGGCATCAACCGCTGGGGACAACTGGAAGCGCTGGCGGGTGCGGGCGGCCGCATGCCGCTCGGCGACCAACGGCAATGGACGCGCGCAAGAACCGCCGCGCGTGCTTTACGGCTGGTCGCCAGCTTGTGGCGTCTGGGGCAGGGCAAACCGGTCGACCGCCGTGTGCTCCGCGAGGCGAGCGCGGTCAGCGAGCGGTTTCTCGATCAGGTGACCGACGTTGCTCAGCGGGTTGGCGGCGACGCACAGCGATTGCTCGCAGAGCTCGAAGAGGGCCGCGTGGTTGGCTTCGGTCGCAAGAAGCGCGAGCAGTTGCAAGCCGAACTGCGCGAGAGTGGCTGTCTCGATGAAGCCGAAGTCCCCTCGAAAGTGCAGGTGCAACATCAGGTACTGGCCTCGCTGAGTGACGCGCTCCAGCGCGGTGAGATCGATGCCGCCCGACTCGAATGGCTGGTAGCGGTTACGCAGCCCAAATCGATCGAGGCCACTCCCGCTGTGGCCTGATTGCGGCGGCCCGCCAGAATGGGCTGCCGGATTAGGCGCGAGATTCTTCCGCAGCTCCTACAATGGTGAGCATGTCGCGGGCGTCACGCCCCGCGGCGCAAATTCATCAGCCAGGTATTGCCAAGTGGAGCGTCAGCCCGATTCATTCGGGCGGCGCGGAACGGTCGCCAAAGACGCAAGTGCTTTGGCGCTGACAACATGGTAGTGCTCCGCCGGACAACTCGTACCCGAAAATCACGTGTTGACGGAGCACTAGAGCGGCAGGCGGCATGAGTCACCCGACCTATCACGGCATAGCGCGTAACGCCACGATCGCCATCGTCGCGGCGACGAGTGTGTCGCTGTTGGCCAACCTGCTGGTCTTCGTCGGCCCGCAAGCCGCCCACTGGCGCGTCGCCATCTCACTGGTCGCCTGCGCGTGCATCCTGGCAACAATCTTCTGGGTGGTTGCCAAGTTTCGCGCCGACCGGCGTTTCGCCGGCATGATTCTGGCTTCGATCGCGCTGATGTCGCTGGGCGCACTGTTGCAGGTGGGCGATATCGCGAGGCTCGTCGCTTCGTGGCTGCAACTCGAGTCTGAAGAGGAAATGAGACTCGGGCTGGTCGCTTCGATCTTCACCGTAGGCGTCGGTCTCGCGTTGTTGGCCCTGGTGCAGCTCTTCGTCCGCCGCGCCGAGCTTGTCGACGCCGCTCAGCATCGCAATGAAGAGCTGTCGGAGCTCAATCGCGCCCTGGCCGACCAACGGCACCAACTTGCCGAAGCAGAAAAAGTCGCGCTCATGGGCAGTTGGATTTGGTATGCCGACGGCGACCGCACCGTCTGGTCCGATCAGCTCTACCGCATCTTTGGCACCACGCCCGAGACCTTTCGGGCGGGTAACTACCGCGCCATCGACACGTTCGTTCACCCCGACGATCACGCCCGGGTGCGTGCCACGGCCGACGAGGTGGCGTCGACGGGCGTGGCGCGTCCGTTGGAGTTTCGCATCATCCGCGCCGACGGCGTCGAGCGTGTCGTGCACACCTACGGCTACGTGGTGATGAGTGGCGACGGCCACCCATTGCAGACGATGGGCATCGTGCAGGACGTCACGGAGCGCCGTCGCGTCGAGGACCAACTGCGCGAGGCTCGTGATGATCTCGAACGCCGTGTCGTCGAGCGCACTTCAGAACTCACCGCTTCGAACACGCGGCTTCGCAAAGAAGTCGGCGAGCGGCGTCGTGCGGAGACGGAGTTGCGCGCCAGCGAAGCGCGCTTTCGCGAGCTGGCCGAAAACATGCGCGAGGTGGTCTGGATTCAGGATGCTGTAACCGGCGAAGTGCTCTACACCAGTCCCGCCTATGAACGCGTCTGGCGGCGCTCGCGCGAGCGGCTCCAGGAAAACAGCCGCGATTGGGCCGAGGCCATACATCCGGACGATCGTCAGCGCGTTTGCGAAGCCTTCGACCGCGGCATCGAACGAAACCATTACAATGAGCAGTATCGCCTGGTGTGGCCCGACGGCACGGTTCGCTGGATTCGCGATCGTGGCTTTCCCATCTGCGACGAACAGGGACGCATCTACCGTTACGGCGGCATCGCCGAAGACATTACCGAACGCAAGCTGGCGGCCGAAGCCCTGCGGCATTCTGAGCGGCTGGCTTCGATCGGCACGTTGGCGGCCGGCATCGCGCACGAGATCAACAATCCCGCCGGCGCGATTCTCCTCGCCGCGCAAATGGCGCTGAAGCAACTGGGACCGGACGAGGCCGACTCGCAGGTCGGCGATCAACTCCGCGCCATTGCAGATGACGCCCGTCGCTGCGGTCGCATCGTGAAGCGCGTGCTGCAATTCGCGCAGAAGGTGCAAAGCGAGAAGAGCCCCGCCGACATCAACCAGGTCGTCAGTGGTGCCGCCGCCCTGACGCGCAAGTTTGCCGCCGATCGCGGCGCAGTCGTTCAGTTGCAGTTGATGGACGATCCTCCTACCGTGTACGTCAACCCGACGGAAATCGAGCAGGTGGTGGTGAATCTGGTTCGCAACGCCATTCAGTCGCGCGACGAGGGTGTGCAGGTGTCGCTGGCCACGCAGCTCGAAAACGGGTCGCTCCAGCTTATCTGTGCCGACAACGGCACCGGTCTCGACGCCGAGGCGCGGCGCCGCTTGTTCGATCCCTTCTACACCACGCGCCGCGATCGTGGCGGCACCGGACTCGGACTGAGCATCGTGCACGGCATCGTCCGCGATCACGACGGCACCTTGCACGTCGACAGTCAGCCGGGTTCGGGAACCACCATCACGGTTGAACTGCCGCTCCCCTCCCCCGCGGCGACCACCGTGTCTTCGTGAGCGAAATGCTCTGGTGGTGCGGACTTCAGGCGCGCTCGTCGCAGCGCACTTCGACGAGCACCGCGCGGATCGCGCCTGTGAGCACGAATGTGCGCGTTTCTCTGGGGCGATTCTGTGAATCGAAACTGTCGCACAGGCTCCGTCCTGCTGGACAGAGTACCGAGTGGTTCGTACCATAGCGCAACGGTCGCTTCGGTCGTAAGCGGCTTCTGGTTCAATGGTTAGGTCGGGAGACGCGGGTCGTGTCAGCAGCCCAGCCAAGGCGAGCACAACGCAATGACATGCTCAATCAGTCACGCGCCAGCAGTCGGACTGCGTGGCGATTGCTGGGCATCGCACTCATCAGTTGCGCGCTAGCGTCCGCGGCAAGAGCCGCCGAGGGGACGCCGGACGTGCGATTCAATCGCGACGTGCGTCCGATCCTCTCCAACTATTGCTACAAGTGTCACGGTCCCGATGAGAACGAACGTCAGGCCGGCCTCCGCCTCGACGTCCCCGAGGTTGCCTTCGGCGAGCTCGATTCAGGCGAGCGGGTGATCGTCCCCGGTGACATCGAAGCTAGTGAATTGGTAGCTCGCATTACGCACGATGACGAATATCTGCGGATGCCGCCCACTGACGAAGAAAAGCAACTCTCGCCCGACGAGATCGAAACGCTCAAACGCTGGGTTGTTGCTGGCGCGGAGTACGAAGGTCACTGGGCGTTCACGCCGCCCGAGCGCCCGCAGCTTCCGGAAGTCGAACAAACCGACTGGCCGCGCAATCCGATCGATACGTTCATCCTGGCCCGGCTCGAGGCGGAAGGTCTCGCTCCATCTCCGGAGGCCGACAAGCCGACGCTCATTCGCCGCGCCACGTTCGATCTGACGGGGCTACCGCCGACGATCGAGGAGATCGATGCGTACCTGGCCGACACTTCCGAGGCGGCCTACGAGACGGTCATTGAGCGGCTGCTGGATTCGCCCCACTACGGCGAGCACATGGCCCGCCACTGGCTCGATTACGCGCGCTACGGCGATACCCACGGGCTGCATCTCGACAACGAGCGTTCGATCTGGCCCTATCGCGATTGGGTGATCTCGGCTTTCAACGACAACATGCCGTTCGACCAGTTCACCATCGAGCAGCTCGCCGGCGATCTGTTGCCCCAGCCCGAGCTCGATCAGTTGGTCGCTACCGGTTTCAATCGCTGCAACGTGACGACCAGTGAAGGCGGGGCGATCGACGAGGAGTTTCGCGTTCGCTACGCAGTCGACCGTGTGGAAACCACGGCCACCGTGTGGATGGGGCTGACGCTCGGTTGTGCCGTCTGCCACGACCACAAGTACGACCCCTTCACGCAGAAGGAGTTCTATTCGCTGTTCGCCTTCTTCAACAGCCTGACCGAGAAGGCAATGGACGGAAATCGGCTCGATCCGCCGCCGACCGTCCGCGTGCCGTCCGATGAATTGGCCGTCCAGATCGATGCCATGTCTGAGGAAGTGGCGGCAGCGCGCCAAAAGGTCGACGAGCTTGGGGCCGTTGTCGCCGAAGCCCAGACCGCGTGGGAGTCCCAGTGGCGCGAGCGGTTGGCTGGCACATGGCGGCCGCTCGAGCTGCAGGAGTTCACGTCGCAAAACGGCACGAGTCTCGCCAAACTCGATGATGGTTCGTTGCTGGCCGGGGGTGAGAACCCTGAGAAGGACGTCTACGAGATTGTTGCGCCGATCGATGGTCCGATCATCGCCTTGCAGCTTGTGGCGCTGACCGACGAGAGCCTTCCCGCCAAGGGTCCCGGCCGCTCGGACAACAGCAACTTCGTCCTCAGCGAGATCGAAGTCGAAGTCGCCGGCTCGCAGTCCCCGACCGAGTTCGAGCAGGTTTCTTTCGCTGCGGCGACCGCCGATCTGTCGCAAAAAGGTTTTCCGCCGACGGCGGCCGTCGACGGCGCCCTCGATCCGGCTACCGGCTGGGCCATCGCCGGGTTCGATCATCATGAACCGCGGGCGGCGATCTTCTATTTCGATCGACCGGTCGGCGACGAGGGCAGCGTGCTGCGCGTCCGACTGCACCAGGTTTCACAGTACGCGCAGCACACGATCGGGCGATTGCGTTTGTCGGTCGCCGTCGATGAGCCACTGCTGCCGGTCGCCCTGGGCCGGTGGTATACCGTGGGGCCGTTTCCAGCGGACGACGGCAATACGGCCTTCGCGACTGCTTTTCCGCCGGAGTCCGGCGTCGATTTGGCGGCCACCTACGAAGCCGGTCTGGCTTGGTCTCCGCGTGACGACTTGATCGACGGAGCCGCCGTTGAGCTGAGCGGAGAGAACGGCGCCACGTACCTCTATCGCGAAGTCTACGCTCCAGAGGCCCGCACGCTGAGGCTTGGTTTCGGCAGCGACGATGCGCTGCGCGTCTGGCTCAACGACCAACTCGTGCTCGACCGCAATGTGCAGCGCGGTCATGCGGCGAACGCCGACGAAGTCGATCTTGAACTCGAGCCGGGCGTGAACCGCCTGCTCTGCAAAGTCGTGAACTATGGCGGCGCGTACGCCTTCTCTTGCAATAAGTTGTCTGAAGGCGGCACGGACGTCCCGCTACAACTGGCCGCCGCGCTGGCGCTCGGTCCCGAAAGTCGCACGCCCGATCAACAACAGCAAATCAACTCGTACTATCGCGATCGGCACGCGCCCGAATGGGCCGCGGCTTCGGCCCGGCTCGCGACGTTGGAACAAGAGAAGCAGCAACTCGTCGAGCAAGCCCCGCAGTCGCTGGTCATGGAAGATATGGCTGAGCCGCGTCAGGCCTACTTGCTGATTCGCGGTGAATACGACAACCGCGGCGATCCCGTCGATCCAGGCGTACCCGCCGCGTTGCCTCCCATGCCCGAGGGCGCTCCGGTCAATCGACTTGGTCTGGCGCGGTGGCTCGTCGATCCCAGCCATCCGCTCACCGCGCGGGTCGTCGTCAATCGCTACTGGCAGCGGTATTTCGGTACGGGGTTGGTGCGCACGTCCGAAGACTTTGGTTCGCAGGGCCAGTGGCCATCGCACCCCGAACTGCTGGACTGGCTGGCCGTCGAGTTCATCGAGAGCGGCTGGGACATCGAGCACATGCAGCGGCTCATCGTCAGTTCGGCCACCTATCGGCAGTCGGCGCATGTCACCGAAGAGTTGGTGGCGCGCGATCCCCAAAACCGCCTGCTCGCCCGCGGTTCTCGGTTCCGTCTCGATGCGGAAGTGATCCGCGACAATGCGCTGGCCGTCAGTGGACTGCTGGTACCCGAGGTCGGCGGTCCCAGCGTGAAGCCCTATCAACCGCTGGGCATCTGGAAGGCCGTGGGTTACACGTCGAGCAACACGGCCAACTTCCAGCGCGACGACGGCGAGGCGCTTTATCGCCGCAGCATGTACACCTTCTGGAAGCGCACGGCTCCTCCGCCCTCGATGCAAACGTTCGACGCGCCGACGCGCGAAGCCTGCACCGTCCGCCGCGCGCGGACGAACACGCCTCTGCAAGCCCTGGTGCTGATGAACGACGTGCAGTTCGTCGAGGCCGCGCGCAAATTTGCCGAACGCATCATGCACGAGGGTGGAACGACGCCTGCCGAGCGGGTTCGCTACGCCTTCCGCCTGGCCACGGCGCGGACGCCCGACGATGCGGAGGTCGACGTTTTGGAAGCAGCCTATAACGACCTCGTAGCTCAATATCAACAGCAGAAGTTTGCCGCTGTGCGACTGGTCACCGCCGGCGAGGCGCCGCGCGATGAGTCGCTGGACGTGATCGAGCTGGCCGCCTGGACCATGGTGGCCAACGTGATCCTCAACCTCGACGAGACGATGACCAAGGGCTAGTGCTCCGTCAACACGTAATTTTCGGGTGAGAATTGTCCGGCGGAGCACTACGATGTTGTCTGCGCCAAAGCACTTGCGTCTTTGGCGAACGTTTCGCGTCGGTGCGAATGAATCGGGCTGACGCTCCACTAACCATAGTCGCAACGAGAACGACATTGCACGCGAGGTGCAGAACATGGATCCCCGCCAAGAGTTCGTCCAGCGCGAAACCCGCCGCTATTTCTTCGGGCGCATGGCCACCGGTATCGGCGCTGCTGCGCTAGGATCGTTGCTCAATCCGCGCTTGCTGGGCGCTGCGGCGCCCGAAGCGGCCGGGCAAGCAACCGGCGGCATCCTCGCCGAACCGCACTTTCTGCCCAAAGCCAAGCGGATCATCTATCTCTTCATGTCGGGCGCCCCTTCGCAGATCGACATGTTCGACTACAAGCCGAAGATGGATGAACTGTTCGATACCGACCTGCCCGACTCGATTCGGCAAGGGCAGCGATTGACGACGATGACCTCGGGGCAGGAGCGGTTCCCGATTGCTCCCTCCAAATACAGCTTCGCTCAATATGGTCAGCAGGGCGCGTGGGTCAGCGAGCTGTTGCCGCATACGGCCACCGTGGTCGACGACCTGGCCATCCTCAAGACCGTTTACACCGAAGCCATCAATCACGATCCGGCCATCACCTACATTCTCAGCGGCGCGCAGCAGCCGGGGCGCCCCAGCATGGGTGCCTGGGTCTCTTACGGGCTCGGTACGCTCAATCGCGACCTGCCCGAGTTCGTCGTGCTGCACAGCACGTGGTCGGCCAAGCGCGACGCACAGGCTCTCTACTCCCGTCTCTGGGGGGCAGGATTCCTGCCGTCCAAACACCAGGGCGTTTCGCTCCGCTCGCAGGGCGACCCGGTGCTTTATCTCTCCAATCCTGATGGTGTCGATCCGGCAGCCCGGCGGCGGATGCTCGATGCGCTTGCTGCGCTCAATGGCCGGCAGGCCGAAACCGTAGGCGATCCCGAAATCCAGGCGCGGATTGCCCAATACGAGATGGCGTTCCGCATGCAGACCTCGGTGCCCGAACTGGTCGACATCTCCGACGAGCCGCAGCACATACTCGATCTCTACGGTCCGGACGTGACCACGCCGGGCACGTTTGCGGCCAACTGCCTGTTGGCGCGGCGCCTGGCCGAGCGGGACGTGCGGTTCGTGCAGGTTTTCATCCGCGGCTGGGACCAGCACGGAAACATCGCGGGCGACTTGCCCATGATGTGCAAAGACGTCGATCAGCCGTGCGCCGCACTGCTCACTGATCTCAAGCAGCGCGGCATGCTCGACGACACGCTGGTGATCTGGGGCGGCGAGTTCGGTCGCACCATCTACTGCCAGGGCAAGCTCACTCGTGAGAACTACGGCCGCGACCATCATCCCCGCTGTTACACGATGTGGATGGCCGGCGGGGGCACCAAAGCGGGCATCACCTACGGCGAGACCGACGATTTCAGTTACAACATCGTCGAGAGGCCGGTCCACATCCACGATCTCAACGCCACCATCCTGCATTGCCTGGGCATCGACCACGAGCGGCTCACGTTCCGCTACCAGGGTCGCGACTTCCGCCTGACGGACGTACACGGCAACGTGGTGCACGACATCCTGGCCTGACGCGCGACGACGGCGGCGCGGGCGGATGATGCCACTGCACAAAGGGAGCCATTCATGAAAGCGGTGCGCTGTGTCGAACTCTGCGATCCCCGAGGACTGCGCATCGAAGACGTGCCCCAACCGCAGGCCGCGCAGGATGAAGTCCTCATCCGTGTGCACGCCGCCTCGGTGAACTTCCCCGACGTGTTGATGATTGCGGGTAAGTACCAGGTGCAGCCGCCCATGCCCTTCACGCCGGGCTTGGAAGTCTCGGGCACAGTCGAAGCGCTGGGGCCGGGAGTCGATGGCTTCCAGCCCGGGCAGCGCGTGCTTGCTCAAGTGCCGATGGGCGCGTTCGCAGAATTTGCCACGGCGCCGGCCATCGCCACGCGCGCGATCCCTTACGATCTGAATGATGCGGAGGCGGCCGCGTTTCCGCTTGTCTACCAGACTTCCTACTTCGGCCTGGTGTACCGCGCCCAACTGCGCGAAGGCGAAGCGGTGCTGGTGCACTCAGCGGCCGGCGGCGTGGGACTGGCGGCCGTGCAGATCGCCAAGGCGCTCGGCGCCGGGCCCATCATTGGCACCGCCGGCTCGGACGACAAGCTCGACGCGATTCGCGCGGCCGGCGCCGATGTGGCGATCAACTACCAGACGCAAGACTTCGTCGAGGTCGTCAAAGAGCACACCGGCGGGCGCGGGGCCGACGTGATCTACGATCCGGTCGGGGGCGAGATCGCCCAGCGGAGCACCAAGTGCATCGCGTTCGAGGGGCGGCTGGTGATCATCGGCTTCACCAGTGGCGACTTCACCCAGTTCCGCTCGAACCACATTCTGATCAAGAACTACAGCGTGGTCGGATTGCACTTCGGCTACTACCGGCAGATGAACCCGGACAAGATCGAGCAGGGCTGGCAAGAGCTGGTCGACCTGCAAGGCCGCGCCGGCTTTCGACCCGCCATCGCCGGCAGTTACCCGTTGGAACAGGTCGCCGAGGCGATGGAGTTCCTCACCTCACGCCGCGCCATCGGCAAGGTTGTGCTCACCGTTTCGTAGCGCTCCGTCTTTTTTTGCAGCGCGGATCTCAACTTCCGTTGGGGCCGGAACTGGGTGTCACTACTGGCTTGCCCAGCAGTGCTCTTCGCGCGGCTCACACTGCTGGGCAAGCCAGCAGTGGCACCCGTTTTGCAAACGCTGCGTACGATCGTTAATCGGCGGCTGCCAGCTGCGTCTCTTCCTGGCGGACGACGTGAATCATGTCGTCGTCGATCACCGAGATGCGAAAGGTGTGGCCGCCGTAGACGACCGTCTTCTCGCCACGCACGTGAAAATGGCTGTGCCGCAGCGGCTCGTCCAAGAGCGAGAAGCTGACGATGTGGCCGCCGCCGCGCACCAGCATCTTGGCACAGGGAACGATGCCCTGCAGGTGCAGTCCCCAAAAGCCGTCGCCCGTGCGCAAAGTCAGTTCATCGAGCGATTCGGTGGGGTCCAGCGCCACCGGTTCGACGGCGGGCAGTGGTGTTGGCAACGCCGCGGGTTCGTCGGTGTGCGTCGCCACGATCCAGGTGCCGGCGACCAACAGCGCCGCGCCGGCAGCTTGCAATAGCAGGTGCCTCTTCATAGTCGCGCTCCGATGAGAAGAGAGAGGGGCAGTGAAGCGCAGATGTGTCTCTTCAATTATTAGTCAAAGAGTGCAAATCGAGTGGACGATTGGCAGAAGATTTTTCGCGATTCGTACGCCGCTCTGCAATAACCTCCGACAGAGAACCTGCTTGTGTCCTCATCGTCGACGCAGCCTTCGAGCTTGTGAAAGATGGCACGATGTAGCGGCCGCCTGGGAATTGCGCTCGCGCCACCTCGAAGCTTGTGAAAACCCGCACAAGGTCAAGCGGAGGTGGCACCCGAATCAGACCACTCTGAGTCGAACCGGATCAGGCTGAGAACGACGGACAACTTGTCGCGACAGTACCAACGAAACTCTGTCGCGAAGATGACTACCGCGCGTCGCGGGCCGACTGTTGTTCGAACCGCGCAACGAGATCGGCGAGCTGATCGGTGTTGTCGTCCGCCAAATCGGTCGTCTCGTTGGGATCTTCGGCCAAGTTGTAGAGCTCGAACGGTCCGTCGGGCGACATGCGGACGATCTTCCAGTCGCCGTGTCGCAGGGCGGCGCGAGTGCGTTTCTCGCCCCAGATCCAGTACAGCGTGCGCGGTTCGGCGTGTGAGTGGTCTCCGCGGAGCAGCGGCCAGATGTCCGTACCGTCCCAGTCGGGCGCCTGCTGGTCTGGCGAAGTTATGAGTGGAGCGTCGACGAGATCAAGGAGTGTCGGCATCCAGTCGACGACGTGCAAGGGGGCATCGACGCGTCGCGGCGCAAGTGTGTCCTTCCAGTGCGCGAAGGCCGGCACGCGCATCCCGCCCTCATAGGTTTGTGACTTCTGGCCGCGTAGAGGTAGGTTCGAGCTGAAGTTGTGCAGCTCCGGGTCGGGTGGCGGGTAGACGTCGCCACGGTGATTGTGCAGCCCGCCGTTGTCCGAGGTGAAGACGATCAGCGTGTCCTCGAGCTGTTCGCTGCGGGCGAGCGCTTCGACCATTCGCCCGATGCAATCATCCATATGCGTCACGGCGGCGGCGAACAGACGCCGGTCGGCATCCTCGATGTGCGCGTTCTCGTCCAGCCAGCGCTGCTCTTCCACCAGCGGAACGTGTACGGACTGATAGGGCACATAGAGGAAGAAGGGACCACTCCGCTCGCGCTCGATCCACTGCACGGCTTCGCGCGTGACGAGATCGGTGGCGTGTCCCTCTTCGTCAACGAACTCGTGATTGCGATGCCAGGTTTGTGTGAACTCGGGCCGGGTCAGTCGATAGCGGTGATCGTACATGCCCACCGCTCCCGCCAGCGAGCCGTAGGAGTGATCGAAGCCGTAGTGGTTCGGTCCCCACTCGGGCTTGGAACCGAGATGCCACTTGCC
>CALKYM010000334.1 GCA_938003525.1 uncultured Planctomycetales bacterium | reverse complement strand
GTCAGCGACTGGGAACGCCAACGCTACTTCGAGCGGATCTAGGACGACACTACATTTCTTCGGCGGCTAGGTTCAATTATGTATAAGTAGAGTAGATGAATCTGGGTGCCACTGGCTGCTTGCCAGCCAGTGTCTCACTACACCGACCGAGATGGATGATTCACACCTGAGCCACAACACGGCACTGGCCGACCAGCGGCCAGTAGTACCCGATGTTCGGGCATGATTGCGACTCACCGATCCCAGCCACCGGTGCTGCGGAGCCGCTCGACTTCTTGGGCGGCTCGGGCTTGTAGCTCGACGTAGTCGGTCTTGGCGATGCGGTTGAGTGGCAGTTCGCCGGGTGGCAACGGCACGTAGTGCAGCGGCCGCATGTAGGAGGCAATGCCCTGGGCGTGCTTTTCGAGTTCCGAGTTGGTGAGCTCAGCCCCGGGCTTTTGCTCGACGAACAGCACGACACCTTCAGTGAACACGTCGTGCTGGGCACCGACTGCTCCGCAGGCCGCGACCTTGTCGCTCAACTGCGCGAAGTGCTGTTCGATCTGCGCCGGATGTACCTGGTAGCCCTTGGGCTTGATCACCAGCTTGCGGCGACCGGAGAACATCAGCCCGCGCTCGGTTTTGTAGCCCAAATCACCCGTGTAGCAGATTCCGTCGCGCGAGACGGTCTGTCGATAGGCTTCGTCGTTGTTGACGTACGCAATGAAGACCTGCGGGCCGCTGAAGCAGATCTCGCCCGCCTCGCCGTCGGGTAGTTCGTCGCCGGCTGTGCCGTCGTCTTTCATCGGCTGGCGAATGGAGAGTGGTGTCACCGGCATGTCGAACCCGACACCGGACAGGAGATCGTCGACCGTACCATCGAGCGGGCTGTAGGTGACGAAACCCGCCATCTCCGTCAGCCCCAGCCCGGTGCCAAACTGCGGCGCCATGGTGCTCAGCTTTTCCAGAAACTGCCGCGTCACCTGCTGACCGCCGTAGAGCGCAAACCGCAATGACGAGAGATCGAACTTGTCGTAGTTCGGCAATTGCCACTCGAGCCCGAAGAGCGCGGGGATCTGCCCGAAACAATCGATCTTGCAGCGCTCAATGGCCGCCAGCGACTTCTCCGCATCGAAGATGTGCAGAATGACGGCCGTTCCCCCGGAGAAGAACGTCGTCATGAGTTGTTCGGCCTGACAGCCAACGTGCGAGGGCGGCAGGTTCACCAGCATTCTCGGATCGTCGAGCATCTTGAACCCGCCGGCCAGGCACATGTTCTGGCAGGTGATGTTGCGATGCGAGAGCAGCGCCGGCTTCGGCAATCCCGTCGATCCGGTGGTGTAGATCACCTGCGCTCCGTCGGTCTCTTTCACCGCATCGTGCGCCGCGCTGTAGCGCTGCCAAGTTTCGAAGTCGGAGCCGTCGGCGCGCGCCCGTTGCAAGAGCGTCTCTCCTTCGGAGAGCAAGGTCATTCCGTCGAGGGCCTTGTCCAGCCGAGCGTCTTGCGGGGCGAATTGGATCAGGTGTTCGATGAAAGGGCACTCGCCGTGCACGGCTTCGGCCAGTGCGCTGAAGTCGGCCACCGGCGTGCGCCCCAGCGTCGCGTAGGCCCGCGCGTGAATCAGATGCAACGAGCGAATCACCTCGGGCGCCTTGAGCCGCAAATCGAGCGGGGCGTGAATCACGCCGAGCTTGAAGCAGGCGTACTCCAGAAAGACGTGCTCGGCCGTCAGCGGCAGCGAGGTGGCCAGATAGTCGCCGGGGTTCAGCCCCAAATCGACCAGTCGCAGCGCCAGCCCGGTCGCAGCATCGTCCAACTGTGCATAGGTGAACTCGCGCCCCGTGTCGAACTCGATGAGCGCGACGTGATCGAGGCGCTGGCGGGCCCACAGCTCGATGCAGCCGTGTACGAGATGGCGATCGCCAAAGTCGCGCTCGTAGTGCAGCAGCGTGTACTGCGGCACGCCATCGCGATAGGTGAGCTCGGTGGTCATATTGTGGTGAAGGGAAACTTTATCTGCGAGCCAACATCCAGCACATCGGGTGCCACTGCTGGCTTGCCCGGCAGTGCGAACCGTGTGAAGAAGACTGCCGGGCCAGGAAGCGGTGGCACTCCATTCCGATTGTGGACTGCTTTGTATTCAGTCGACGTGATACTTATCGCGTCACCGTCTCACGTGCAGGGGAAGTTGAGCTTGTCATTGGGCGGCCCGCCGACGCCGCAGATTGCGACGGCAAGTCTTCTTCCAATGCCAGCGCTCGCGATGCGCCGCGATCGGCTTCTCCCGATCGCTGCAGCGGCGCCAGATCCTGACGCGCGTAGCGTCGGGCGGCTTCGGCCCAGCGACCGTCCCCTTCGTCGGCCAGCGCCCAGGCGGCGTGTTCCAGCAAGAGCGAAGCGGAGATAGTGCGTGACAGGGCGTAGGCGAAACGCCGCGCCCCGGCTTCCATACCCGGTCGACCATCGGCGGCGACTTCGCCGACATACTGACTGATCGCCTCGACCGCCTTTTCGATACGCCGCCGTGGTTCGGCCAACGTCGGTTCGTCGACGGCAGCCACGCGCTGCTGTACGGTAGCCAGCGTCGGGCGCAAGGCATCTTCCTTGGCGATCGCCCGCAGGCAGTCGAGACTCAATACGTTTGTCGTGCCTTCCCAAATCGGCAATACCTGCGAATCGCGCAGCAGCTTCGGCAGGCCTGTATCTTCGACGTAGCCTGCACCGCCGAAGCACTCCAGCACCTCGCTGGCTGCCGCCACGCACTGCTTGGCGGTGTAGAGTTTGCAGATCGGCGTGAGCAGTCTCAGTTCGGCCGCTTCGTCGGCGGTCGCCTCGCCGCACTCCTCTTTGCCCATCAGGCAGGTGGCGTGCATCGCCAATACGAAGGTGGCGGCCCATTGCACTTCCAGCTCAGCCAGCGTTTCCAGGTGCAGCGGATGTTCGGCCAGCGGCTTGCCGAACGCTTCGCGGCGATGCGCGTAGTCGCGTGCCAGCGCCAGCCCGCGACGCATCGATCCGACGGAGCTCACCGTGTTGTACATCCGCGTCACGTTGACCAACGTGGCGATGTTCGGCACGCCGCGTCCCGGTTCGCCGATCAGCTTGGCCGTCGTGCCTTCCAGCGAGAGTTCCGCCGTGGGCAGCGCGCGGGTGCCCAGCTTGTCTTTCAGGCGATGGATGACGATGTCGTTCAGCCCCCCGTCCGCGTTGCGGGTTTCGAGGTAAAACAGGCTCAAGCCGCGGCTGCCTGCAATGGGCTCTTCGCCCGGGGGTTCGATTCGCGCCAAGGTCATCGTCATCTGCGAAGTCGTGGACGACGTGAACCACTTGGTGCCATAGAGGCGATAGCGATCGCCATCGGCTCGGGCGATGGTCTCGGTGCGGCCCACGTCGGAACCGCCTGTGCGCTCGGTCATCCACTGACCCGACGTCCAGAACTCGGCCGGGTCGCGCGACGTGAGCCGGCGGAAGGCGTTGGTGCGCAGCTCGTCGTCGCCCATCACCTCGATCAAACGCGCTGCGCCGTCCGCCATCGCCAGCGGGCAAGTCGCGACAGCCGACGAGGGGTTGTAGAGGTAGAGCTTGGTGAACTGATAGAGCCGCGAGAACGGGCCCTGCCGCCGCTCGTAACCGGCGGCGATCAGGCCTTCCTCGGCCGCCACGGCTTCCAGTTCGTGCCAGCCGCGGGCCAGCTCGATGTGATCGATGCGGCGGCCCCAGGGATCGAACTGCACCAGCTGCGGCGGATGCGCTTCGGCATCGGCCGCCAT
>CALKYM010000333.1 GCA_938003525.1 uncultured Planctomycetales bacterium | reverse complement strand
TCGAGCGTCAACGTTTCTTTTGGACCTGCGCCGAGCAGAATGGCGACCTCGAGCAACAGGCGTTCGACCGAACTCAACTGAGCGCGCTCTTCGAGCACCGCGCGTGCCAGCGCAGGCTCGTCGGTGATGATGTTGTCGGCGCCGCGGCCCATCATCCGCGACAGGGTGAGTGGATCGTTGATCGTCCACACGTGCACGGCGCGTTCGCGACGATGCGCGGCGCGAATAAAACCACGCGTGGCGATGTTGGTGCTCACCGCCAGAAAGTCGGCGTCGCTACGCGTGAGATCGCCGATCGTCACGGCCGTTAGCAGGCCGACCTGCCAATTGGGACGCAGGGCTTTCATACGGGCAACGACGCTTTGCTCTAAGGACATGAGGACGATTTGGTCCTGCATGTCGTGCGCTTCTACAAGCTCAGCCACGCGCTCTTCGAGGCGATCATTGTGTCCGTAGTACTTCAGTTCGATGTTGACGTGAATCCGGCCCTTGCAAAGGGCCAGCACCTCATCGAGCGTCGGGATCCGCTCGTCGCGGAACTCCGGCCCGAACCAACTGCCGACGTCGACTTCGCGGAGCTCGGCGGCGGTTGACTCCCAGACGCGTAGCCCTACGCCGCCCACTTTCATCAAGTCGCTGTCGTGCACGACGACCACCACACCGTCGGCCGATTCCTGCACGTCGATCTCGACCCAATCCGCGCCGTCGGTGATCGCCCGCTCGATGGCCGCCAAAGTGTTGTCTGGCGCGGCTCCCGATGCGCCGCGGTGGGCGGTGATCTGCGTTTCGTCCGGCAGCGACACGCTGCGCAGCGCGTAGCCGCCAAGGCTACCCGCGACGACACAGCCCAGCGCGGCGGCGATGCCGACGGCGCGAGCGGACAGCCAGCGGGTCTCCAGCGCCTTCGAACGCACCGTCGCTTCGGGGCGTGCGCTGATCTGCGCGGCGCCGTAGCGCAGATAGAGTTGCACCAGCAGCAAGGCGAATGTGGCGTTGCCGAGCAGCGTTACGACGAACTGCGTAACCAGCCACAACAACAGCACGCCGCCGATGAGCAGCGCGACCCACGAAAGACTACCCGGAGCCGACTCAACCGCCACGTGCCCGACGGTCGCAACCAGCCCCGTCACTGCCGAGGAGACGAGCGACCAAATCAGAGCCCAGCCGACGACTCGCGCGGCGAGGAGACATCTTCGCCCGCGCGCACGATCCTTGCTCCGGCGAATCGCCTCGCGGGCCGAGAGGCCTTCGAACAGCACCAACGGCAGCACGAATAGCCAGCTGGTAATCAGATGCACGGCCACCGCGGCGAAGCCAAGTCCCAGCACGGCAGCAATGCTTACCACGATCCAGTATTCGCGTGGCTTTTGCGCCAGGTAGTAGTTGATGTCGAACTCGGTGAGCAGTCCCAAGTAGGCCAGTCCAGCCGTAGCGAGGAAAGGAACTGCTGCCAAAAGTGTGACAAGAACCATGTAGGTGGCCGCGCGAATAACGGTCGCGCCGCGCGCAAGCGCGAACCAGAGTGCTTGCCGGAATCGGACGCGATGCTCGTCACTGGCCGCCACGCCGATGGCCATCATCGTGCCCAGTTCCAAAGCAGCGAAGCCGATGGAGAGCCCAGCCACCAGCACAACGCACGGCAGTCCAAACGGACTCAACACGAACCAGAGAATGTCGACATCGGCCAAGACGGTCCGTCCGGAATGCTGGACGAAAAACCGGAACGTCAGACCCACCAGCGGCGTGAACAGTACAAAAGCCAGAGCTTTGTTGGCCACGTCGGCCAGTGCAAGTTGCTTCCAGCAGAAACGCAGATCGGCCAGGATCGCGGTGGGCAAGGAGCGCTGCGATTGGTTCATCGCGTTTTTTTCGTTGTCGCAATTCAGGCGATGAACGAGCGTGCTCGCCAGGCGGGCTCACTGCGAGCCTCACACCAGGCAGCGGAGCGTGTCGTCGAGGCAATCGAGCAATTCGTCGCAGACGGTCTCGTCGTGGGCGACCGAGAGATAGAGTTTGGTGCCCATGGGGTTGAGAAAGATGCCACGCTGAAAGAGCGAGAGCATCACCTGGCGGGCGAATTGCTTGTCGCCGCTCTGCGACGAGCGGTAGTCCACGACATCCGCATCCGAGAAGACGATCTGCGCCAGTGGACCATCGCCGATCACCTGACCGGTCAGCTCGTGTTCGTCGAGCAATTGCCGTAAGCCGTCGCGGAGATAGCTGCCGAGCTTATGCAATCGGGGATGAACTTCTGGCTCCGCAAACACACGCAGCGCCGCGCGGGCAGCCGCCGCCGAAATCGGATTGCCGCCCAGCGTCGATGCGACCCAGACGTACGTATCGCGGTTTAGGCGATCTTCGCAGACCAACTGCATCACGTCGCCGCGGCCGCCGAACGCGCCGATCGGATAGCCGCCACCCAAGGCCTTACCGTAGCCGACCAAATCGGGAACGACGCCGTAGTATTCCTGCGCGCCGCCGTATGCGAGTCGAAAGCCCGTCACGACTTCGTCAAAGATCAACAGCACATCGTGTTGCCGTGTGACCTCGCGCACCGCTTCCAGGAAGCCCGGCTGCGGCGGGACACAGCGTTGCAACGGTTCGACGATTACCGCGGCCAGTTCGCTCGCATGTTGGGCGATGACCTCGCTGGCCATCTCGGCGTCGTTGAATGGCACGACGAGCACCGTGTCGGAGACCAAGGCGTCGATGCCGGCGCTGGTGGGATCGGGCCGCGGATAAGCAGGATCGCGGCTAGGAAACAGGCTCGTCACGCCCACTTCGTTGGCGCCATGATAGGCGCCTTCGAACTTGAGAATCTTCGGGCGACCGGTGAAGGCCCGCGCCAGCCGCTGGCAGTACATGGTGGCCTCCGTGCCCGACGCGCAGAATCGCACGGCGTCGCACGCAGGACTCAGCCGCACCAGCTCTTCGGCCAGTTGCACGGCGTCTTCGGTGATGTACGAGAAGTTGGAGCCCAGCGGCGCGCGTTCGATGACGGCTTGCACTACTTCGGGCCGCGCGTGGCCGACCAGCACGGAACCCCAGCCCATGGAGAAGTCGTAATAGTGCCGGTCGTCGGCATCCCACAGCTCACAACCTTGGCCGCGGTGGATCACCGTGGCCAGTTCGCGGGGCAGATCGAACTCGCCGTTCGATCCGGCAGGAAAAACAGTCCAAGAGCGATCGGTCCAAGTGCTCACCAAAGGGTCTCCGCAGAGCCGCAAACAACAGCAGATCGAGCACGCCATCGTCGACGATGCACGAGCGAGCAGCAAGTGGGCCCAGCAGCCGACCGTGCTTCAATCGCGCGAACGTCGCGGCTCAATCGAGCTTGTAGACCCGGGCGGTATTGCCTCCGAGAAACTCTGCGGCCGCCTCGTCAGGCAGCTCCAACTCTTGGGCCTGCCTGACACACTGGTCCCAGGCCAGCATGGGGAAGTTGGTGGCGAACAGCACTTTCTCTCGGCCGTACGTCGTCGCGAAGTGCAAGAGTTGCGGCGGATAGTAACGCGGCAGGTGGGCCGAAGTGTCGATGTAGACGTGTTCGTGCTTCCAGGCCAGCGCGATCATTTCCTCGGTCCACGGATAACCCAGGTGACCGCCAACCAGCCGCAACTCGGGAAAGTCGAGCGCCACTCGATCGAGGTAGGGGATCGGTCGACCCGGCTCCGAAGGCGCAAGCGGGCCGGTGTGCCCCACTTGCAGACAGACCGGAACGTCCAGCTCCTGGCAGCGGACGTACAACGGATAGTAGAGCCGATCGTCGGGCGGCCGATTCCAAAGCCACGGCACGAGCCGCAAGCCCTTGAAGCCCCACTGCTCAACGGCGCGCGTCAACTCGTCGGCTGCCTTGTCCGGCTGGCGAATATCGACCGCCGCGATGCCCACGATGCGGTTGGGATACCGCGCGACCAGTTCGCGGACGCGTTCGTTGCTGTACTCCCAGACGCCCTCCCGATGCCAGGCTGTGACCAGTGCGCGATCCACGCCGGCAGCGTCCATCTGCGCGATCATCGCTTCGGCGTCGATGCCCGTCTGGAGCACTTCGCTGCGCCGCGCCTGTCGAAACAGCCGCTCGACGTCGGGCGCCACTTCCAGAGTTCCCGGCAGGGCGATGTTGGCCCAGGCGTCAATGATCATGCCGCACTCGGATGACATGGGCGCATCGTATCAACGCGCCGGTGGCGACAATCTGAGTTTAAGCTATCGCGCACCAGCCAGAGGCAGCCGATTTGCCTCTTCTTCGGTTTCGGGCACGGGGACACGTGTGATCTCGAGGTTGGGACCTTCGTGGGGCAGCGTGGCGTACCAGCCTTCGAGCTCCGCGGCCAGTTCGCCGGCGATGTGGGGATGCTGCTCGGCGAGTTCGGTTTGTTCGCCGGGATCGGTGGCCAGATGGTAAAGACGCACACGGCCCAGATCGGGATACATGTGCAGCTTCCAGTCCCCGCGTCGCATCACCAGCGGTCCCGAGGGTTCGTCGCCGTGCGTCAGCGGCCACTCGTCGCGTCGGGGCTTGCGCTGCGGATAGTGGAACTCGAAATACAGCGAACGCGGCTCGGGCGACGCTTCGCCAGATAGTAACGGCATCAAGTTCATCCCTTCGTCCAGTTCCTGCGGCGTCTCGATTCCGGCCAAGGCGCAGACGGTGGGAACCCAATCGAGCGCGCTGGCCGGTTGGGCGTAGACGCGGCCGCCAGCCAGCGCGTCGGGGTAGCGGGCGATGGTCGGCACACGAATGCCACCTTCCCAGAGCTGCGTCTTGATCCCGCGCAGTGGACCGGTGGAACCTGCCGCGTAACGGTACGAGTGCGACTCCGGGCCGTTGTCGCTGGTGAAGAGCACCAGTGTGTTGTCGGCCACGCCGAGAGCCTCCAGCTTCTCGAGAATACGACCAACGTTGGCGTCGAGATTCTCGACGGTCGCGTAATAGACCTTCTGCCGTTGGCTGAGATCGTCCCGCTCGGCGAATCGCGCGATCTGATCGACTTGCGGCGTCAGCGGAGCGTGCGGGGCGTTGAACCACAAGTTCACGTAGAAGGGCCGCTCCTGGGCGACCGCATGCTCGAGAAACTCCAGGCAATGATCGGTGGTGACGTCTGTCACGTGTCCTGGATAGGTTGTCGCGGGCCGTTCATCGGTGAACATCTGCGGATCGTTGCTCCGCGCCCAACGACTCCAGCTCGAACTGGGACGCCCGCCCATGCCTCCGAAGAAGCGATCGAAGCCGTGCCGGCGGGGCATCGGTGTGAGCGGCGGTTCGCCAAGATGCCACTTGCCGTAGTGACCTGTCAGGTAACCGTCGTTCTTGAGCAATTCAGCGACTGTCACGGCGTCCTCGGGCAAGGGATACCGCGGCAGCCGCTCTGGCAGGTCGGCGTGATGAATGTCGAACCGTTGCGGATGCCGGCCCGTCATGAACGACGCCCGGGTGGGACTGCAAACCGGCGATGTGACGTAGAAGGCAGTGAGCCGAACGCCATCAGCAGCCATCGCATCGAGCCGCGGCGTGCGAGTATCCTTGTGCCCGAAACAAGTGAGATCGCCGTAACCGAGATCGTCCGTGAGAATCAGCAGAAAGTTTGGCCGTGGTGGGGCGGCCGGGCACGGAGCCGCGAGCATCGCGCCAATCAGCATCGCGGCTGCCGACAGCAAGCGCGTGCGTATGTTCGGGCGCCGCGCGGCGCGCACTCGAAATAGGCCCGATTCATTGCGCCGCTTCGTACTGCTCGACCCAGTGCCGGGTACGGTCGAGATAGTATTCGGGCGCTCGGGGCTGATAGTCTTCATACTGATAGTCGCCTGTGCGCTTGGGCACGGCGGGCTCGATCTGCGTTCCCTCGTGCCATTCGTTGAAAGATGTGATCGTGATCAGCGGTGGGACGATGTCGATGGCGGCGGCGAACTCGCGGTCGTAGTAGGCGCCCCGTTCCCGCGAGCGTTGATTGGCACCGTTCCAGGGACGAATTCGCGTGTCGTCGTAGCCGGGACCGACGCTGGGGATGAAGATCAATTCGCGCTCGCGCGCACGCTGCGCCATCGCAGACCAGTTGGCGATCGTCGAACCGTACGTGAAGCCATCGGTCGCGAAGTAGGTGTAGACACCATCGAAGCCGGCCGCGGCGAGTTGCTCGTCGTCGCCTTTCTTGACCCACAGGCCGATGACGACGGCGTCGTGCGGCCGGCCGCGGATTGTCGCGCGGCCGTCGGGCTGCAACACTTCGGCCCACGCGTCAGGCGCGATCAAGTACGAGTCGTAGACGAAGCACAGCGGGCGATCTTCGGCCCAGGGGCAGCGGTAGAGTGCCGGATGTTCGCCATAGCGCGCCATCAGATGTGTCAGCGCGGCGGCCGTCGTTTCGGCAGACCGGCCGCCGAAGGGCTCGATGTGAAAGCTGATCTGGATGCCGTACCGCGCAGCCTGCTCGAACACTCTTGGCAGAACGGCATCGGTGGGCGAATCGATTCCCCACCACGAGACGCTGATCGCGCCAACTCCTGCGCGACGCAGTTGCTGCATGTGAGCGGCGAGATCCTCGCGGCTTCGCGAACTGTAGGCGCCCAGTTGCGGAAAGAAGTTCGCGCCGATGTCGTCACCGCCGGGAAAAGATCGCGGCGCCCCGCCGCGCACCAGCACAGGGTGGTTCCAATGATCCCAGTGCCCGTCAGTCTGGGGATTCGCGTACCAGGGATAGTAGAACGCGTGCACGCGGCGCGTGGGCTCGGTCTCATCATCAGCCGCCTCTGCAGACCGCGCATCGACGGTGATCACGAGCAGTGCGATGAAGGCGGTGAGGTAGCGCTGCATCAATCGGGTCATCAGCAGTTGGCTGGAAGCGACGGCAGAAGCACGGGAGTTCAGATTCCAAGCGGACGGGTCTCGGGCAGCTATCGTAGTTCGCTGACGACCAACGTGCGAATTCTGGCAGAGTCACTTGATCGGGCGCGACGAGCGATGGCCGCCGTCGGTGGCTGGGCACGCAGTGCGAATGTGTCGGCGCCGCTGCGACGATACAATGGTCGCCCGGCACACACGCTGCCTTTTCGACTGCCGCTTGTGTGACGTTTCGTTCGCCCGTTCGTATCGCTCCTGCTAACTGAGGCATCTCCGTGAGCACGCGCCACTGCTTGATGACACTCCCGCGTCCATTGTTTCTCTGCGGGCTGATTTGCACGTTGGCCAGTGCGCATGTGATTCGTGCTGACGATGACTTCTCCTATCTGGCTGGCAGGGCGATGACCGACATCACGGGGCCAGCGGTTGGGATGCCGATGTTCGGCTTCGTGCGGGCCGATCAGATCACCGAGGGCATTCACACTCGGCAGTATTGCCGCACGATCATTGTCGCGGAGCCAGACTCTTTGCATCGCGTCGTGCTGACGACGCTCGATATCGGCAGCGTGACCCGCGAGATGTGGCGCGATGTGCTGGACGGGCTCGCCGAGCAGTTCGACGATGTGTACGGACCGCAGAACGTAGTGATCACGGCGACGCACACGCACGCAGGTCCCGGCGGCTTCTGGCACTACGGAGCGAATACGCCGATCGGCAGCCCCTTCTATGGAGAGTTCTACGATCAAATGGTGGCGTCAATCATCGCCTCGATCGCCGCAGCCCACGAGGATCTGCAACCGTGCCGCATTTTGGTCGGACGTGGCGAAGTGCCCGAAGCCGGCGCGCAGCGTTCCAAGATCGCTTACGAGAACAACCCGGCTGCTGAGCGGGCGGAATATGACGACAACGTCGATCGACAGATGCTGTTGCTCAAGTTCGTCGGTCGCGAGGGCCCGATTGCCGCGATCAACTGGTTCGCCGTACATCCCACGTCGATGACCTTCTACAATCGACTCATCTCGGGCGATTCGAAAGGCTACGCGGCGCAGATGTTCGAGCGGATGTACGCCGACGCGTCGGGCGACGGGGGAGCATTTGTCGGCGCGTTCGCCCAGTCGAACTGTGGCGACGTGACGGGAAACCTGAATCTCGACAACACGGGGCCGGGCGAAAACGATTTCGACAGTACGGCCATCATCGGGCAGCGCCAGGTCGACGTTGCCGCGACGCTCTTCGACGATGCGACTGAAGTGCTCAGCGGTCCGATTGACTATCGCCAGCAGTACGTCGACCTGTCGGGGCAGAGCGTCGCGGATGAGTTCACCGGCGCCGGTCCCGGCCGCACGTGCCCCTCCGCGTATGGCTACGCGTTCGCGGCCGGGTCGACGGAAGATGGCGGCGGTCATCCGCTCTTTCGCGAGGGAATGACTCGACGCAGCCCGTTTCTCGATTCGGTCGTGCAGGGACTGATCGATGCGCCAAGTCCGGGCGACAAGTTTCGCGGCTGCCAAGCGCCCAAGGCGATCCTCCTGGCAACCGGGCTGATGAATCCGCCGGGACAACCGCAGGTGCATTCTGTTTCGGTGTTGCGCCTCGGGCAGCTTGCTCTTGTCGTGGGACCGGCCGAATTCACCACGATGACCGGGCGTCGACTCCGCAAGTCGGTCGGCGCGGCGCTGGGGATCCCGGCTGCCGACGTCGTGATTGCCGGTTACGCCAACGGCTATGCCGGTTACGTGACCACTTACGAGGAGTACCAAACGCAACAGTACGAAGGCGGTCATACGCTCTTCGGCCCGTGGACGGAAGCTGCCTACCGCCAACAGTTCACCCGCTTGGCCGAGGCGCTCTCGGCCGAGGAGCCGGTCGAAAGCGGGCCCGTGCCACGTGACATCCGGGCGCTGGTCGAGCGCGAGTCGCTGGGGACCTCCGGCGACGTGCGACCCCCCGACGCAGAGTTCGGCGACGTAGTAGAGGATGCCGAGACTTCGTATCGGGCCGGTGAGACGGTCGCCGTCCGCTTCTGGTCGGGCAATCCGCAGAACGGTTTTCGCATGGGCGACAACTTTTTGACGGTCGAACGTGAGTCGTCCGCGGGCTGGGAAATCATCGCCACCGACGCCGCCTGGGAAACACGCTGCCGGTGGCAAAAGGTGCACGATGACACGGGCGGCAACGACAAGACGGCGGCCGAGAAGGCGGGGCCGACCATTAAGCCCGACACGGGCGCGTCCGAGGTGTCTTCATCGGGGGTTGCCGCACCGTTTCAGGTGACGCTGGAGTGGGCGATTCCGGCGGATGCTGCGGAGGGAAGTTACCGCATTCAGCATCACGGCCGATACAAGGACGTGGCGGAGACAATCCGCGAGTTCACCGCGACGAGCAGCACGTTTGACGTCACGCGCTGACATTCGATCGCTACGGCTTGGCGCCGGTAGCGCCGCTACAAGGCCGCGTCGCCGTTCTCGCCGGTGCGAATTCGGATCGCCTCGCCCAGGTCACTGACGAAGATCTTGCCGTCGCCGATCTGACCCGTCCGTGCGGCGCCCATGATCACTTCGACCACGTTCGGCGCGACGTTGTCGGGCACGGCCAGCTCGATCTTGATCTTGGGCACGAAGTCGATGTTGTACTCCGTGCCGCGATAGGTTTCGGTGTGCCCCTTCTGGCGACCGAATCCATGCACTTCGCTACTCGTCATGCCGACGTAGCCTGCGGTAGAGAGGGCTTCCTTCACCTCGTCCAGTTTGTGGTGCCTGAGAACTGCTTCGACCTTTTTCATGTGCCGCATCTCCCGCCTTGTTCTGGCTGCGAAGTCACTCTAGGACTGTTCGTGTGTTGCATCGTCGGATCGCACACGCCTGGCGCCGACGATTTCAAGATCGATCGCGGCGGCCGCCGTGACCTCGTCGAGTCGGTGTGCCTCCGACAGCGAGAGTGCCAGCGAAATATCTAGCTCACTACGGCGCATTGCGAACCCTTCCACGCCGCCTTGCGATGTCACCAGACATGGCTCCCGGCGCGGCCGTACACATCAACAATGTTCGGCGGTTGGTTGAGCAACCGCTATGCCAAAGACGGCCGTCTGCCACGTTGTCTACGCAACGCGTGACTGGACAGCACCTTGGAAGGCGCGCGCTGGGGATGCGCAGAGTGTCGCGCGGTCGCTCGGGTCTGCTGGGCCGCGCATAAATTGAGCGGGCGCTGCCACGCAAATGCGCAGCGATGCGCCCGCTCTTGGTCCCGTCGACAAGCTACAGGGCGTCGTCCGTATTTCCCTCGTCAGATGGGGCCTCATCATCGACCGCGTCGGCATCGCGATCGAAGCGGTCGATCCGTTCCTGCAACGAGTCGAGTCGGTCTTCGAGTCGTTCGATCAGCGGAGCTAGAATCCGCTCGATGCGTTCTTCAATGGCTTCCCCTCCGGCACGTCGCGGGCGATCTCCGCCGCGCCTTGCGTCCCGTTCGTCGCGCGGCGTGTCGCGGTCATCGGCGGGCTCATCATCGTGGCGGCTCAGTCGTCTGGGCTGATCGGGCCGGTCGCCGGCATGCAGCGGCCAGGCCGCCATCAGTGGATGCAACATGCGTTCCACGTGCTGCCGCACTTCGCCGGGCAACTCGCTCAGATCCTCTTCGCTCAGCTCCCAGGTCTCCTCACCGCGCTGGACGGTGATTGAGGCCGGCTCACTGCCACTGCGGGTGATGGTGATCGTCAAGTCTTCAGGTAGTTCGAAGCTGCGCAGCACATCGGGGAGAATGACACCGGGCTGCGGCATTTCAAAAAACCAGGGTCGGTCACCCTCTTGACCAAGCGCCTCGAGGAGTGAGTTGATGGCCGAGTCGGCCTCGGCCGGCATTTCGATGCCGAAGGCCCTGCCCGGTCTTTCGGCCGGTGTGACATCGACGATGATTGTCTCGCCGCTACGGACCAGCTCGACGGACAGATCGGCTTCTTCCGCGGCGGCGATTTCCACGGCTTCAGCAAGATCCGAAACTTTGTAGAGAATGGTTTCCCCCGCCTTGATCAACACGTCATGTTCCTTGAGGCCCGCTGCGGCCGCCGGACTCTCGTCTGCGACCCTGCGCACCACCAAGCCCTGCTCCTCCGGAAAATTGAGTTGAGCCACCAGCGCCCCATCGGCGGTGGCCACCGTGACACCGATCCAGTGACCGCCAGCTTGAACGAGCGGCTGTCCGGCGGCCTCCACCGCTTCGTCGACAGCCCGCCGCAGTTGTTCGCCGACGCTCGGCGGATCTTGGGCGTTGACCCAGGCGCCCAACGCCAACACCGCGATGGCGACGCCCACCTGGCCCATACGTGCTTTCCAATCGAGTGTGTTCATGATTTCGCTCTCGCTTGTATTTCGAGTTGTCTCGGGGGAGTGAAAGCCTCGGCCAGCGGCACACACCGAAAGCCGCAACCCTCGAGGGAGTTGTCACTACCGATACTCTTGCTGCCCCACGTAACGCAGTTGAATCCGATCGACGGGCACGATGCCGCGGCGGCCATCTTCCAGCCGCACGGGCACCAGGTGCCGCACTTTGTCGACTTCGAGACCGAGCGCTTGCAGCTCTGCTCCAAGCTGTGGAGTCAGCGCGGCGACAGGTTGTTCGAGCCAGTCGAAAGGTTGGTCTGAGTCTTCGATCATGGGCCAATCGATGGGCACCGCAGCGCCCGATCCGTCGTCGATCAGCAGGCGGACGTTGCGCAACCGCGCGTCGCGAACGCGGCCTGGATCTGCTGCCTCGGGTGAATGCGATTGGTCCAAGGTGCCCCGGTCGCCGGCGTTCGTCACGTGCTCGGCCGGCGACGCTGTGCCGGGCGCCGTAGATTCGACTATTTGGGGCCCGCCGGGCTGCCGATTGCGATCCAACTCGCGCCAGGCCAATCCCAGCCCGAAGGCCAACAGAAAACTGGCCGCCATCGCCATCCACGACATCCAGGGTTTGCGCGGTGGCTGAACGGGCCGAGTCGCAAGTCGCGTCTCGGGCGCGTCGCCATCAGTGGTCGCAGACGGCGACGGCTCGGACAGCGCCTCGGGAAGCGCCTCGTCCCAGGCTTGGGTTTCGAGGAAGGCCAGTGCGCACTGTCGCCAGCGGTCGGGTTGCGCCTCGAAATGCAGCAGCAGCCGCCGCCGCGCATCCTCATCCAGCTCGCCATCGACGAGCCGATCGAGCAGGCGAGCTTCTTCTTC
>CALKYM010000332.1 GCA_938003525.1 uncultured Planctomycetales bacterium | reverse complement strand
GAAAACCAGTTTACGGGAAACCGTAACGAGGGTTCGAATCCCTCCCCATCCGTTTTTCTATTTTTCTCCGTTGCTCGATAATCGTCAGACCCTTGTTTTTCCGACGTTGTCGAAACGCGTGAGGAACGCTGATTCGCCCTATTTGGCGATGAGTGTGCCGGAATATGTGCCAAATCGGTTTGGCCTTTGGCCGCTGCTCGATCGAAATGCGTGTCACGGACCCGAAGATAGTTAGCAACGGCAATCTTTGGCGAGTGCCCCATCCAGCGTGCAACGGCCTGCAACGGGTGCTGCTCAAGCAGGTCTGTTTCACGACTGGCACGCATTCCGTGGAAAGGCTTTGGCCACGGCTTAAGACCGGCAAGCTTCACCATTTTGTTGAATCGGGTTCGGAAGTTGCTGTTTCGCCAGCTGCCATTTCCTTTGTCGGCTTGTGATCGATGGCGAGTCACAACGAACTCCGCACCATCGGGTGCCGCTTCGAACGCCTCGGTCAGGGGTTCTACCAGCTCCGCGAACAGCGGAATGACTCGTTGCCCACCACCAGCATGGTGGGCTGTCTTGGGGCTAACAACGGTGATGCGTTTATTCTCCCAGTCGATATGCTCCCATTTGAGTGAGAGGACTTCGGCCGGAAGCCGCAAGCCACCAAATCGCGACAAGGCGATCATGGCTCGCCGTTCAGAGTCAGGCGCGACGTCGATCACAGCTCGCACGTCTTCCGCGGAGACATAGACATTGCGCGATTCGTCGACGACGGCGGCAACGCCTTTCACAGAGTCGAAAGGGCTCTCTTGGATGGCGCCCTGTTTAACCATTGCCTTGAAGAACATCTTCACCGATTGCAGTCGCTTTCGAACGGTGTAGAGGGCAATGCCGCTCTTGATGAGCGATTGCTTGAACTCCTCGGCCTCGGCAACCGTGATCGTGTGGGCCATCCGGTCTTCACCGAAGAATTTGTAAAGACTGGCTTCGCCCTGCTGCCAAACGGTTTTACTCTCGGGTTTGACGTCGTGTCGACCATCGATGTAGCTCTCGATGAAATCCTTCAGGCTGGCGTCTGGGCGAGCCTGGGTTAACCCGGCTTTCACCAGTCGTTCTCGTAGTTTCCCATCGACGCCTAACAGCCACTTCGCCGTCTGCGGATCAGGCGGGGTGCCAAGGCTCTTTGCTGACACGAGACGTTCAATCATGTTGCACGCGATTTCGGCGTGCTTCTTTTGGCACTTGCCGGTCCGGATCGTCCGTCGTTTACTGGTTGTCGGGCAAACGAAGAGGATTCGCCAGTCGTTGTTGTCTTTCGATAGCGATGCCATCTGGTGTTCTCCTGTTGCGTGTGTATCGGACAGTATTGGCGTGCCACGATCCATAGTCAATTGCATTCCGTTGCCTGTGATACGGTGGTTCTGTTAGTAGTCGCCGCTTGGCGCGTGTGCAAACTCCTCCTCCGTGATCCGTTGTCGTGGCGGATTGAAATGACAATTGAGCCCTACCTTGCTGCGCCCATTTCGATTCTTCTCGATGAACACTTGATATTCATTCGCGGGAAATGACTGGTCGACGCGATGCGGCCACACGAGAAACAAAACCACATCCGCGTCGTGGCCGAGTTTGCTGCCATACTCGATGTCCGTCAGGCGGGGAACGAGCGGCTTACGTTCCTCAACACGGCGATTGAGTTGTGCCAGACAGACGATGATGCCGTGATGTTGCTTTGCCAGTCGTTTGAACTCTGCCGATACCCGCCGCATGATGGCGTTGGTGTCGTCACGACTACCGGCATCGATGAGTTGGGCGTAGTCGATGATGACGACCTTCGACCCACCATCGAACGCCAGGGTGATCTCGCGTTTGACGTCGTCAAGTTCCGACACGCCTTCGATCAATGTGCAGGGCGCTGCGCCCTGAAAGTGCTCGGAAGCATCGCGATCGAGTCGTGGCAAGAGCTTGTGCCAATGTTCTTTGGGCGAGTCGCTCGCATAGCTCAACGTTCGATCGGCAAGTTCCCCGACGCCCATCTCAAGGCTAATGAACGTCACCGGAAGGCTCTGGCCACCGGTTATATGGTGCGTGATTTGTAGAGAAAACGCCGTCTTGCCGTGCGAGGAGAGGGCACCCACGACAACGAGGCTGCCGTAGGGAACGCCGCCTCCGAGCGTGGCGTCGAGCTTCTCGATACCGAGCTCGACTCGTGGAATCGGCCCCCTTTGATACTCGTCCAGTCGTTCGGTAACGGCTTGCTGCATGGTGATGCGCCGAACGCCACTGTCGATCACCGGTTCGTTCCACGCCTTCGCATTCTCGATCGCAGCCCGAACTAGTTGCTCGCCTTCGTTCTGCTTGAGCGCGTCGCGAACGTCATCTCCCAAGTTCCCGTCGAGTGGCAGTGGCAGCGTTCCGATCTTCACCGACGCAGCGACACTCGCCAGCCGGCCCGCCGACGTCCGAGCCTTGTATTCGGCATCAGACGTCCGATCGGGCATTAGGACAACGTGAGAGTCCTGAAACAGCGGCACGAACTTCTGAGCCAATTGGTCGCTGTTTAGGCCACTGGCGTAGTAGCCGAGCGAGTGATAAGCGGCGGCGTCCTTCACACCTTCGCAAATGATGATCATCTCGCCTGGCACCGGGAATCGCGGTCCCAGGTCGCCAAGCGGAAAAAAGAGCCCACCAAGATATAGTGTCCTATATGCCGCCTGGCTCCGAAACCGCAGCAAATCTTACCTAATCGGTACCACGAGTAGTGGTTCCGTCGGACAGCCCGGGACTCAGAGTGAACCCCACAACCCAAGCCGCTCCCTGGGCCGAATAAAAAGATGGAACCGTGCCATCCTTATCTACCAACTAGCGGATGTGATCGACGTTCACACTGAAGGTCGCGGTCCGCAGACGCCTGGCAATAGGGACACGGTTCATGGCACGGATGCTGCCGAACAACTCGCATTCGGTTCTCTGGGTAACCCTACTCGGCACCGCGATCGTTGCTAGCGGCTGTGCATGGGGTGGTTGGACTAGCGCACCGCAAGCATTCCACGCGCCGCCCAGAGTTCAGCCGGGTCAGAATATCCCAGCAGGGGATTTCGTCTCGCATCAGTCCACCGTCCGACAGGCCGACTGGAACGACGCCAGCCAGCCGGCTCCGGTCGTCGATCTCGCGCCGCCGACAACCAGCGTCAGACGCGTCGGATTCCAAGGCAACGACGATCTCTTAGAGCTTGTCGCGCAAGCGCAGGTGCAAAACCCTCGGCTGCGAGGTCTTCAGCAGGAGGTCGCTGCCGCACAGGCCAGGGTGAATCACATCGATAAACTGCCCGATCCGACCATCGGCGCGAACATCTTTGTTACGCCGATCGAAACAGCCGCCGGCTCGCAGACGGCAAATCTGACCGTCGCTCAACGCTTTCCGTGGTTCCATCGACTCGATGCCCAGGTCCAGCAGGCATTTGTCGAGGCTCTTGTCGCTGAACAGAACTACAATACGCAACGCCTTAAGGTCATTGGTGACGTTCGCGCGTTATGGTTCCGGCTCTATGTACTCGGTAAGCAGATCGAGACCAACCAGGCCAATCAGGCGCTCCTTCAGTCACTTATCGACATTGCCAACGCGAGAGTCGCCGCCGGCGGAGCGTCACAAGGTGACGTATTGCTCGGAACGCTGGAGTTGAGTCGGCTAGCGGAACAACTGCTGCTTTTGCAACAGCAGGTTGAATCTACGCGTGCCGAACTTAACCGTGTGATCGGCCGCCCGGCGGACCATCCGATCGCGATTCCACAGCATCTCGTCGTTTCGCTGCCAAGCTGGTCACACGCATCGCTGCAGCAATCGGCCATTGAACGACAGCCCGATATTGCAGCCGCGCGATTACGAGCCGAAGCACGCGAGTGGGGCGTCGAAGTGGCACGCTTGCAACGGCGGCCCGATGTGTCCATCAGCGGGTCCTGGTTCGCGATCAATGACGACCGTCCGACTCCCAATATCGTCGACGTAGGTCGCGATGCCTGGTCGGTGGGTGTGCAGATGAGCGTGCCCATCTGGCACAACAAATACAGCGCGATGGAGGAGGAAGCGGCCCAACGCCACCTTGCCTCACGTGCGACGGTCGAGGACGTCATCAATCGTTACGATGCCCTGCTGCGAGACCTTTGGGAACAGGCGAGAGCGGCCGAAGCCACGTCTCAGCTTTATCGGACAACGATACTTCCCCAAGCGGAGCAGACTCTACAAGCCGACCAGGAATCGTACAGCACGGGCGGCGTCGAATTTGACCGTGTCGTGGGCGATCTTCGGAACGTCCTGACGCTCCAGCTTGAGCACCACCGAGCGGTCGGTCGGCTTGCTATTGCCTTGGCTCGCATTCAACAGGCGGCAGGTACGGATTTGCTCACCGTCGCTGCCGAAGACCTGCCGGTCCCTGCGGGCATCCCAATCGACCGCCAGAATCCTTAACCGCTTTGGTGGTTGCTATGGTTTTTTTCGCCGGCGCGACGCATAATTGAAGCGATGGGTGGCCGCCCTGGTGGACCCCGACCCGAGCTGGCAGAATCATGCGCATCTTTCGCGACACACGAACGCCGATCGCCGCGTTGATCGTGCTGACACTGATCACGCAGTCCGTCTTTGCAGGTCCGACGCTTTGTCGATGCGCGGTCTCAAAGTCGGAGGTCGATGCCAAGGCCTGTTGCCATACAGAGACGAAAACTCCGTCGTGCTGTGATCACGAGCGCCACGCGTGCTGTGCCAAAGACTCTAAAGGGCCTTGCCGTAAATGCGGCCAGACAGGTCTCTGCAACTGCGGGTGCGACCAGCATCGCCGTGACCCGCCGGCTGCGCCGTCGAGTCCGTCCGAGAGTACGGACGTCAAACAGAAACTTGCGGCCGACGTGGCTCCCAAGTTTGTTGACGCGGTGGCTTTGTCTCTTGGCGATCGTCTGGCAACGACAGGGGCGTCTGCGCTCGATCGTGCGTCGCCCTCCGTGCAGGTCTTCTTCTGTATCTGGCAGACCTAATCTGCTGCGCGCCCGCGTTTTCTAACGTGGGCTGCCTTCACCGAACGTGGATGGATGAAGACATGCATTTCGCGCTGCGCCATCAGTGGTGATCTGTTGCTCTATGCGCGAGCTGTAACTGACGAATCGAACACGTGAGCGGCCGGCGGGAACGGTTGCATTTGGCACGGTTCCACGTCGATGTGGCCGGGCCTTAGCTGGCCGCTCACCCTATCAATCGACAATCGTTCCTCGATGGAGGACAAGAACATGACATCGGACCCTACTCCCAACGCAAGCGACAAGGCTCCTGCATCGCCGCCGGATGGTCTCGCCTCGATGCCAACAAGTAGGGCGTGGCATTGGTGGCTTCGAAAGCTCATTACGCCGGCGCTCATCCTGGCGGCGGGCGCACTCGTTATCTTCGGACTTGGCATTGCTCAACGTATTGGATGGTTAACGGCAACCGACGTCGCGGTGAGCGATTCGTCGAGTGAGGCGGAGGAAGTCTACACTTGTCCGATGCACCCACAAATTCGGCAGCCAACACCAGGTCGCTGTCCGATTTGTGGTATGGCACTCGTCGTGGCAGCCTCCGCCGGTGCCGATCTGGATGCGTTCTCGGTGAAGATTGAGCCGGCACAGCGACGTCTGGCCAACATCCAGACGGCGAAAGCGAAACGCGAGCCGCTCGTTGATGAGATTGAAACGGTCGGAGCAATCGCCATCGACGAAAGCCGCATGGCCACGATCGCTTCCTACATCAAAGGACGCCTGGAACGCCTGTTTGCCGACTACACCGGCATCGATGTGGCCAAGGGCGACCATCTGGCGGTCATCTACAGCCCCGAGCTATACGCGGCGCAGGTCGAGTACATCGAAATACGCCGTAGCTACGCCGCCATGGGGCAAGCCACGCTAGCCGCCGTGCGCGAGGCTCAACAGCGGCTGGTGACCAATTCGCGCCAGCGACTCGTCGAATTGGGGATGACGGAAGCACAGATCACCGCCTTGGAGCAAGGCGGAAAGGCAAAATCGCGCTTGACCATCTTTTCACCGATCGGCGGAACGGTCATCGAGAAGCCGGCGGTCGAGGGCAAGTATGTGGACGCAGGTGAGCCGATCTACCGTATCGCCGACCTGTCCACCGTCTGGCTCATGCTCGAACTTTACCCCGAGGACGCGGCACGTATTCGCTTTGGGCAGCTTGTCGAAGCCGAGATTCAATCGATCCCCGGGGAGAAGTTCCAAGGTCGCGTTGCGTTCATCGATCCCACGGTCGATCCCGAAAAACGAACCGTAGGCGTTCGCGTTGAGTTTCTCAACGATGACAAGCGTCTTCGCCCGGGTGACTATGCGACGGCAACGATCGCGGTTCCCATCGGGCAGACGGGAGATGTGTACGATGCCGACCTGGCAGGTCGCTGGATCAGCCCGATGCACCCCCAGATTATCCGAGACGAGCCTGGCCAGTGTCCGATCTGCGGGATGGATTTGGTGCCCACATCGCGATACGGCTATTCGGAGAAGCCGGTCGAGCAACCCTCGTCACTCTTCGTTCCTCGTTCGGCGCTCTTGATGGCGGGTAACAACAGCGTCGTTTACGTAGAAGTCGAACCGGGTCGCTTCGAGATTCGACCCGTGACGATCGGACCCATTCTGCGCGAAGTGGTCATCATCCTCGATGGGCTCAATGAAGGAGAAGACGTTGCCACTGCCGGCAACTTTCTCATCGACTCGCAGATGCAGCTCGCTGGCAAACCGAGCTTGATCGATCCCACGCGAGCGGTTGCGGCTAAGCGGAAGCCAGAAGGTCCGCTGCAATTCGAGCATATCCATGTCACTCCCGTGCCCGGCGATGTCGGTCGGGATGTCGAGAGCTTCTACCGGGCTTATTTCGCGATTCAAGACGCGTTGGCCAATGATCAAAAGCCACCCACAGAGGCGGCGACCTTGCTTCACCAGTTGGCCAAGGACCTTGGTGCCAACGGCGAACTGACCAAGCCACATCGCGAATTACTTCAGGAAGTCGCTGGTGCCAGTGAGCATCTGCATCACATGGAACTGGCAGATGCTCGTGAGGCATTCAAATCGATCAGCCATGCTGTTGTCACGCTGGCGACCGAGCTTCGTGGAAGTGATGCGTCCGAGGAGTTCGTGCATTTCTTCTGTCCCCACGTGAAAGGTGGCGGCGGTGACTGGTTGCAGCCAAACGACCAACTCTTCAATCCATATTATGGCAGTGAGATGCCACGCTGCGGGAATCAGGTGCATGTGTTTCCCACGAAGGGGCATCTCGACCAGGCGGAACCTGGTGAGTCAACCGAGTCGACCGAGCACACAGCGGAGTAGATCATGATTCAATCCATCATCAACTTCTGTGTTCGCGAACGGTTGATCGTCGTGATCATTTCGGTGATCGCCATCGCCTATGGCATCTACGCCACGTCGCAGGTTCCTATCGACGCGATCCCAAATGTCGGTGAGAACCAGGTCATTGTCTTCACGGCGTGGCCGGGTCGCTCGCCGAAGGACGTCGAGGATCAAGTGACTTACCCGCTGTCTGTCGCGCTGCTCGCGGTTCCCGAGGCAGAAAGCGTTCGCGGTAAGAGCCTATTTGGTTACAGCTTCGTGCAGGTCACGTTCTCGGACGAAACCGATTTCTACTGGGCGCGTTCACGAGTGGCGGAACAGCTTGGCACCGCGGCCGCGTTCTTGCCCGACGGCGTCGTGCCGACCTTGGGACCCGATGCAACCGGCCTTGGCCAAGTGCTCTACTACGTTCTTGATCCGGCGCCCGAGATGACGCTCGCCGATCTGCGGAGCTTGCAGGACTTCGTCGTGAAGTACGAATTACAGGCGGTGCCTGGCGTAAGCGAAGTCGCCAGCGTTGGCGGCTATGTGCGGCAGTATCAAATTGAAGTCGATCCCGACAGACTCCGTTTTCACGATATTCCCCTCGACCAACTCATCAAGGCGGTGAAAGACTCGAACATCGACGTCGGTGCCAAAACGGTCGAGTCGAGCGGCATGGAGTTCATTATTCGCGGTCGCGGGTTCATCGGTGCGGAGATGGACCCTCAACAGGCGGTCGAGGACATTGAAGCGACGGTCATCCGCTCACGCGACGGCATCCCGGTGCGCATTCGCGATCTCGGCAGCGTGCAGCTCGGTCCGGACTTTCGACGTGGCGCGATTGACTTAAACGGCGCGGAGGCTGTCGGCGGCGTGGTCGTCATGCGGTTTGGCGAGAACCCCAGAGCGGTCATCGAGCGAGTCAACGAAAAGATTCGTCAGATCGAGCCAGGACTGGGTGGCGTCAAGATTCGACCGATCTATGACCGCACCGGGTTGATCGACGAAACGGTCGGCACGCTCACGACGGCACTTACGCAGCAGGTCCTCATCACGGTCGTCGTCATCCTGTTGTTCCTTTTGCACGTGAGAGCGAGCTTCGTCGTAGCGGTCACACTTCCCGCCGCCGTGCTATTGGCATTTGTGGGAATGAAGCAGTTCGGTGTCGATGCCAACATCATGTCGTTGGCAGGTATCGCCATTGCCATCGGCACAATGGTAGACATGGCCATCATTGTGTCGGAAACGATCTACGACCATTTGGCCAGTTGGGAACGCGACGGGCGACCAGGCGGTAAGGCGCGACGCATCACGGTTGTTCAACAGGCGGCCGGTGAAGTCGCACCGGCTGTCGTGACGGCGGTAACGACCACCGTCGTCAGCTTTCTTCCGGTCTTCATGCTGACCGGTCGCGATTACAAACTCTTCGCTCCACTGGCATGGACAAAGACATTCTCGCTCGTCGCCGCACTCATCGTGGCGATCACGATCGTTCCGTTGCTCAGTCGCCTCTTGCTCACGTCCACCCGGCTCACGCTATTCAAGAAACTCGCCGGAGCTACGGTACTGAGTCTTCTGCTGGCGGCGACGTCCTATTGGTTGTGGGGAGACATTGCCGCCGAGTATCTCGCGATTGGCAGATTCATCCTCACCATCGCATCCGCTGCCGTCGGGTGGGTGCTGGGCTATTGGATGTTGAGCGAGCGCCTGCGGCCCGTTGAGACCAACCCCGTCAGCCGATTGATACAGTTCCTGTACGAGCCAACGTTGCGTTGGTTTCTCGCGCACAAGGCCGCCTTCTTTTGCCTGCCGGCGGCCGTGATCCTCTTGGGTCTGGGTGCTTGGTTTGGCCTTCCTGGGGTACTCAAACCGGTCGAAAAAGTATCGTCGCTGCTCGGTGCCAATTTGAACGAGGTGCCAGGCTACGTCTCGGCAAAGCATATCTTTACCGGCCTGGAATCCGATGACTGGATTGCGCTGGACGAGGGAAGCTGGTTTTACATGCCAACCCTCTACCCGGCTGCGAGCTTCACGCAAGCGATGGAGGTGTTGCAGACTCAGGACGCACTCATTGCGGAGATTCCGGAAGTCGAGAACGTGCTGGGCAAGATCGGTCGTGTGGAATCGGCGCTCGATCCGGCACCAGCGGCCATGGTCGAAACCTATGTGATGCTCAAGCCACGTGAAGAGTGGCGCGAGGGAATCACACCTCAAGATATCTGGAGCCAGATCAATGCCGTCGCCACGCTTCCGGGCGTGACGCCCGCTTCGCCGCTTCAGCCCATCGAGGGCCGTGTCGTGATGCTGCAAAGTGGTATCAAGGCTTCGATGGCGATTCGTATCTATGGGGATAGTTTGGAAGGACTCGCCGAAGCGTCCTTCGCCGTGGCCGATCAACTTCGCGAGATTCCTCAAGTAAACGCTTCCACCGTTAATCCCGACATCGTGCTCGGAAAGCCCTACGTCGAGTTTGATGTCGATCGTGAGGCCGCCGCCCGCTATGGCATGTCCACCATGATGGTTAATCAGATTATTGAGACCGCGCTCGGCGGAATGAATCTCACGACGACCGTCGAAGGACGTGAACGATATCCAATCCGAGTCCGTTATGAGCGCGACCTGCGCGAACGGATCGAGTCGCTGTCGCGTTTGCCGGTCGTCACGCATTCCGGCGAGGTCGTGCCGCTTGGAATGTTGGCCAAAATGGCCACAACCTGGGGACCCGGCGTGATCAACAGCGAAGATGCTCGGTTGGTGGCCCACGTGTCATTCTCACCGGCGGGCTATGTCGGTGACTTGGAAACGGTACGTGCGGTAGAGGACGCTCTGTATGAATCCCAACGGGATGGCACGCTCGAACTTCCGACCGGCTATGCGATTCGTGCCGTCGGTTCCTTCGAGAATCAGATCGAGGCGAATCAGCAGCTGATGTGGGTGCTCCCACTGGTCGTCTTTACGAACCTGTTCATCATCTATCTTCAATTTCGCAGGCTGCCGATTACGCTCGCGGTGTTTGCCGGAATCCCGGTTGCGTTTGCCGGCGGCATGATCATGCTCGCCATTAACGGCGTCGAGATGAACACGGCGGTCTGGGTCGGCTTCATCGCCCTGTTTGGAATCGCGGTGGACGATGGTGTCGTTATCGCGACGTATCTCGATCAGGTTTTCCGTCGTCGTGCGCTTTCGACGGTGGAGGACATTCGCAATGCGACGGTCGAAGCTGGCCTCCGGCGCATTCGCCCCTGCCTGATGACCACCTTCACGACCATCATTGCCTTGTTGCCCGTCCTCTTGTCCAGCGGTCGCGGTGCCGACGTCGCCAAAGCAATGGCCTGGCCCGTCTTCGGCGGCATGGTGATGGAGCTGCTGACGCTGTTCGTGGTGCCCGTCGTCTACTGCGGTTTCAAGGAACTGAAGATGAACATGGGCTTGGCAGACGAAGATTGGCAGGCCGAAGCAACCATCGAATCGGGCGAAGCCGCCCTAGCCTAGATCGTGACAAGCACCGCGAGAGCGTCGGGGCGGCGTCGCTCCCAAGCCAGCTACCCCAGGCCCCGCCAGCGCGCGTAGGTGCGGGTAACCTGAGCGTCTACGATCCAAGTCTGGACTCGTTTCGGGGGGTGCAGGTCAGGCCGGACACGAACGAACAAACGAAACCACCTAGTGAGCAGATCCAGGGAGGTGGCTTGGACGTCATCCCGAACTCACATCGATTTTTTGTGGCGCGCCGGAGAGGGCTAACTAGGAATCCTAACGTGAGAAGAGGGGGGGAGGTGGTTAAGATTCTGAGACGTTGATGAGGGTGCCGTTTTTTTGCAACCGATGCGGATCGCCTGACTCTTCAAGACAAGGGAGGATTGACTCAGTCATTGGCCAAGCTCTCCCCGCCGACGATGGCCATGAACTCCCGACGCTGCTCGCTGGTCAGCACTTGGTAAGCGGCAATCACGGCCGCGAGATCGGCGTCGACAATCGCCGTTTCGTCCAAGAGTGTGCCGGAATCTGTGCCAGAATTCTCGGGCAAAATACCTAACGCGTTGTCAGGCAAGATGGTTGCGGCAAGCGAATCGAATCCCTCCCCATCCGTTTGGCGTATCCATCGGGCCCGCAGGCGCATCGGGT
>CALKYM010000331.1 GCA_938003525.1 uncultured Planctomycetales bacterium | reverse complement strand
GCACGTCGGGAATGAAGCCGGCGCCGATACCTTGGATCGTGTGCTTGCCGGGCTTGAGGTCCTGACCCGCTTTGCGCTGCGTGATGACGGGACTGGCTGCCGGCTCGACGGCAACGATCCGCACGTCGGGCTTGCGCGACTTGAGCACTTCGCCCACGCCGGTGATCGTGCCCCCGGTGCCCACGCCCGAGACAAAAATATCGATCTGTCCGTCGGTGTCCCGCCAGATCTCTTCGGCCGTCGTCACGCGGTGCACTTCAGGATTGGCAGGGTTCTTGAACTGTTGCGGGATGAAGTAGTTGCTGTTTTGCGCGACCAGCTCTTCGGCCTTGCGAACGGCGCCCGGCATCCCCTCGGCGGCCGGCGTGAGCACCAACTCGGCGCCGAGTGCTTTGAGCATCCGCCGCCGCTCGAGACTCATGCTCTCGGGCATCGTGACCATCAAGCGGTAGCCGCGCGCCGCGCAGACGTATGCCAGACCGATGCCCGTGTTGCCGCTGGTGGGCTCAATGATCACCGTGTCCGACTTGATCAGGCCATCGCGTTCGGCGGCGTCGATCATGGAGCGCGCGATGCGGTCTTTGACGCTCCACAGCGGGTTCATGTTCTCCATCTTGGCGGCCACCGTGGCACCACTGCCTTGGGCCGTGCGTCGCAGCCGCACGAGCGGGGTGTTGCCAATGCAGTGCGTAATTTCGTCGCGCACGCCGCTGTAGGTCGCCGATGTGGCCATGACAATCTCCTCCGCTGGAACCGTTGGCCCCCAATGATCTCCGCGTCGAAGCATTTACTTCTTCGCGGGAGTGTATTTGCTCATGCCGCGCGGCAGTATAAGACACCCCCAAATAGGGGTCAACACGGCCCAGGTGCTCCGCGAGCGACAGGTCAGCTTGGCAGCAGGAGGAAAATGCGGCGATGGGCGCGAGCTGCGCGGGACGCTAGTACGACGGCACTTCGATCGTGTCGCGGCGCGGATCGCGGAACCATTCGTGCATCTCCATGCCGTAACCGCGATTCAGTTCCCATTGCGCGCGGGCCGCGAACGGCGTGCCTGCGTGCTCGGCGATGATCGTTCGCAACATCTCCTGCGAACGCGACACGAGATCGGCCGTCGCTTCATCGGTGACCGGGAGGCGTTCGGCGATCGTCTCTGCGCGGTTGCGGACCCGCCAGTGCGTCGTCTTCGGGTCTTGTTGTGCTTTCGGGTTTCGCATGAAGGCATCGAGATACGCGACGTACTCGTTGCAACGCACCCGATAGACGATGGTCTGCGCCAGCAGGATATCGTAGTTGGCCTGCCACCGCGGCGAGGGCTCGTAGCGCCGCTCGCGAGCCAGCGAGGTCAGCGTCTCTTCAGCAGCGGCGTACGCGCGAATGAGCGCAGCGGCCTTCTGCGCTTCGCGCTCGGCGGCAGCGCGGAATTCCGCCGGAGTTACGGGATAGTCCTGTAAGAGTTGCAGGCTCGAGTCGCGATAGGGATCGAGCGTGCCGATCACTTCAAACATCGTCCGCCGCAGCGCGGACTTGCGCTGATCGGCTTCGTATTCGGCGCGGCTCCGCAGGTCGGGTAGGTAAGGCCGCATGGCCTCCAGTTCGTAGATGCGTTTCTCACCGCGAACCAGGTTCGTCTCGATGCTCGGCAGCATGAAAAAGATGCCGCCCGTTTCGCGACAAAGCCGGGCTTGCTCATATGGACCAAACCCGCTGGGGTGCGCATCGTACCGCCGCCAGAAGCCCTCGGTCTGCAGTTGTTCGACCAGTGGCGACTCCGGACCGCGGCGAATCCTCAGCCAGAAGTCGAGGCCCGTCTCTTCATCGACCCACCGCATGTGGGCGTACGGATAGCCGAAGACCGCCTCGCGCCCCAAGCAATAGATGCGGCAGTTCGACCGCCGCGCCGTGTCGATGGCGACTTCGAGACCCTCGCCATCGTCACCGCTTTCGTCGCTGACGATGATCATGGCCAACTGACGTTTGCCTTGTACGCCGTAGCGGCGAAAGGCCTCGATCATCTCGATCACCGCGCGGAACGTTTGCTCCTCGCCGGTTTCATCGACGGGAATCTCTTCGATCGCTGCCGTGATCTTCTCTTGATCGGCCGTGGGACGATCGGTGTGAACCGTCGACTCTTGCCCGAAGCTGGCCACGGCGGTCAACATCGCGTCTTCATTGTCGGCGCCCCGCAGTCCGAGCTCTTCGTACACGCGCCCGATACGGTCTTTGACCTCTTGCTGATCGTCCTTGACGCTCAGCGATTGGTCGAACAGCCACACGACCAGCACTTTGCCCTTGTCGAGCATCAAGAGAATCTCTTGGGTCAGACGATCCATCGCGCCCCCGTAGCCTTCGACCACGGCAGCCGCTTCGCCGGGTGAGTCCATCCCCAACGCACTGTCCAACTCGTTGGTGGGCAAACTGGCCAGTCCGGCTTCGAGGTCGATTTGCGGTGCCTGGATACGGTCGGTCGCCTCGGTGTCCAACTCCGGCTCGCTCACCGTGTCCAACGGCTCGCCGCTGGATTCCACGGAGCCGACCGAAACTGCCGAGAACGCGGTGCCTGCCTCAAGGCTTTCGTCGAGGACCTGCGTGATCACTTCGTCGGGCCGTCTGAGCACGCTCGTCAGCTCGGGCAACTGCGGCTTTGGCTTCAGCGGCAAGAAGACGAAGGCCAACACCACCAACACGATGGCGTGCACGACCAGCGATCCACTCCACGACTCCACGCGTCGTGATCGCACCAGCGCCACGACGCCGCCGACAAGCGATCCACGGTCGTGGGACGAGGCTTGCTCCGACTTGCGCTGCGTTTCGGAGCCATCCGCAGGCTTGGCCTCCGCTGCCGCGGCATCGCCCTTTCCCGCCGCGTCAGAGGGCGGTTTTCCGTTGGCCTGCTCACCGTTGTCCGCAGGAGCTTTTGCGCGAGCTGCCGAAGTCACTCCGTCGGCGGTGGCCGCCGCAGGAGCGCTGTCAGCCGCTTCATTGGCAGCGGCGGCCGACGATTCCAATTCTTGCTCTTGGCCCATCTCTCGCTCCCACGCGAGGCTTCCCGGCCGCACACCGATTGCGATCATCCTCGCGCAGAGCGAGCAGCGAGACGCGGTGCCGGGCAGAAAAACGTGGAGGTCAACAGAGGCGACTTACCTGGCGACGCCGCCCAAACCCGCACCTGCAATGTACTTGGTTCGATCGGCGCGGGCAATCAAAAACCCCCCGACCGGGTCGGGGCGTTCCCGGGGGCTGTCTTCCCGCCGGGTGCAATTCCCGGCCTTCAGCCGTCCGCTAGTCGCCGTCGTTGAGACCTGCCAGGGTGGCGGGCATGTGGGGCACGGTGATCTGTTGCCCGTCGGACGCCGTCACCTGGGTGAAGCTGCCGCGCGCTTGCCAATGGGGATGACCGACGACTTCCTGGAACGTCAGCACGGCCTCGCAGCAGGCATCGGCCGGTTCGAGAATCTGCAGCCATTCGTCGAGCGTGCGCGTGGCGAACAGCGCCGTCAGCTTGGCCGCGATTTCGTCCGCATGCTCGCCCACCAGATGCGGCGTCTCGGCCAACTCGGGCTCCTCCAGCGCAGCGGCCAACGACTGCCAGAACTTCGGCTCCAGTGCGCCAATGGTCAAGTAGCGATCATCCTTCGTGCGATACACGCGGTAACAAGGCGCGCCGCCGGACAGGACTTCGCCGTCGCGCTGCGGGTTCTGTCCTTCGGCCGAGGCGATGGCGTAGGCCGTCGACAAGAGCGGCAGCAATTGCTCGGACATGCTCACGTCGATGTGACGTCCGCGCCCCGTCCGCTCCCGCTCGAACAACGTCGCCACAATCAGCATCGCGGCAGCGTACGAACCGGCGCAGGTGTCGGCGACCTGAATCTGCGGATTCGGTGGCGAGGGACCACCTCCGCCAGAAAGCGACAGCACGCCGGCCAGCGCCTGGTAGTTGAGATCGTGTCCGGCGCGATCGGCCAGGGGTCCGTTTTGCCCGTAGCCCGAGATGCTGCACAGCACCAGTCGCGGATTTACTTCGCTCAAGTGGCTGTAGCCCACACCGAGCTTGTCCAACACGCCCGGCCGAAAGCCGTCGATCACCACGTCCGCCGCAGCGGCCATCTGCAAAAACCGCTCGCGGTCCGCATCCTGCTTGAGGTTGAGCGAGAGCCGCTCCTTACCGCGGTTGATGGCCAGAAACATGGCCGAGACATCGCCCACCTGCGGCGGCCACAGCGCCATGTAATCGCCTGGTGCGGGCGGCTCGATCTTGGTGACCCGGGCGCCCATGTCGCGCAAAACCTGCGTGCACAGCGGCCCGGGCAGCAACAGCGACAGGTCGAGTACGTGGATGCCATCGAGTGCGGCCATAGCAACCAGTCGCGTCCTGAAGTGCTGGTGCCTAACGTCGGCGTCGCGCCACGGGCGCGGCAGGGAGTCGTACTCCGCGAGACGTTCAGCGTACCGGCCGTTGGGCAACCTGCAAGATACCGTCGAACTGCGGTGCCTCGGCCACGCGGATCGTGCGGACATACTTGTGGCAATTGACGCACTTCACCGTCATCTCGACGTAGGCCAACGCCGCGCCGTCCAGGTTGTGCTTTTCGGCCGCCTTGGTGAGATCGTCGACCGCGCGGCGGAACTCGACGCTCTGAGCTGCGTACTCCGGCGTCTCGATCACTTGCCATGCCGCGGCCCGGCTGATGACGTTCATCTCCCGGGCGTGCTTCAAGATCGTCGGGTAGTCTTCGGTGACCAGACCTTCCAGCATCGACTGTGCGTGTTCGAGCTTTCGGTTCATGAAGTCGCTGAGATTCTCATCGGGCTGGCTGTACGCATACCGGGCGACGGCGACCAGCGCAACGGCGATCAACAAACTGAGCACGACCGACTTTCTCATTCCTTGTTCTCCAGTTCAGGTTGTGGCGAGCAGTTGCGTCGCCGAAATCATTCTCTAGTAGTTCAGCAAGACACACGCAGTGGCCGCCACCACCGCGAGTCTGTCTTGTTCCACATCTCTAGATCTCATTCGGTCGACCCTGGGTGCCACTGCTGGCTTGCCCAGCAGTGCTTTCCGCAAGTCTCGCGAAGCTGGTCATGCACGCCGTGGCACACATTTCCAAGTTCGAAATAAACTTTAGAAGTGCGCGACCGGCGCGCTCGCACAACTTTTTTCAGCACTACGTGTGCGTCGAAGTCGATCTATCGACCTTCGTGACGAGGCTCGATGCGTGCGTCGGAGCGAACAGGCGTTCAGCCGGCGGCTGCTGCACGATCCTCATCGATCGCGTTCAGCAGCGCGGCCACGATGTCGAGCGAACTGATCACTCCCTGCGGGCGGCCATGCTCGTCGAGCACGGGCAGCCGATGCACGTGCCCGACGCACATCTCGCGGGCCGCCTGAAGCACCAGCATATCCGCTGCGATCGCCTGCACGGCCGTCGACATGTTGGCCGCCACGATCTCGTCGTCGACTTCTTCAATCTCAACGGGGTTCTCTTTGGCCGAGCCCTCGACGAGATGCTCGATCGATCCACTCACATCGCGCTCGGTGCCCGAGCGGACCACTTCGCGGCGGACAAAATCCGTGGCGCTGAGCACACCCACGCAACGCCCTTGTTCGTCGATTGTGGGCGCCCCCGAGACATGGTTTTCGAGCAGCACGCGCGCTGCCTTGGCCATCGTGTTGTGCGCTTCGACCGAAACGACCTCCCGCGACATGACGTCGGCCACGCGAAGCGATGCGAGTCGATCAAGTTGGATCTTGGGAATCATGGCGTTCACCTGGCTGCCACCTTGGCGTTGGCGAGCTGGCGTTGTGGATGCCCGAGCGACGGTGTCTGAATTCTGCTTATGCCTCCTTCTCCTCGGACTGCGGTGGCTGCTTGTACGTCATCACAGGGCAATTCGCCCGCCGAACAACCGCCTCGGCCACACTGCCCATCAACAGCCGGCTCAAACCCGTGCGCCCGTGAGTGCCCATCACGATCATGTCGGCGCCCTGTTCTTCAGCCAGACGCACGATCTCGGTGGCGGGGTCGCCCACAACCAGGTGATGCTCGTACGGCACCGAGGCATCCGTCGGCTTGACCGCCTCCAGCATCTTCTGCAAGGCGGCGGTGTCCGGCTCGGGAATGCCGTAATACATCTCGCCGCCGCCGTACGCGGTCGGCGGTTCCTCGACGTGGACAATCAACATCTTCGCGCCGGCGTCGCGCGCCAAGCTCGTCGCGTGCGACAGGCCCGCGTCGCTGGAGGTCGAGAAATCCGTTGGGAACAAAACTTTCTTCGCATCCATTGATCGGCCCTCCGGACACTTGGATGCCATTCGCGTGGCGGGCGAACCACGCCGAGGCAACCAGCTTAATGAGCAAATCGAATGCCAGCCCACGAAGCCTCAATCAGCGAGGCCCTGACGCAGATGCCGCTCAGTATAGGTGAGCGGGCACGGTACTGCGCGCTCTATCGCACAGTCGCGCGGACTCGTGCAGAATGGAGAAGAGCACGTGGCGTCACACAAAAACCGGATAGATCGCCTCCCGATCCGCGAAACGGCTCAAGAGAGCCTGTCATCGGGAGCCAGTCGCCGGCCTTGGCACACGCATTGCCGTAGCTGGGAAGACTGCGCCGCTCTCGCTACGCGCTTTGATGACATCGACAGCCCCAACCAGCCGCGTTGCCCTTTAGATTGTCATGACTGATTCGGCGGATTCTCCAGCTCTCGATCTGCTCATTGTCGACGACGACACGGAGTTCCGCGGCACGGTCGCCCGCCGCTTTCTGCGTCGCGGCTACAACGTGCACGAGGCGGCCGACGCGGAAGAAGCGCTCGCCCTGCTTGAGCGACGGCAGTTCGACGTGGCGGTGCTGGATATGGTCATGCCCGGCATGTCCGGCGTCGACCTGTTGGAAAAGTTCAAGCAGTGTGCTGGTGAGTGCGAAGCGATCATGCTCACCGGCCAGGGGACGATCGAAACTGCCGTGCAAGCCATGAAGCTCGGCGCGTACGACTATCTCACCAAGCCCTTTCCGCTGGCCGAACTCGAGATCGTCATCCAGAAAGCCAACGAGCGGCGACAACTCTACAAGGAGAATCGCCAGCTCAAGACCGTGCTCGAGCGCACGCAACCCTCGAGCGAAATCGTCGGAGATTCTCCGCCCATGCAGGAGATCTTCCGACTGATCGACCGCGCCGGACCCACGGACAAGGCGATTTTGATTCAAGGCGAAAGCGGCACCGGCAAGGAGCTCGTGGCGCGCGCTTTGCATCGCGCCAGCAGCCGCGCGGACAAGCCGCTGGTGGTCGTCAATTGCGCCGCGCTGCCAGAGACGCTGCTCGAGAGCGAGCTCTTCGGCCACGAAAAGGGAGCTTTCACCGGCGCAATCAGCACCAAGCCAGGGCTGTTCGAGGTCGCCGACGGCGGCACGTTATTCATCGACGAGATCGGCGAGATGAGCGGCCCCATCCAGGCCAAACTCCTGCGCGTGCTCGAAGATGGCTCGCTCCGCCGCGTCGGCTCGCTGAAGGAGCGCCGCGTCGACGTTCGCCTGTTGGCGGCGACAAACCGCAGTATGGCCGAAGAGGTACAGGCCGGGCACTTTCGCGAAGATCTCTACTACCGAATCAACGTGATGTCGCTGGAGTTGCCACCCTTGCGCGATCGGGCGTCCGACATTCCGCTCTTGCTCGAGCGATTCTTGACGCCGCAGTGGTCGATCGAGCCGGCAGCTGCGCAACTGCTCGCTCAGTACGACTGGCCCGGCAACGTGCGGCAGCTCCACAACGCGATCGAACGCGCGAAGATCATGGCCGACGGCAACGCGATTCGCGCTGCCGACTTGCCGGCCGAAGTCGTGGGCGGCCAATCGCAAGTCGCTGCCCGCACCGCGGCAGTGGTCGGCGGTGAGGCCTTGGCCGACGTCGAACGCGCGCACATCGTCGAAGTACTGCAGCGCGAAAGCGGCAACAAAGCGCGTACGGCCCGCGCTTTGGGAATCAATCGCCGCAGCCTTTACCGCCTGCTGGAGAAGTACGACATCCGCTGGCAGCCCGACGGCGCGGCGCGAGTGACTGAAAGGACAGCGCCGCCCTGACGAGGCCGCACGCCTACTCTCCCCGCGCCTCCAGTTCGCCGATGATGGCCTCGAGCTGTTCGGCGGCGTCACCGGCTCCGGCCGCAATGGCCAGTTGTCGGAGTCGCTGCGCGATGCGAAGCGCGTCCTGCCACCTCTCGCTCTGCCGATACGCGTCGAGCAGCGTTCCCAAGAGCTGACTATTCTCGTAGCCCGTCTGCTCGCACGCAATCTCGGCCAGACGGGCGGCTTCTGCCAGATCATAGAGCGGCGACTGTTCATCCAAATGGATGGCTGCCAGATTGTTGGCCACCTCGGGCCAGCCCGGCCTGATTCGCAGCGCCCGGCGATAGTTCTCCGCGGCTACGAGTTCATCGCCCAGACCCTGCGCCGCGCTGGCCAATCCCCAGTAGGCAATCCCGTCCCCCGCGTCGATACGCAGCATCTCACGGAAACATGGGTCGGCCTCCTGCCAGCGCTGCTGTTGCAGCAGCATGCGTCCCAGGTTCAGGTAGGCCGAGCGCCCGTCGGGATCAAGCTGGATGGCCGCCTGAAACGCCTCGATGGCGGCCTCGACCCGGCCGAGATTCGCCAAGGCGATTCCACGATTCGTCTCCGGCACGGCTGCCGCGCGGTCCGTAGGAGCGAGCGATACAGCAATCTCGAGGTGCTCAAGAGCCTCTTGGTCCTGTCCCAAGGCGGAAAGCGCCATTCCCAGATTGTTGTGGGCCATCGAACTATCCGGATTCACGGCAATCGTGTGCCGGTACAGCGTCACGTCGTCCCACCAGTTCGCTGCCTGCCAATGCGAAGAGACCGCACACGCGACCAGCAACGCCGTGAGCACCGCAGCGAGCCAGCGAGAGGGGCGATCGGCAAACAGGGCAGCGACCGCCAACGCCGGCCCCAGCATGGCCAGGTAGGCGTAGCGATCGCCCACGGTCGAATAGTTCTGAAACGCAAACGGCACCAGCCCCAATGCCGGCGCCACGCCCGCGCAGAACAACAGCGCTGCGGTCGCCCACGTCCGACGTCCCGGTAGCCACGTCAGCGCAACAACGAGCACGACGGGTATCGTCCATGTCCACCACAGCCAGCCGCTTTCCAGTGCCCGCACCGGGGTGCGCCCATAGTCCGGCACCAGCTCCACGGGCCATACGAGCTTCCACCCATAGAAGGCCAGTGCATCGAGCGCCACTAGCGGCCGCGCCCAGAGCGGCGCGAGCGTCGGTATGTCCTGCGCGGGCTGCAGTCGCATCGTGAAGACTGTGTACACGAGCACGACACCCGCCATCAGTCCGAACACGCCGACGAGCCGCGGCCAGGGTGTGCGGTAGCGGACAACTCCCAGCACTAGCAGCATCAGGGGCACCGCCGCCGCCAACGGTTTGCTCAATAGCGCCAACACGAGGCAAAGCGTTGCGCCGGCCAGCCTCCACCATTGCGCTCTCCGTTCCACAGCGGGTTCCAAGAGCCGCAGCGACAGCCACAGGGCAGCCAGCCCGAACAGCGCGCAGAGCAACCCTTTGGTCTCGGTGACCCACGAAACGGACTCGACCTGCAAGGGATGCAGCGCAAACAGCGCGGCCCCAAAACCCGCGGCGGCGTCATGCCGCGTGAGCGATCGCAGAATCCCGAACACGAGCCAGACACAGCCGACGTGCAGCGCGAGGTTGCCGATGTGAAAGACGGTCGAATCGAGTGTCGCGGCACCCGTTGATCCGCTCGCTTCGGTTGCCAACCACGCCTCGACAGCGAAGACCGTATAGCTCACAGGGATGTAAAGCTGCGCATACGGCTGCGTCCAGATCGCGGAGAAGCTCTCCGCGCGGACCGGCTGCAACCACTCGTTGTCCAAGATGTTGACCTTGTCGTCCCACAACAGCAGCTCGAACCGCACGACGTGGTGATAGACAGCTACTACGGCAGTGCCCAGCAAGAGGGCGATCCACCACGGTTGCTGGCGGTTCATAGCGCAGGCTACCGAGACTGTGCGGGAAGCATGACCTTCGGGGCGCCGACGAGCTACGCGACTCACTCGCGGCGAAAGGCGTCATCCACCGGACGATCGAGCTCGACAAAGAAAGCCGCACCGCGTCCAACTGCCGACTCAGCCCAGATCCGCCCGCCATGTTCTTCCACAATGTTCTTCGTGAAGTACAGCCCCAGCCCCGATCCCGGCTGCGAGCGATGTTGTTGTAGTCGGCGAAAGGGGACGAAGATCCGCTCCAACTCGTCACTCGGAATCCCGGGACCCTCGTCTTCGATACAGACGATGGCCTTCGGCCCGCGGGCTTCTCCGCGCGCGGTGATCCGCGCCGGCTGCTTGTCGGCGTACTTCGCCGCATTGACCAACAAGTTGTAAAAGACTTCTCGCAACTGGGCGCGATCGCCCCAGATTTCCGGCAGTGGACCCTGGAACTCCAGCTCAATGCTCTTTTCTTGCAGCAGCGGACGCAGGCGATCGGCCGCTTCGCCTATCAACTGTTTGGCGTCGATCGCGCAGCGGTCGGCTTCGTCGGGCGGCAAGGTGGCGCTGGCCAACAGCTCGTCGATCATCGCACTCATACGGAACGTACGCTCGCTGGCCGAACGCACGAGCTGCCGGGCGTCCGCCGGCATCTCGTCGCCAAACTCGTCGATCGCCTCGTCGCACAAGTTGGCCACCGTAGCCAGCGGTGTCTTCAGATCGTGTGAAGTCAACTGTGCGAAGCGGCGGAGCTCGTTGTTGGCCCGCCAAAACATGTCCAGCGCCTTGCGGAGCAGTTCCGTCGATTGGGCGAAGTAGGCGTCGAGCGTGAGCCCAATGTCCAGCACGATGCCTTTCAACAGCGCCAGCATCCACCGCAGATCCTCATCGGCCAGGTCGCCGCGCGCCTTGGCGAAATGCCGAAAACATAGCTGCATGTACTGGTTGTAAGCTCCCAAAAAGTATCGCGGCTCGATGCCCACCTCGGCATGCGCGGCGCCAACCTGCCGCCGCTGGGCAACGTAATCCGCATCCCAGTTCGCCTCGAGCATCGAGCAAAAATGTGCCTTCTGGCTCTCTCTGAGCCGCGCCACGACTGCCGGATCGTGCAGAAAACGGGCCGTCTCCCGAAACCGAAACAAGTGACGGTAAAACTCCTCGATGAACGGCTCGGCGTACTCTTCGAAGTCCTCGCGCAGCGCCCGCATCTCGTCGGCATCGGCGTCCGTCAGTTCGAGAAAGTCGAGCCAACTGCGCAGCAGATCCCGGCTTGGCGGCGGCGGATTCGGGCGAGGAAAGCCAGCGTCACGATCGTTTTCGTCAGGCTGCGGCATCGGTACTCTAGTGCTCCGTCAATACTTAATTTTTTCGGGTACGAGTTGTCCGGCGGAGCACTACCATGTTGTCTGCGCCAAAGCAC
>CALKYM010000330.1 GCA_938003525.1 uncultured Planctomycetales bacterium | reverse complement strand
GCCTGCTCGATGCCCGGCGCGGGGTAGCCGTGCTCGCTGGCGGTGACGCGGGCCAGCGCGACGAGTTGCCGCCAGCGGAAGGCGGGGCGCGTGGCGGCAAACTCTTCGCCGACCGTGCGATAGTACTTCTCCGCGTGCAAGGCACCGTCTTCGCTCACCGCGTACTTGAGCAGCAGATCGAACAGCGGTCGGGGCGGCAGATTCTGGTCGCCGTACCGCTGCACCACGGCGCACGCCATCGCCTGATCGTTGCCGCGGATGGCTTCCTCGGCTTGTCCGAGCAGCTTGGCCTGGTCGGTGGTTTGCAACTCGTCGCGCAGATGGGCGTACGGGTAGGGATCATCGGTGGTCCAGCGCGTTTGCCCGGCCGTGTGGTATGCACCCACAATCAGACTGGCGACCGTGTTGCGCTGGTCACTGACGCGGGCAATGTTGCGCCACGCATTGGCCGCATCGGAGGCATGCACGCCGACCGAGTCGCCGTGGACACAACCGGGCGGTTTTTGGGGCGTACTGTTTTCCTCGCGCCGACCGGGGTCGTGCAGCACGAGCAGATTCGATGCCAGCGAAATCGCCTCGCCCACCGCTTCGGGACTGATGCCCTCGGCCAAGGCCGCGGCCGCCGCATCGGCCGCCCCTTCGCGCGTGGCCGAGAAGATCGTCCGCGCCAAGTGTTCCACCCAATCGTCGTCGGCAGTCTGATCGCCCAGCGGACTGCTCAGCAAGCGATACTCGTCGAGCAGCCGCGGCAGCACTTGGCGTACTTCCGACGGCTGCCGGTTTCGTTCGCGCGAATTCTGTTCAGAGTCAAGACAGAAGCGCACCGACTGCCGCAACAATGTGTGGGCGTATTGCTGCCCGGATAGTTCCAGCATCGCCCAGGCTCGCCATGCCAAGACGACGCGATGGACGTTGACCTCGTCCTGCACGGTGTACTGCAAGTGATTGAACGCCTCGCCTGCAGGACCTTGCGCGAGCGCGGCAAAGCGGCTTTCGGCGCCCTCCCAATCGACCTGCCTCACGGCTTCGCGCAGCGCCTCGCGTTCAGTAGAGGCCGCCACGTCCCCGGCATCGACCGGCTGCAGCGTATCGCGGCGTTGCGCACCCTGATCTTGAATACGGCTGCTGTTGCGATACAGCACCTTCAGGACCGGCAGTGCCTGCGAAGGCGAAGGCAGTTCACTCGCCATTTGATACGCGGGCACCAGCGCCATGAACGTGTGATAGCCGGTGTAGTCCTGTCCACCGAACGCGCGGGCGTTGGCCAGGGCGCCCGCGGTGACGAGCGTCCGTAGATCGGTTCCCGAGTTGAGCTTTTCAACCAGCAGTGGCAGCAACTTCTCAGGCGGGGTCTCCTGAGCGAGCGAGACCAACGGTTCGAGCGACCCAAACGTCAGCCGCGCGTCGGACTCATCGGCGTAAGCCGGCGCCAACCCCAACTCCAGCGCCGTCGCCGAACCCAGGCTGGCAACCAACATCCCACGACCCACGTCTGCCAAAAAGTCGCGTCGACTGTGACCGCTCATAACGGCTCCCCTGGCAGCAACTGCCAACCGCCCAAAAAGAAACACGACCAAGCGACCGGCGGCCGAAACCGATAAAGAATCACGACCTCGAACGCCGTGCAAACGGCATTCTACGACTGTGGCCGATGCCGTGCGAACAAATCCTTGCGACGGGCCTGTTGCAGGGTTTTCCAAGTTGCGAGCTTTGCTCCCGACCCGCTTTCCCGGGAGACTGGGAGTAGGCCGATCGGCCATCGTGTGATCGATGCCGAGCAGTAGGCCAGGCGTAACGAGCGGTAGCGAGATGTACGAGCGTTTCACCGATCGTGCGCGGACGGTGATGAAGCTGACCAATCAGGAGGCCCACCGCTTCAACCACGAGTACATCGGAACGGAACACATCTTGCTGGCGATTGCCAAAGAAGGGTCGGGAACAGCCGCTGGGGTGCTCAAGAGTTTCAGCCTCGCCTTGCGGCGAATTCGCATGGAAGTTGAGAAGTTCGTGCAGAGTGGTCCGGACATGGTGACCGCTAAGCAGCTACCACTGACGCCGCGGGCGAGGAAGGTGATCGCTTTCGCGTTCGAGGAATCTCTCAATCTTGGCGACGACCGTGTTGGCACCGGGCACCTGCTACTTGGTGTGCTCCGCGAATCTCATGGAGTTGGCGCCCAAGTGATCAACGAATTGCTGCTGGAGAGTGACGCCGTCCGCGGTGAGCTGCTCGCGCGTCTTGGCTTCGATTCATCGTCGTATGTCGGCGAGGTTGGCGACGTTCTCGATCTCGGAGTCTGCCAGACGTTGCTATGGAATGCACTCTGCCTCGCCCGACACTCTCGACACGCCCAAGTCGGGACGCTCCATATGCTGATTGCACTGCTCGATGGCGATGGCGGCCAGACGCACAAGGTTCTTGTGCAGTTGGGCGTCGATGCGGAGCGTCTTCTGAACAGTGCGCGGCAGCTTGCGAATCTGATGCCTCGCGCGCCGGGTGCTGACAAGCCGGAGTTCGCGCCGCGACTGCAGGACGTTGTTAGAGGGGCTGCAGACGTTGCCCGGAGCATGGGCCATACGACCGTCAACGACGGCCATATGCTGATTTCTCTCCTCAGCCGCGGTGCGAGCGCTGCGGCCGTCATACTGAAGCATCACGGCGTCGAACTCGAACCCGCCCGGGCCGCATTGCGTAGGATTCACCAAGAATGAAGGCTACGAGACGAACTGCCCGTTGGGGTGAACCAGGCACGCACAACGAGAGACGTGGAGTGCGAGATGAGTGATACGGTGGCGGGAACGCGCGACGATTCGCCGCAGACGCGGTCGAGCGGCTCGCGGGTGATGTGGACGATTCTGGCCATCATGGCGGGTGTGATGATGGCGGGGACGTGGTTGCAATCGGCAGGCTGGTTTTCGCGCGACGGGCGTGAAACGGCGGCGAAGGGGGCCAGCCTGGCGTATTTGGAGCTCGACCCGTTGGTGGGAGCCGAACGCGTCGTGCTCAAGGAAGACACCGCGGGTCAGGTGACGCTGTTGCACTACTGGGGCACCTGGTGTCCGCCCTGTCGTCAGGAATTCCCGGGGCTGGTGGAGCTGTACGACAAGTACCGCGACGTCGATGGATTCTTGATGCTGGCCGTGTCGAGTCCGGGTAGTTCAGACACATCGAACGAGCAACTCGCTCGGGAGACTGCCGAATTCCTCGACGCGCACAACACCGACATGCCGATGTATGCCGACACCACGCAGTTAACGCTCGAAGCCTTGGACGGCGCGATCGGCTTCGAGGGCTTCCCCACGACCGTGATCTTCGATCGCCAGGGAACCGTGCAGGGCGTGTGGGTCGGCTATTCGCCCACCGGCGTGGAAGAGATGGGCGCCCTGATCGAAGAACTACTTTAGTGCTCCGTCAACACTTAGTTTTCGAGTTGGAGCCGTTCGGCGGAGCACTAAGTTGTTGTTTGCGCCAAAGCACTTGCGTCTTTGGCGATCGTTGCGCGTCGCCCGTATGAATCGGGCTGACGCATCCACTAGGATGCGGCCCGCGCGGCGTCCAGCCGTCTGCAAAACTCGGCGGCCGCGTCGCCGGGGTTCGCGGCACCGTTGATCGCGTGCGAAACGGCCACACGCCCGATGCCGGTGGCCAGCACCTGATCGATCGTGTCGAGATGGATGCCGCCGATGGCAAACGCCGGCAACCGAATGTTTTCGACCACCTCGGCGACAAGCGGGATGCCCGGGTGTTCGGCGAAGTCTTTCGTCGCCGATGGGAACACGGGGCCGACTCCGATGTAGTCGGCGCCGTCGGCGACGGCTTGTTGCGCTTGCGCTATGGTGTGCGTCGAGACACCAACTAGAGCGCGGGTGCCGACGATGCGGCGGGCTTCGCGGACGCTCATCTCGTCCTGGCCAATGTGCACGCCGTCGGCCGCGACAAGCTGAGCGATGTCGGGCCGGTCGTTGACGATGAAGAGTGTTTCGGTCTCGCGGGTCAGACGCCGCACGATCCGCGCGCGATCGATGAGGCTGCGGTCGTCAAGTTGTTTGTCGCGCAATTGCAGCACGTCGACGCCCGCTGCGACGAGCGCCTCGACAAGCGTGCTGAGTTCGTCCGCATCCCTCCTGCCGTTGATGAGCACGTAGAGCCGGGCCTGGGCCAGCCTAGCGATGGAGTCGCCGGTTAGGATCAGTGCACGATGCAGCGTATAGCTTTCGTAACGCAGCCGTTCCAGCCGCGCGGATACTACCGGATCGACTAGCTTGCTGTACTCTTCCAGACTCCGCAGTGCCTGTTGCACGCGGTGACAACTTGCCGCCGCCACGTCTGCTGCACGGTTGCGCGTCGACTCCGCCGGTTCCGTCACGTCGGTACCGACGTCGCGCGCCGTATCGCGGGCCACCAGCAAATCGGGTGGCAGCAGTAGCGACAGCGCGGCGGTCAGCTCGTGACGCAGTGCTTTGCAGCGGGCGGTCAGGTGGCGATCGTCCAGCGCGAAGCGGGCATAGTCTTCGATCACCCGCAGTCCTTCGCCGGCGCGGTTCGCAGCCGCGTCGATGATTCGCAGCGCGGCGACGTCGTCTGTTGCTCGTCGATCGACCGAGGGCGGCGTTGGTGGTTCGGGCGGAGCCACATGTGCGGTCACGATGCTCGACAACGCCGGCGACTCCTGCCGGCGCTGCGGGCGTCTCCAGTCGTCTTCGACCATCGGCAGCGGCTCGGCCGAGTGGCCGTAGCGGCGGCGGATTTCGTCGGCCAGGTGATCGACGCGGAAGCCGAAGTCGACCAGCCACGAGGAGACCTCATCGCCGGCTGCCAGCAGGCCGAACAACAGGTGTTCGGTTGCCAGCGGTTCCGTGCCAGCAGTCTCACACAGCCGGCGCTGCGCTTCGTCGAGCGCCACGCGCACCTCGGTCGACCACGCCAGCGGCAGGTCGGAATGGGTGCTCCCGCTCAACACCGGCTCCAGATCGGGCCAGCGGCGACGGACACAGGCCGCGTCAACGCCGCGGCTGGCCAGCAGCAGTGCCGCGCGGCACTCTGACTCGTCGAGCAGACCCAGCAGCAGTTCGACCGGCCCCAACTCGCGGCGGCCCGCCAGACGGCTGCGCCAACGTGAGGCAGCAGCGATGGCACGATGCGCCGCGGGCGTAAGTTCGGGCGATCTCATGGTGACTCTGCTGTACCCCGCGGCCGGAGCAGAAACACGCCGCAAACGTGCGGCTCCTGTCCATTTTGTCGGTTCGGGCGTCGCGATTTGCAAGTCGCGGGGAGTACGGGTTTCGCGAGACCGTTTTCGGACGCGGTTGGGCGCGCGAGTGCAACGATAGATTCGCCTTAAGTTTAAGTCTTACTTATAGTTGCCTTGCTGTGACTGGATTCCAGGGGTAGAATTCCCTGGCCATGGAACCGACGTCAGCAAGGAAGCGACCGCCGGCAGGACGCGGCACGCAGTGGCTCACCAGCCTGTGGCCCGGACTGCCGCAATTGTGGATGCGGGGCGATCCGGCAGCCCTGCTGACGGCCATCGCCTTTGCCCTCCTGTTCAACGTGGCGCTAGTGACCACGGTTGTATGGCCCGGGTGGATTCGGGCGACGCAGCGTGAAGCCATTTGGGCGGCTGTGCTGGTTGTGTGGGCCGCGTCACTGGTTGCGTCATGGCGCTGGTGGCGGTCACGCGAAGCCAGCGAAGAGCCCGCCGAACAGGACTTGTTTCAACGCACGCTAGACCAATACTTACAGGGGAACTGGGGGGAGGCCGAGCGCCTGCTGCGGCAGATGTTGCGTCGGCGAAGGCATGACGCCGATGCCCGGTTGCTGCTCGTCAGCCTGTTGCGCCGGCGCCGGCGCCTGGACGAAGCCGAGGAGCAACTCGAGCGACTGGCCGCTTGCGAAGGCGCCCGGAAGTGGGCTGAAGAGATGCGACGCGAGCAGCGCCTGATCGCGGCCGCGCGTCAAACTCGAGACGACGAGCAACCAACGAACACCACATCGGCGGCCGCAGCTTGAAGACGGCGTTCGGTAACGGGCGCTCGATGACGAACCACCAGGACTTGAGACGAATCGACCGATCGCTGATCGGATAGCGAGAACGAGGCGAAGCGGAGCCTGAGAGCGGCCACGCTCGCCGACCACGGAGAATCATCATGTACGAGCGCTTCACGGATCGTGCCCGCAAAGTGATGCAACTGGCCAATCAAGAGGCCCAGCGCTTCAACCACGAGTACATCGGGACCGAGCACATCCTGCTGGGCTTGATCAAGGAAGGTAGCGGCGTAGCCGCCAACGTGCTCAAGAATCTCGACGTCGACCTGCGCAAGATTCGCCTCGAGGTCGAGAAGCTCGTGCAAAGCGGACCCGACATGGTGACCATGGGCAAGTTGCCGCAAACGCCGCGGGCCAAGAAAGTCATCGAATACGCCATGGAAGAGGCCCGCAACCTGAGCCACAACTACGTCGGCACCGAACACATCCTGCTCGGCCTGCTCCGCGAGCAAGAGGGCGTGGCGGCGCAGGTGCTCATCAATCTCGGTCTGAAATTGGAAGACGTCCGCGAAGAGGTGCTCAACCTGCTCGGTCACGACGTGGGCGGCGAGAGCAGCGAACGCAACCCGAGCGGCGGCGGATCGTCGTCCGACCCCTCGTCGCGGAGCAGCCGCTCGCGAACTCCGGCCCTGGATAGTTTTGGTCGCGACCTGACGGAACTGGCCCGCCAGAGCAAGCTCGACCCGGTCATCGGCCGCGAGAAAGAGATCGAGCGGGCGATTCAGATCCTCTGCCGCCGCACGAAGAACAATCCCGTGCTGCTGGGCGAAGCGGGCGTCGGCAAAACGGCCATCGTCGAAGGCTTCGCGCAGCGCGTGGTCGAAGGCAACGTGCCGGAGATTCTGGCCGATCGGCGAATTGTCGTCCTCGACCTGGCGATGATGGTCGCCGGCACGAAGTATCGCGGTCAGTTCGAAGAGCGAATCAAGGCCGTGATGAACGAGGTTCGCCGCGCAAAGAACACGATCCTCTTCATCGATGAGCTGCACACACTGGTGGGCGCCGGCGGCGCCGAGGGTGCCATCGATGCCTCGAACGTGCTCAAGCCGGCGTTGGCCCGCGGCGAGATCCAGTGCATCGGCGCCACGACGCTCGACGAATATCGCAAGTACATCGAGAAGGACAGCGCGCTCGATCGCCGCTTCCAGCTCATCATCGTCGAGCCGGCCACCAAGGCCGAGACGGTCGAAATCCTCAAAGGACTCCGCGATCGGTACGAGACGCACCACCGTGTACAGATCACCGACGACGCGGTGGCCACGGCGGTCGAACTTTCCAGCCGCTACATCACGGGGCGTTGTCTGCCGGACAAGGCGATTGACGTCATCGACGAAGCCGGCGCGCGTGTCCGCCTGCGTTCCATGACGCGGCCGCCGGATCTCAAGGAGATCGACGAAGAAGTCGAGCGGCTGAACAAGGAAAAAGAGGAAGCCGTCGCCAACCAGGACTTCGAGCGGGCCGCTTCGCTCCGCGACCAGGCCGACAAGCTGAAGAAAAAGAAGCAGGCCGTCACGCGGGAATGGCGCGAGAAGTCGCGCGAGACCGACGGCGTGGTCGACGAAGAAGTCGTGGCCGAGGTCGTCTCCAAGATGACCGGCATCCCGCTCACGCGCATGACCACCGAAGACTCGCTGCGGCTGATGGAAATGGAAAACGATCTGCACAAGCGGGTCGTGAGCCAGCACGAGGCCATCGTCTCAGTGGCCAAAGCCGTCCGCCGCAGTCGTAGCGGCTTGAAAGATCCGAAGCGCCCCACCGGCTGCTTCATCTTTGCGGGGCCGACCGGCGTCGGTAAGACGCTGTTGGCCAAGGCGCTCGCCGAGTTCATGTTCGGCGACGACGAAGCGCTGATCCAGATCGACATGAGCGAGTACATGGAGAAGCACAACGTCAGCCGACTGATTGGTGCGCCTCCAGGCTACGTCGGCTTCGAAGAAGGTGGCCAGCTCACCGAGAAGATCCGCCGGCGTCCCTACGCCGTGGTGCTCTTGGACGAAATCGAAAAGGCCCACCCGGACGTCTTCAACATGCTGTTGCAAGTGATGGAAGAAGGGCGTCTGACCGACAGTTTCGGCCGCAACGTCGACTTCCGCAACGCGATCATCATCATGACCACCAACGCAGGCGCCGAAGCGATCAAGAACGAATCGGCCTTCGGCTTCCAGCGGCCCGACGATGATGCGTCGTACGACAGCATGAAGCAGCGCGTGGGCGAGAACATCGAAAAGGTGTTCCGGCCCGAGTTCCTCAATCGTGTCGACGACGTGATCGTCTTCCGTCATCTGACGGTCGACGATCTGAAGGACGTGATCGATATCGAGCTGAAGAAGGTCCGCGAGCGGCTCTCCGAGCGCGGTTTGCAGCTCGAGCTGACCGACGAGGCCAAGCAGTTCCTCATCAAGAAGGGTTCGAACACCGACTTCGGCGCGCGGCCGCTGCGGCGGGCCATCGAGAACTTCGTCGAAGATCCGCTCTCCGAAGAGTTGCTCAAGGGCGAGTTCGAGGGCAACGACGTGATCACCGTCGACGTTCGCCAGCAGGGCGACAAGAAGCAGCTCTTCTTCACCGGCTCGACCAGCGAGCCCGAGTCAGAAGACCTGGCCGGCGCCGGTGTCGGCGACGGAGATGCACCACAGGGCGAACAGGACGAGGGCTGAAGGCAAGCATAGCCTTGCCGTGCTATCGAACCTTGAGCGTCCCGGTCTGCTGAGTTACCTGATATCACCAAAAGCGGCCGCCCCCTCTTCACGGACGGAGGCGGCCGTTTTCGTATCGTCGGGCAATCTGCCGACACGGTGCTGCGGTCTCTTCATAGTAGGACAGCCCGCCGGAAGTTCACGCTGGCCTGCGACCCAAGTTGCCGGTCTATTCGTAGTGACCGGTAAAGTTTCCTCAAGCTGCCGCGTCGCCCGCGACGAAGTTCATGGCGCGTCCCGGCGCAATCAGTGCGCCAGCAACGCTACGACTGCAAATGGGGCGAGCGAGATCAATGAGCGCCGCCAGCCGCGCAGCGCAAGAGAAGGTCGACAGGGAAGATGGCCACGATCACCGGTGAAAACCCGGCCCGCCGCTGGCGGCCCATCCATGCCACCGTCGAGTGGATCGCCAATCTGGGCGAGCTGATCCTGAGTTGGATCACCGCCGTTGGCGACTTCAGCATCTTCGCCGCGCGCACGTTTCTGTGGCTCATTGCCCGCTTGCCCCGCCGCGAGACGCTGGTGCCCGCCTGTTACCAGATAGGCGTGCTCAGCATGCCCGTCATCGCGCTCACGGGAACGTTCATCGGCATGGTACTGGCCGTCCAGAGCTACGATCAGTTTCGCATCCTCGGGCTCGAGACGCGGTTGGGGGCGGTGATCAATATGTCGCTGGTCCGCGAACTCGGACCCGTGCTGGCGGCCACCATGCTTTCGGGCCGCGTCGGGAGTTCGATGGCGGCCGAACTGGGCACGATGCGCGTCACCGAGCAGATCGACGCGCTGGCCAGCATGGGCTCGAACCCCATTTTGTATCTGGTCGTCCCGCGCTTTCTGGGCTGCCTGCTGCTGATTCCCATGTTGACCATCATGGCCGATTTCATGGGCGTGGTCGGCGGGCACTTCTACAGCGTCTTCCTGCTGGGTATCGATTCGCACCACTACTGGAGCAACACGCAAAAGCTGGTGGGCACGTTCGACCTCATCTCCGGCGTTGTGAAGAGCATGTTCTTCGGCGCCGCGATCGGCCTCATCAGTTGTCATCGCGGATTCAACTGCGATCCGGGTGCCGAGGGCGTGGGTCAGGCTGCCACGGGGGCCTTCGTCTACTCGTTCGTCGTGATTCTGCTCCTCGACCTGGTGTTGGGCATCATCATCAACTCGATCTACTACACGCTCTGGCCGGATGCCGGCAAGTTGATCTAGTCCGCGAGAAGCTGAACCACCATGGCCAGCGATCGAACGACAGCCGCAGAAGAGCACGACGACGCGCTGATTGAAGCGCGCGGCGTATCGGTCAGCTTTGGCCGTCAGCAAGTGCTGCGCGACATCAATTTTCGCATCCCCAAGGGGCAGACTCTGGCCATCATCGGCGAAAGCGGATGCGGCAAGACCGTGCTCATGAAAACGATCATCGCCCTCGTCAAGCCCACACACGGGACGATGCTCTTCGACGGCAAGAGCCTCGCTCGCCTGAGTGAACGCAAGCTGACCGAGCAGCGGATTCGCTTCGGCTTTCTGTTTCAGATGGCGGCGCTATTCGACAGCATGACGGTCGCCGAAAACGTAGCCTTCCCTCTCAAACAACATACGCGCAAAGACGAAGCCGAGATCCGCCAGATCGTGCTCGATCGGCTCGGCGAAGTCGGCCTGCCGGCCAGCGTCCGCACCAAGAAGCCGGCCGAACTTTCCGGTGGAATGCGGAAGCGCGTCGGTCTGGCCAGAGCGCTGGCCTTGAATCCCGAGGTGATGCTCTACGATGAGCCGACCACGGGGCTCGATCCGATCATGAGCGACGTGATCAACGAGTTGATCATCCGCACCCGCCAGCGCTATCCCGTCACCAGCATCGTGGTCACGCACGACATGCACACCGCCCGCAAAGTTGCCGATCGCGTCGTCATGCTCTACCCGCTGTCTCGCCTAGACGACAACGAATCGCAAATCGTCTTCGATGATGTCCCTGAGCAAATCGACAGCGCACCCGATCCCCGTGTGACGCAATTCGTACGCGGCGAAGCCCGCGAGCGGTTGATGGAGCTGCGCGAGAATCAGCTCGCGCGGGAAGACGCAGCCACATCCAATACCTGACCAACCGGCAAGGAAGCAACCAGTCATGGACGACCGCAAAGCGCAATTCCAGGTGGGCGTCATCGTCCTGGGGACGATGATCGTCTTGGCGATTCTGATTGTCGTGCTCAGCGGCCCGGTCACCTTTGGACTCGGCACCTACACCGTGTTCATGAACTTCAAGGACGCCCCGGGTGTGACGAGCGACACGCCCATTCGCAAGAGCGGCATCCTCATCGGCCGCGTGACTGATGTCCGCTTCGCCGATGACGGTAGTGTGCTGGTCACGGCGTCGATTCAGGAAAACATCCGCCTGCGGGCCAACGAAAAACCGCGCATCAGCACGGGACTACTGGGCGACGGGGTGCTCGAGTTTCAGCAGTTCGACGACCCGGAGCTGGCCGAGAAGTTCATTGAAGCCGGCGATACGCTGATCGGCGACGTGGTGCCCGACCCCCTGCGGGTGATTGGCAACATCGAGGGCGATCTGACTTCGAGCATCCGCGAAATCACGCAAACCAGTCGAGACATCGGCGCGCTGGCACGCGAGGTGACGACGCTCTTGTCCGAAAACGATGAGCAGTTTTCGCGGCTCATCGTGAAGGCGGAAACGCTCGTCGACTCGCTCACCTCGGCTACGGCATCGGCCGACCAGGTACTCAGCGATCAACAGATGCAGGACAACATCCGCACCTCGATTGATGAGCTGCCGGGCGCCATCTCCGATTTCCGCACGCTGATGACAAATCTCGAATCGACGCTCGCTTCCGCCGATCGCAACCTGGCCAATCTCGAGCAGTTCACCGCTCCGCTCGGACAGCGTGGTCCGCAACTGGTCGATCGCGTCGACAGCACGCTCAGTCGTCTGGATTCGTTCACCGCCGAATTGTCGACGTTCGCCCGCGCGCTGCAGAACCCCGAGGGTTCATTGGGGCAGTTTCTCAACAACCCGGACCTGTACCACAACCTGAATCAGTTGGCCGAGAGCCTGGATGTCGTGGTCAACGAAGCGCGGCCCGTGTTGTACAACGTCCGCGTCTTCACGGACGATTTGGCGCGAACCGGGCTGCGCGGGCAGCTTCAACGCCGGCCTCCCACCAAGTGATGCTCGCCAGCCGCGTCTCGACGCTCGGCGCGAGCTCCGTCGAGCGCTAGTAACGGCTCGGCGGCGGCAGCGGCTGTTGCGGGGGTGTGTAGATGCTGCCCGGACCGGGAAGCACCGGCGGCGGATTGAACAGCCCGGCACCTGGAGCCGGCGTCGTCGGCCCCGGCAGTATCTCAACGGGCGCACCGCCGGGCAACATCGGGGTTGTACTTGGCAAGCCAGGCACGATGCCCGCCGCGCCGCGCGTGTGGGACCGAAGTTCCTCCGCCCGGGCCAACAACTGGTCCTGCGGCACGATCACTTGCGGCTGCAACTGCAAGTCGACGTAGCGCTCGTCGCGAATCTCCCACGGCACGATGTTTTCCGCGATGAAGTCCAGCGGAAACACCTCGTAGAAGGGCGGCTGAATCGGGTACTCGGGAATGGTGAGCGTCTCGTAGCCGTCCTTGATCACGCGAATCTTGCGACGCCCGTAGTAGACGAAATCCGTCGAGACGGGCGTCGTCCCGATGTAGTAGTCGTCGACGTAGACCAACGCACCTGGAGGATTCGTGCGGATCGTCATTCGCCGCTGCACGCAGCCCGGTGCCACCAGCGATACGAGCAGCGCTGCCACGAGAGCCCGCCTGACGGCGCGCGATTGGCTGGACGCTGCCCGCTTGGTGGAGCAGGTCCGTGGAGCGGCAATCGTTCCCGAGCGGGGATCTGGCGTGGGCACAGGATCGTTGACCGACGAACGCGGCATATGGATGGGAGCCCCGCCGAGCGCTGGCACGGCGGCGCGCGAAGAGGCGGGAGTATAGAGCGGCCCGCAGTCGCCATCCAGATCGGATTCGATGCTGGCAATCGAGCTGCTTCTCGCGTCGCAGCGCGACAGCCGATGCGAGTGCGAAGCACCTGCCAGCTCCCGACTTCGGGGCGTTGTGCCTGCCTATCTGCGACTGCATCGTCGGGATAGAATGCTGTCAGACGAGATGGCAGCAGCCGCCACTCGTCGTCAGGTGAGCAACACTCTGGCCAGGCGCCGCGATGCAGAAGCCTGCGGTCAAAACAGCGAAGGGGCTGGAGTACTCCGTTCTCTCGGATATCGGACTGCGCCGCGGCAACAACCAGGACTCGTATGCCGTTGTGCCGGCGGCAGACGATGGGTTGTGGCGACAGCGCGGACACGTGTTTCTCGTCGCCGATGGAATGGGGGCGCACGCAGCCGGCGAGCTGGCCAGCGAACTGGCCGCCGAGAAGATCCCGCACCTCTACGGCAAGCACATCGATCAGGTCCCCCCCGACGCGCTCCGCGAGGCGATCGTCGAGGCCAATCACGAGATCCACAGCCGCGGTCAGGCCAACATCGACTTTCATGGCATGGGCACCACGGCCAGCGTCCTGCTGCTGCTGCCGCAAGGTGCGCTGGTGGGCCAGGTCGGCGATAGTCGCGTCTATCGCCTGCGGGGCAAGCGGCTCGATCAACTCTCCTTCGACCATAGCCTGGTCTGGGAGATGATCGCCAGCGGGCAGGTCGACCAAAACGACGTCCCCAAGTACATCCCCAAGAACATCATCACGCGATCGCTCGGTCCCAATCCCGACGTTCAGGTCGATCTGGAAGGGCCATTCCCCCTCGAACTGGGTGACACCTTTCTGCTCTGCAGCGATGGACTGTCGGGTCAGGTGGCCGACGATGAACTGGGGACCATTCTCGGCTGCCTGCCTCCGGACGAAGCCGCACAAACTCTCGTCGATCTGGCCAACCTGCGCGGAGGTCCGGACAACATCACGCTGATCATCGTTCGCGTGACCGGCAGCAACCTGGTCCGCAACGAACCGTCCGACTGGCATGCCGCGCCGGGACCCAGCGGCGGACGAGGTCCGCAGGTGCCTGTTGCGGTGTGGGTCGTGTTGGGCGTGCTCATGCTGCTGGCGCTGGCGATGTTGGCGGCCGGCCAATACTTGCCGGCGGCCGTGGCCTTGGCCGCCTCCGTCGTGACTTCGATTTGGGCCTGGCTGCGGTGGTTCGAGAACGCGGCGCCCGGCGCCACACTCCCCACGACGCGATTCGGCAAGGGGCCCCACCGCACCTACAATTGCGAGCCCAACGGCGCGTTCGTCGATCGGCTCGGTCAAGTCGTTGCCCAGCTGCGCGACGCTGCCAATGAGGAGCAATGGGCCGTCGATTGGGAGCCCTTCGAGGCTCTGGAGCGTGAAGCAACGACTGCTGCTGAGCGAAAAGACTACGTGGCCGCCGTGCGCGCCTACTCGCACGCTATCACCTTCATGATGGGCGAACTCCGGCAGCAGGGGGATGGGAACACTCCCGACGAGGTCGTGCGCCGCTCGAATTCACCCGGCGACTGATCGCCCTAAAGTTCGGCGGTCGAGCGACTTGCAAGCGACCAGCAAGTCCGGCTGATGCTGGCCGCCGAACATCTTGTCCGCCGCCGGCCGCTGCTGCTACACTCCCCCGCCCGCGCCGGAAGTCGATCGCGGCCGGCGCGCTATTCCCACCCGCATCACGTCCCGCACGACGCGCGACACGGAGGTCGTCGTTGTTGTCCCGCTGGCCGATACGCAACAAGCTCGTCGTCGGGCTCGGATTGCTGATGGTCATTCTGGCCACGCTTTCGGCCAGTGGCTTCATCGGCCTCTATGCCTATCGCGCGCTAGTGCGCAGTGTGAGCTGGCGCGTCTCGGAACTGCCGCTGGCTACCGAACTGAACAAGCGCGTCGGCGATTTGCGCGTCAGCCATCGCGACGGGCGTTTGCTTCGCCAATTCCCTTCCTATACGCGAACCTCGGCACCGGCCAGCCTGCAGATGGTCCGCACAGACTTTCAGGTCAAGCTGCTGGACGTGAACAAGGCGCTGGACGACTACTGCGCTCAACTGAGGCACAACGAGCAGCAGAAGTCGCGCATCGGCGACAGCAGCCAAGAGTGGGAAACCGTCCGTCGCATCGAGGACACGCTGGCGCGGATCAATGCCATCGATCAGAGCGGCGCCTGGTTGCTCGAAGATGGTGAACATGATGAGCTCGAAGGCGAGCTGCAGAAACTGCAAGCCTTGACTGTCGACCTTCCCGGGTTTCTGCACCGGAACCTTTACGAGTTCCGCTACCAGGCTCGCTCGCAATACCGCACGCTGATCGTCACGACCTGGATCACATCGCTGTTGGTGGCGACGTTGTTGGGGCTGTTCGTCCATTTGTTCTATCGCTGGGTGTTTCGCCCGTTGCGAATTCTGATCAAGGGTTCGCGCAAAGTAGCCGACGGACAGTTCAATTACCGCATTCGACTCGACTCGCACGACGAAATGGCCGAGCTGGCGGACGCCCTGAATCAAATGACCGAGCGGTTTTGCGTCATCAAGGATGATCTCGATCAGCAGGTCAAACAGCGGACCCGCGAGGTGATTCGCAATGAGCAACTGGCCAGCGTCGGTTTTCTCGCCGCCGGAGTCGCGCACGAAATCAACAATCCGTTAGCCTCGATCGTGTTCTGCAGCGATGCACTGATCGGCCGGCCGGAAGTCTTCGAGCGAGCAGCGGATGAAGACCGCAAAGAGATCGAGCATTACTTGGGGTTGATCCAGCAGGAGGCCTTCCGCTGCAAGGAGATCACCGAGAAGCTGCTCGACTTCTCGCGCGTGGGCGATATCAAGCGCCAGCCAACTGAACTCCGCGAGACCGTGCAGTCGGTCATCGATATGCTCCAGCACATGGGCCGCTACCAGAACAAGCACATCGAACTGCTCCCCGGCGCCGAAGTCACGGCCAGCGTCAACGCGCAGGAAATCAAACAGGTCGTGCTCAATCTGCTGAGCAACGCCCTGGACAGCATCGCGACCAAAGAGGATGGGGGCCTGGTCAGCGTACATTTGCAACAGCGTCGTGGATTTGCCGAAATCGACGTCCGCGACAACGGCTACGGCATGACGCCCGAGATTCGCGAACAGCTCTTCGAACCGTTCTTCACCAACAAACCGCAAAACGGCCAGCAGGGTACGGGGCTGGGCCTGTCGATCACATACCGCATCGTGGCCGATCATGGCGGGACGATCGACGTCGCCAGCGACGGTCCCGGTTGTGGCTCGCGGTTCTGCGTGCGCTTGCCAGTGGCTGCGCAAATCAAGGAGGTCGAACATCGCTACCAAGCCGCCTAAACGCCTGAAGCTGCTCTTTGCCGACGACGAGAAGTCGTTGCAAGAAGTCATGAGCCGCGAGCTGCCTCGCCTGGGCCACGAAGTCACGGTCTGCCCTGACGGATCAACCGCCGTCGCTGCGCTCGAGCGCAACTCCTACGACTGCCTGTTGGTCGATCTCGATATGCCGGGCAAGAACGGCATCGAGGTGATCACCCGTGCCAAAGAACTCGCACCGGATACCGAAGCGATTATCCTCACGGGCAAGTCGTCGCTCGATACCGCGATCGCGGCACTGCGGCAGGGTGTGTTCGACTATTTGACCAAGCCCTGTCGCCTGGCCGAGCTGGAATCGCTGCTGCGCAAAGTGGCCGACAAGCGCGAGCTGACCAACCGCTGTCGAGCGCTACAGCGTCAGGTCGATCGGCTCTCGGGCTCGACGCAACTGGTGGGCGACAGTCCCGCCATGCAGCAGGTGCGCGAGATGATCGCCAAGGTGGCGCCCACTTCAGCCACCGTACTGATTCTGGGCGAGACTGGCACCGGCAAGGAACTGGCGGCCCGCTCGATTCACGAGCAGAGCTTGCGCGCTGAGCAACCCTTTGTGGCGATCAACTGTGGCGCCCTGCCGGAAAGTTTGATCGAAAGCGAGCTGTTCGGTCATCGCAAGGGTGCCTTCACCGGCGCGGACGAACACCGCGTGGGGCTGTTCGAGGTGGCCGACGGCGGCACGATCTTCCTGGACGAAATCGGCGAATTGCCCAAGGGCATGCAGGCCAAGCTGCTCCGCGTGCTGGAGAGCGGCGAGGTCCGTCGCGTCGGCGAAAACGAGTCGTTCACCGTCGATGTGCGCGTGATTTGTGCCACCCACCGCGACCTGGAAGAGATGGTGGCCGACGAGGATTTTCGCGAAGACCTGATGTTCCGCATCAACACGTTCGAGGTCGCCATGCCCGCCTTGCGCGAGCGGATCGAGGACGTCGCGGTGCTCGCGCGATTCCTGCTCGGACGCTGCCGCAGCACCGGGGCTACCGGCGAAGACTCATTCACTCCCGCCGCGCTGGAAGCGCTGGAAGACTATCACTGGCCGGGCAACATTCGCGAGTTGGCCAACGTAATCGAACACGCGGCTATCCTGGCGCCGGCCGAGCAGATCGATGAAGAACACCTGCCGCGCAACTTCGGCGCCCGGAGATTGAAGGCACCGCAATTCAAGATGGTCGCCCCGCAGACGCTCCGCGAAATCGAACTGCAAGTGATTCAGCAGACGCTTGACCGCCACGGCGGCAACAAGCCCAAGGCAGCCGAGGAGCTGGGCATCAGCCTCAAAACGCTCTACAACAAACTCAATCAGCTCAACACGCTGAAAGAGTCGGCCTGACCGTTCGTCGCACGGCGAGCGGCCTACAGCGGCTTGCCCTTCCAGCGGACGAAGCCTTCCAGGGCGAAGTACTCGGGCAGCCCCAGACCATTGAACGCGTCGGCCGTGCCGCGGTTGCGGTCGACGGCCCGCTGCCAGAACTCGCGCGGATCGTCGGGACCCGGAAACAACGCCGAGTCCTTCTGCGATTCGTGGCGGAAGATGGCGGCCTTCTTTTGTTCAACGTCTTTGGGGCTGAGAGGGACCGCGATTTCGATCTCGGCCGGAGGCCACTCTTGCCAGGCCCCGCGATAAAGCAAAACCTCGGGCTGCGAACCACCGGTCTCGCCGATCTGAAGTAGTGCCGCGAAGATGGCCTCGGCACAAACGCGGTGCGTGCCGTGCGGGTCGGAGAGGTCCCCCGCCACGTAGATCTGATCGGGGACGACGCGCTCGATCAGTTCGCGAATCTTCCGCACGTCTTCCGGCCCCACCGGATTCTTGGCGATCGTGCCCGTGCGATAGAACGGCAGATCGAGAAAGTGGAGGTTCGCCTCCTGGCAGCCGCAGACCACGGCGGCGTCCTTCGCTTCGCTCCAGCGAATCAGGGCCTTGATCCGCAGCACCTCGTCAATGTCGGGTTGGCCGGGGGCTTTTTCAGCGAGCGACTTTGCGACGCGTCCTTCCAGCGCCGGCGTATCGTGTTCGTCGATGCCGAACGAGCGGTTGTATTCGGTGACCAAATCAGCCAGACGGCGCGCATCGTGGTCGAACACAGCGATGTTGCCGCTGGTCATGTAGGCCACGTGCACGTCGTTGCCATCTTCGACCAGCCGGATCAGCGTGCCGCCCATGCTGATCACGTCGTCGTCCGGATGCGGGCTGAAGCAGATCACACGCTTCGCGTCCTGGCCCGCCGGGTGGTATTCGATGGTGTCCATCATCCAGCGAAACACCCGATGCGCGACCGATTGGGCCGGACCATGGTGCCGCAATAGCTGGTGCAGGTTGTGATCGCGAAAGTCATTGTCGTCGAGCTTCAGCAGTGCCTTGCCGCACTGTTCGCACAGCCATAACACGGCGCGCTTGATCAAGGCGTCAGTCCACTCGACATTGCCCAGCACCCAGGGCGTGGCGATGCCGGTGAGTTGTGCGGCGGCGGCATTGTCGAGCAGGAACGAGGCGTCCGAGTGTTCCCGCAGAAACGTGGCCGGCACGCGGTCGTTGACCGGGCCTTCGGCCGCTTCGCGAATGATGGGCGCCTTGTGCTCGCCCAGCGCGATGAGGATGATCTTCCGCGCTTCGAGAATCGTGCCCAGCCCCATCGTGATGGCCTGCGTGGGGACGTTCTCCTCGCTGAAGAAGTCGCTGGCGGCATCCTTACGGGTGATCGGATCGAGCGTGACCAGCCGCGTGCGACCGCCGCGAACGCTGAACGGCTCGTTGAAGCCGATGTGCCCGTTGCGGCCGATGCCCAGCAATTGCAGATCGATTCCGCCGGCTCGCTCGATTTCGGCCTCGTAGCGGCGGCAGTGCTCGTCGACTTCGTGCGAAGCGACGCGACCGTCGGGTATATGGATGTTCTCCGCCGGGATGTTTACATGCTGAAAGAAGTTCTCGTGCATCCAGCGGTGGTAGCTCTGCAACTGGTCGGGCTGGATGCCGAAGTACTCGTCGAGGTTGAACGTGACGACCCTCGACAGGTCGAGCCCTTCGTCGCGGTGCATCTCGGCCAGCCGCCGATAGATGCCCAGCGGCGTGGAGCCGGTCGGCAAACCCAGCACCGCGCGCTGGCCCGTGGCGTTGCGCTCACGGACCAACGCGGCGATCATCTCGGCGACGTATTGCGCCAGATCGCCGTTCGACTCAAACGTGAAACAGGGCAGCGCCGTGCCCGGCACGCGGCACGCGGTGGCCTGCGCCGATGTGCTGTGCATGGTTGCCAGCCGATGCGGGGTGTTCGATACTGCCACGGCGAACGCTTCGCCGGCGAAACCGAACGCGCCAGTATGGCAAACTCGCTGTGCGGCGCCTATCGGGCCAAAGCCGGTCGCAAACCACGCGAAAGGAACCAGATGCCGGACGGTCGCGACGGTGACAAGCTGCGGGTGTTGGCTATTCACGCGCACCCGGACGACGTCGAATTTCAATGCGCGGGCACGCTGATCTTACTGGGCCGGGCGGGGCACGAGATCACCATCGTCACCATGACGCCCGGCGATTGCGGCAGTCGCGAGATGGGCCCCGAGGAGATCGCCGCCGTCAGGCGCTCCGAAGCGCAGCGCGCGGCCGACCTGATCGGCGCGACGTATGAGTGTCTCGAATTCCGCGATCTGAGCATCGTGATCGACAACGAATCGAAGCGCCGCGTCACCGAGGCGATTCGCCGACACCGGCCCGACATTGTGTTCACCGCGCCGCCGGTCGACTACATGGACGACCACGAAGCCACCAGCCACCTGGTCCGCGACGCCTGCTTCAACGCCAGTTGCCCCAACTACGCCACGCGGCAATGGGATCCTGCCACGCCGACCGAAAAGATCCCGCACCTGTACTACGTCGATCCCGTCGAAGGCCACGACCTTTTCGGCACCCCCATCACGCCCCACTTCTACGTCGACATCACGAGCACCTTCGACAAGAAACGCGAGATGCTCGCCTGCCACGAAAGCCAACGCGCGTGGCTCCAAGCCCAACACCGAGTCGACGAATACCTCGACTCCCAACACCGCTGGAGCACCACCCGCGGCCAACAAACCGGCGTCCAATTCGCCGAAGCCTTCCGGCAACATCGCGGACATCCCTACCCAGGAAACAACATCCTAGAGCAGCTCCTGCCAGAGTGCCGCGCGGAAAACGGCCCGCCGGGTTAAACCGACCATCGGGTGGCGCCGACAACTCGTTGCTGCCACCCGCGTCCATGGCGCTCACCCCGTCACCAGCAAGTTGTCGCGGTGGATGACTTCTTCGTAGGGACAACTACCCAGCACGCTGGCGATGGCGTCGGTGCGGAGGCCTTTGATCCGCAGGAGGTCGGCGCAGGGATAATTCGTCAGTCCGCGGGCGAACTCGTTGCCCGAGGTGTCGCGGATGGCGACGACGTCGCCGCGATCGAACTCGCCGCCGCAGTCGGTAATGCCGATCGGGAGGAGGCTGCGTCCTTGTTGGGAAACCGCACGGCGTGCGCCGTCGTCGAGCACGAGATAGCCGCGCGGCTGCACGGTGTAGCCGATCCACCGTTTGCGCGCTTTGACGGTCGTGCCCTGCGCGAGAAAGAGCGTGCCGACGGTCTCGCCGGCGAGAATTCTCTGCAGCGTATCTGGTCGGCGGCCGCTGGCGATGATCACGTTTTCGCCGGCTCCGGTGGCGATGGCCGCCGCGTTGAGTTTGCTGGCCATGCCGCCTTTGCCCGGGCGGCTGCGGTCGTTGGCGCCATCGCGGACGTGTGACCAGATCGAATTGTCGATCTGCGTGACGGTGGGAATGACCTGCGAACCCGCGACTTGCGGGTCCCCGTCGTATAGCCCCTCCACGTCCGAGAGGATCACCAGCAGCGGTGCGCGGAGGAGATTGGTCACCAGCGCCGCGAGCCGGTCGTTGTCGCCGAAGGTGGTCTGCAACTCTTCGACGCTGAGCGTGTCGTTCTCGTTAATGATCGGCACCGCGTCCCATTCGAACAACGTCAGCAGCGTGTTACGGACGTTGAGATACCGCTGCCGGTCATCAAAGTCGCCGGCTGTGAGCAGAATCTGCGAGGCGTGGCGTCCGTGCTTCCGCAAGCTGCGGTCGTAGATCTGCACCAGAAACGCCTGACCCACGGCTGCCGCCGCCTGAAGCTGTGGCAGACTTTGCGGCCGGTCCGCCAGTCCCAGCACTCCCATGCCGGCGCCGACCGCACCCGAGCTGACCAGCGCTACCCGCCGCCCACCCTGAGCCACGACGTGTAGCTGCTCGGCCAGGTTTTCCACCTGCCGCTCATCCAGCCGTCCGTCATCGCCGGTGAGCACGCGGGTGCCGACCTTGACGACCAGCGTGTCCGTTTCGGTCACGATTTCCTGGCGCACGAGGTCGGTCATCGGGCACGCATGGCGATTGGCGGCATCGAGAACTGTCCCTGGCCAGCTTATCTGTCGGACGCGGACCGCAAAAGTGGGGTTGGGATCGAGCGGGTGGCCGAAGCGCGACATCCGTACTCTGTTGTCATACAGGGCTTATGCTTCGCGATTGCTGCCCGGCGACGATCATCGGTTGAGGGCATCCGTGCCCGCTCGTAGAATGCCAGCAGTCGGTGATCGTGGCGGAATTGGCGCGTTCGGGCGGACATCTTGTCCCGATCGCCCGCCGCCTGATTGCCCCTCTCCCGATCGATTGTCGTTGCGTCCGAACGAGCACCCTCAGGCTTCGCCCCCGCGCCGGCAGTTCGGTGCCGGCGGACCGTAAGCCACGCCAGCAAGAAGCGAGCGGGCAGCCATTCATGAGCGACCTTCACCACGAGTGCGGCGTCGCCGCCATTTACCACCTGCCGGGTGAGCGAAGTCCCCTGTGCCCCAAACAGGGGCCCGAGGAGATATCACGGCTCATCCCCCGCATGCTGCTCGACATCCAGAATCGCGGCCAGCTTTCTGCCGGGATGAGCAGTTACCACCCGGGACGCAAGCAGCTCATCCGCACCTACAAAGAGCTGGGCAGCGTGATCGAAACGTTCCGCATGAACCATCGGGCCAAGCACGAGAGCCTGATGAGCGAGTACGCAGGCTGCGCCGCAATCGGCCACGTGCGGTACGCCACCTGCGGAGCCGAAGACCGCAATTACGCGCAACCCTTCGAGCGGCATCACCTGCAAAAGCACAAGTGGTTCAGCTTCGGCTTCAACGGACAGTTGGCCAACTACGGCGCGCTCCGCGATGAGCTATTGGCTGACCAGAATAACTTCCTCGCGCACGATACCGATTCAGAAATCATCCTGCACGCCATCGGGCGCGAGCTCTCGGGCGATCTGCGGCCGTCGCTGCTGGAGCTCTGCCGCAGCATGACCTCGCGGTTCGATGGTGCCTACAGCCTGGCGCTGATCAACGCCGTAGGCGACATGCTGGTGGCGCGCGATCCGCTGGGCATCAAGCCATTGTGTTATGCCCGCGAGGGGAGTTTGTTCGCGGCGGCCAGCGAGAGCGTGGCGCTGCTGAATCTTGGCTTCGCGGCGGAAAACATTCATTCGCTGCGGCCGGGCCAGGCCATCACCATTACCGACGGCAAGTTCGAAGTCCGTCAGTTTGCCCACAGCGGGCGCTCGGCGCATTGTTTCTTCGAATGGATCTACTTCGCCAACGTGGCCAGCACGATGGACGACCGCAGCGTCTATCTGGCTCGCAAGGCCTTGGGCGAAGAGCTGGCGCGGTTGGAGGACGCTCGCGTCGACGAGGATACGATCGTCGTGCCGGTGCCGGATACAAGCAAAGCGGCGGCAGACGCGATGGCCTTTCGGCTGAACGTACCCAGCGTCGAAGGCCTGATTCGCAATCGCTACACCGGGCGCTCGTTCATTGAAGGCGCGGCCAATCGACGTGCCAAAGCGCAGTTGAAGTACACGCCGCTGCGCGAGGTGCTGGCCGGTAAGCGCATTTTGCTGGTCGAGGATTCCATTGTCCGCTCCACCACGCTCGGCGTCTTGATCGAACGTATTCGCAATTTCGGCGGAGCGCGCGAAATCCATGTCCGCGTGGCGTGTCCACCCATCGTCGCGCCCTGCTTCTACGGCATCGACATGTCCACCATCGGCGAGTTGTTCGCGCCTCGATTCCTGCGTGGCGAGCCGCTGGGGCCGATGGCCGAAGCTGAAATGGCCGCAGCGCTAGGCGCAGACTCGTTGCGTTATCTGCCGGTCGAGGCGGTCGCCCGGGCCATCGGTTTCGATGCCGACCAATTGTGCCAGGCTTGCATCACGGGCAACTATCCAACCGAGTGCGGGCAGCAACTCTACAACATCGCGCTCGGCCAGACCGATCCGCAGGGCGGCGCCCGCACGTACGAGCTGACCGACTCGCGGTTGGCTGAAGAGCAGTCGTCGGCTTCTTCCGATGCGCCGGCCACGGCCTAGCTGCTTGTCGCGGATGACGCGGATCGGAGCATGAGCGGCCGCTCATGCAAACGCGTCGAACGATCCCGGATCGCGGCGACTACCCGCGAGTGCGAGACGCTGAACCCACTGGAGATTCGCCCGGGCGACGTCCAGCTTCCCGGTCGCTTCGACCAATTCGGCTTCGCTCGTCGTACGTCGCGCCAGGCGATCGACGGAGTGTTGCAGTTCGTCGACGCGCTCGCTGAGCACGTCGAGCAGGTCGACAGCCTCGTCGGCGGGCACGCCAGCGCGGTCGAGGTCGATGCGCACGAGTGAGAGTTGACGGAGTTGCGCACCGTCGATGCTGCCAGCGCCGTGGAGCTCGTCGAGCAATTCTGAAAACTCGCGCGGCGTGATGTGTGTCAGGTCGTAGCGGCCGGCGATCTCGCGCAACGTGTCGCTGATGGATGCCGGCACCCGTACGACTTCGCCTCCCGCGGACGAGGATGGTGCGGCAGCGCCGCCATTCCCGCGATCGGGCGCGGGCCATGCACCACCGGCGGGCAGTGAATCGATCTGTACCACGTCCGTTTCTCGCCGCTCACGTTCCAGGTTGCCGTCAGCCGGTCCACGCCACTACGGGCAGGGCACAACGCTGTTGGTGCAAGTTGTGTGCCCACCGGCTATCGACAACCAGGCGCGAGACCCGGCCACGAACTAAGCGCTTTGGTCGCCCAGAGTTCCCGTTGAGATGTCCGCTTCAGTCGAACTGGACGGGGAGGAGATTCTCGCGCACTCTCTGCGCCATTCGCGCGGCATCTGCCGCTAGCCTTCCGCTGCTATCGCGTGACGGCGGAACAGCATCGCCGGCGGCTAGCTGCCAGTCGATCGCTTCTCGTACTCGCAACGATACACGTCGCGCTGGTGCTGACGGGTCCGGCGTTCGAAGTTCGTACGGTAGTCGAGATCGTGTGCGGCGGGGCTTTCGACGACTTCCAGCGGCCCACGCAAGACCGTTTCGGCAGCGAGCAGCTCGAGCGTCGACAGATAATATTCCTCGACGTCCGTCCAAAAGTGCAGGCGGCCGCCGGGAATCAAGGTCCGCTCGACGTCGCGGACGAAGGTCGCGTTGAGCACCCGGCGTTTGCGGTGTCGGGCCTTCCACCACGGATCGGGGAAATAGACGTGCACAGCCGCCAACGACGCGTCCGGAAGCAGTTCGGCAAAAACCCGCTGCGCATCGGCCGCCACGACGATGGCGTTCTTCGCTTCTTGCCGCGCAAGCCGCGCCGCAGAGTAGCGCGCGTAGCGTACGGCGCGCTCGATGCCTAGAAAGTTTGTCTCGGGCTGTTCGGCCGACGCCCCCGCCAGAAACATGCCTTTGCCGCAGCCGACGTCGACTTCCAGCGGCGCCTGGCGTCCGAAGAGTTGGGCCGTGTCCCACGGGCGAGGCAGCTCTTCCAACGCTCGGAGATGTCCCGAAAGGTCGAGCTCAGGATGGATCGGTCGTAAAGCGCGCCGCCCCATGGACTGCGGTGCCTCTGCTCTTGCTAGTGGAGCGTCTGCCCGATTCAGTCGGGCGACGCGTAACGGTCGCCAAAGACGCAAGTGCTTTGGCGCAGACAACAAGGTGGTGCCCCGCCGAACGGCGCCTACTCGACAATTAGGTGGTGACGGAGCACTCGTGGAGCGTCCGGTCACGCGCGGCTCACTCTTTGTGTTGCGGGGCCAGACCGTCCCAGTTGCGCCAAGCATCGGGATCATCATCCTCGTCGCTGAGCTTGGCCATGCCGAACACGCCGATCAGCGCGGCGCCGGCGACGAAGCCGCCTACGTGGGCCCACCAGGCCACGCCGCCGTTGAGATTGCCGGGCACCACCTGCTGAGCTTCCAACAACTGGGCGATGAACCACAACCCCAGCACGACAAGAGCCGGCACGTCGATGACCGTGATCAGAATGCCCAGAAACAGCAGCGAACGGACGCGCGCCGCGGGAAACGTCACGGCGTAAGCACCCAACACGGCCGCCACGGCACCACTAGCGCCGATCACCGGTAGCACGCTGTTGGGTTCGGTGAAGTAGTGCACCACGGTCGCCGTGACGCCGCCCAGTAGATAGAAGAGGAGATACGGTATGTGACCGATGCGGTCTTCGATGTTGTTGCCGTAGATCCACAGAAACCACATGTTGCCCAGCACGTGCAACCAGCTTCCGTGCAGAAACATGGCACTGATGAACGTGAGCAGTATGGCAGGCGGGTCAGGATCGAGGGCGATTTGCCGCTTGGCGGGCACGACCATCACGCGATCGCGGACGCGAAACTGCTGCTCCGCGGGAATCTGCACAACCAGCGGCTTACCTTGTTGAATCTGCGCCATGCGCACGGGAATGAAGCCGTGGTTGTAGACAACGTCCTGCTGCTCGAGCGGGCCAAGCGTTCCGACCCAGACGAAGATGGCGAGATTCGCCGTGATCAGCGCATAGGTCACCCACGAGATGCGCTGCGTCGGGTTGAGATCGTAGAGCGGAAAGAGCATGGCACGACGCGGCGAAAACCTCAGGCAGGATCCGAGGGCGGCTTGGCCAGCAGTTCTTCTGGCAGCGCGATGCCACGCAGTTGACCTTCGCAGACGAGCGATTCGCGAACAAACGCCTGAAACCGGCAGATGAGCATGGTGCCCGGGCGAACCTTGAGCTGCTGAGCCACGACCACCAGGCGGTCGCCAGGGCTAACCGTGTCGCGGAAACGAACTTCGTCCAAACCCCCGAAGCCCAGCAGGCGGCCTTTCATCAGGTCGGCGCGGGCGACGAAGAAACCGGCCAGTTGCGCAGCCGCCTCACACATCAAGACGCCCGGCATCAGCGGAGCCCCAGGCATATGGCCGCGGATCCAGAATTCCTCGTCGCTGATGTCCTTGTAGCCAACACAAATCATCCGCTCGCTATCGAAGTGGACGATGGCCGTGAGCTGCTCCATTTCGAAGCGCTGCGGATTGAATCGCCGGATTTCTTCGATGCCGGCAATGACGTGATCGAAATCGATCTCCGCCGGATCGAGAATCAGGTCGCGAGCTGCCAAAGCCTACTCCTCGCCAAGGCGTTTCCATCGCACGGACCGTTGAGCACCCGGCCGCTGAGCACGTGGCGGTCCGGCTGTCACGCGACAAGTGACGTGCGGCCGCAGGCCATCATGTGTCGCCAGCGGCGCGTGATTCGCTCGGCCGCTCATTTTAGTGAGGGCCGCGCGCACCGGCAAACACTCACCGTGCTGCGTATGCTACGGACGCGGCAGATGCACAGAAGCCGCGAATGCGGAACAGTAAGCGAGCGGCGCAGCAATCAGGTGCGCACGCTCTGGCGCTTCTGTTTGCGGGCCTTGCTGCTGGCCGGTCGACGGCCGTGGTTGGCTTTCTTGATCTTGCGCTGAGGCTTGGCCATGGTCGAATGTCTTGCGAAGGGTGGAGGTAGGATTGCGGTGGCGTCGACTGCTGACTGGTGATCGCAGCCGTCAGAAGATAGCAACCGTATTGTATCGATGGGCCCGGCCCCGGCCAAGGCGGCCGCACGAGGTGAGTTCTTGGCTGAGCAAGGCAGGTCGGCGCGTATCCATCGCTTCGCAATGATGCTTGGGTCCGCCATTCCTCACGGTTGAATTCCGCCCAGCCACCCTCTCAGCGCGCGGCGACAGTGCGTCTGCGGCGACTTGTTTCCGCGTCGCCTTCAATCAATTGATCGGGCTCACGGGGCAAGTCGAGTGATCGTTCATCGGACCATTCCGAACGACTCTGTACGGATGGACTACCTTGCATCCGTGGCCGCGGCACTTCGGAGAACGCTTCACCACTTGACGGGTGAAGCAGCAGCGGTGCCAGGCAGGGAATGAGGATGAACGAACTGACGCTCGCACAGACGAAGCCGACTACTAGGACAAGCCCCACGCTCTGAATGGCCGGATGCGGAGCCAGCAGGAGAGTTGCCAGGGCGACGGTCGTGATGACGGTTGACAGCGCGAACGCCAGCGTGCCGAAGTGAGACACCTCACCGCTCTCTTGCTGGTGCTGGAGATCGTGAAGTACGTGGACGCTGCCGGCGACACTGAGACCCAGCAGGACGGGCAGGGCGATCAGATTGGCCGGATTGAGCGCCACGTCGAGCCACCCCAACAGTCCCAGCGTGCTCGCGATGCCGCACGCCACGGGAGCCAGCACGAGCAGGATGTGCTGCAAGTCGCGCACGACGACCGCCAGCAACACGCCGATCAGCACGATCGCACACAGCGTCGCGCGCTCCACTCCGGACAGCGCACGTCGCGAGGCATCGTAGCGATCGAGCGGACTCCCCGTGGCTTCGGCATCGACCGTGCGGACGTCGTACACAAACTTGGCCAGCGCAGCGTCGCCGCTCGCTTCGGCGTACCCAACGACCTTCAGCACGTAGCCGCCTTCGGTCGCTTCGTCTCCTGGCGGAGTGACCAAGGCCATCGCCCGCAAGACGTGCAGCCGGCTCAACAGATCGCCTGCCATCTGCTGCTGCAAGTGACTCAACTGCGCGTAGCAGTCTGCCAACGGCAGCCGACGGAGACGGTCGCGCGCCCCCTCGAAGTTTGACGCCGCCGTCGTCGCGCCGGGCAGTCGAGTGGCGAGGGTTTGCACCTCGGCCAGCAGGGCTCCCAGGCTCTCCGGTTGGTCGACGCCCAACACCGGAGGCCGCTCGGGCAACTCTTCGAGACGCTCGGCGATGCGCTGAGCGATGGACGATTGTGTGCCTGTAGTTGCTGCAGCCAGGGGGCCGATCTCCTCGACGCCGGCAATTGTTGGTAGCGCGCTGAAGCCGGCCATACGAAGCTTTAGTTCATCGCGCGTATCGGCGCGCGAAAACGCGTACAACCCGTCGCGTGCACCAGAGAGCAATCGTCGCTGAACGGCCAGGCTTTCCAGGTCGCCGTGCACCGCGCCGGCAAGATCGCTTTCGTAGCGGACGTACATCAATCCCGAAATCGCCACCGCCGCGGCCACGCCACCGCCGATCAATGCTACTTGTCGGTACCGCGCAAACATTTGCAGCCACCTTGGCGTCCCAAGGGAGTTGGCGCCACTCCAGAAAGCGCGGTCACGATCGACTGTCGCGAGTATCGCGGGCACGAGAACCAAGGAGGCCAGCGCGCCAAGCAGGACTCCGCCGCCGCCGACAACTGCCAAGTTCGCGCCGCCCGGAGATCCCGTCAGCGCGGCGGTAGCCAACGCCAACGAGACGGCGAGTGCGCCAATTAGAATGGTCGGGCCGGTGCGGCCGGCAGAATCAATCAGTGCTTGTTCGCGGGTGGCCGTTCTTCTCCGCAAGTCGAGATAGCTCGCGCAGTAGGTGACTCCATAGCCGATCCCCAGGCCCGCCAGAGCGACCGCCAGCGAAGTGCCCCAGATGCTCACGCGTCCCAGCACAAGTGATACGTAGCCCGCGTTCCAGATGACTGCCGTGACGAGTGCACCACCAATCAAAACCGCGTAGCGCAGCCCACCAAAAGCGGCCACGACCAGACAGGCGGCAGTGGTGAACGTGAGCACCGTGGCCCAAACGAGCGACTCGCGGCTCCCGTGTCGTTCATCCCATGCAATGACAGGCCGGCCCGTCAGGCCAATGCGCACTTGGGCATGCCGCGCCATGAGCTGCGCAGCGAGTCCACGCAACGGGTCGACGACATCGCCCGTCAGCGCCAGCTTCGTCCGGCCGTCGCCCAGAATCTGCAACCGCACAAATCCGGTTCGACCGTCGCCGACGAGAATGTATTTCGCCCGCAACTCGCTGATGGACGTCAACGAGGCCGGCAGCGCCTGCCAGGGAGAGTCGTAGCGCGATTGCGGATCGAGCGCCGTCGACAGACTTGTGGAAAGTCGCTCGGCTTCATCTACCAGCGTTTCAACCTGTGCAGCGGAAGCTGATCCGTCCCCAGCCCCTTCGACCGCCGAGCGTATTCGCTGGCTCAAGCGAGCAATCATCTGTCCCAAGGCGACTTCCGACCAATCGCCCGCGAGCACCGGCTCTAGCGAACCGAGAAGCTTGTCGATCTCTGCCAACTCCTCAGGCCTCAGCGCAGCCAGCCCCCGGGCACGGATGTCGCCCAGATCGACCTTGCGGATCATCGCCCGAAACTGGCGATCGTCGCGTTCCAGCCGGGTCGTGAGCTCGTCGAGTACGCCAACCACAGCCGCTCGGCTCGGCCCTTCGACGACGAACACCGCATCGTCTGCCGCGCCGAAGGCGTGCAGATACTCCAGCCACCGCTGCTCGAAGCGGCCATTATTTTCGAGCAGATTCGCTCGCGACGGCTCGTATTCCAAATGGGTCAGCGCCCGATAGATGGCGAAGACCGTGGCTAGCAGCGCCAGTGCGAGAACGATGTGCGGCGCCGCGATCAACCGCCGCGTTGTCCACTCGAGGACGCTGGCAACAAGCGGACGTGTCACGCGCGTGGGCGCAGAGCGCGCCATGAATACATCCTCGCAAGCTGGCCCCTGAGAGGAACGAGACGATATCGCCGGGGCCATCGTACCCTGGCGATACCGCCAGCAGGGCTGCCGTGTCAGAGAAGGGGCGGCGATTCTAGGAATCGCGCGCGACCTTCACAAGGCGAATCGAATCGACCTCAGCCTTGCCGGCAGGGCTAGCACCTGGATGCTGGCTCCTGCCACTCACGTGTGTGATGTATCAGGTCTGCGAAGCGCGTGAAGCAGCCGCAACACCAGATCCCAGTCAGACTTCAAGGCCCACCCTCACCCAGGCGATAGCCCCTCAGAAAAAAGGACACCGGCTGCCTTTCACCGCGACTACGGGTAGCACCGACAGCTCGCCTGTCGGTGTTGCGCAGCAACAAGAGGAATTTCGGCACACCTTGCCCCGACCGGAAATCTGCCTATCCGGCCTGCGGTGCGCTCGCGCCACGGTTCGCGGCGAAGGGCCCCGCTGACTACCTCTCGTGCCTGCGGCACCCCGAGACAACACCTGAGCCGGGGGCGTCAGCCCCCGGATTGGCTTGCGTTGCTGGTTGGTTTGACCAATCCGGGGGCTGACGCCCCCGGCTCACGGTCCACTCGACGCGCTCAAGAAACAGAGTTTGAAAAAGAGCCACCCTGCTGCGAACAATGAAACAGTTGGATGTTGCTAGTGCTCCGTCACAGCTTGATTTTCGGGTAGAGGGATTT
>CALKYM010000329.1 GCA_938003525.1 uncultured Planctomycetales bacterium | reverse complement strand
TTCGGCGGGAAACCCTAATCCGCAAGGACAACGATGAGCAGCGACACCATTCGCGTCGGGATCGTCGGGCTGGGCGGCAATACGCGGCTGCGGCATGTGCCCGGCCTGCGGGCCTGCGAAAACGTGAAGATCGTCGCAGTCTGCAATCGCCGACACGAGTCGACCGCGCAGGCGGCGGCCGAGTTCGATATCCCGCAGCAATACTCGCACTGGGAACAGGTCGTCGCCGATCCCGCGATCGACGCCGTGGTGATCGGCACCTGGCCCTACCTGCACTGTCCCATCACCCTGGCTTGCCTCGAAGCGGGCAAGCACGTCCTCACCGAAGCCCGCATGGCGATGAATCTGGCCGAAGCCCGCCAGATGCTGGCTGCCAGCCAGGCCCATCCCGAATGCGTCTGCCAGATCGTGCCCAGCCCTTTTGGCCTCAAGTACGATGCGGCCGTTTCCCGGCTGTTAAACGAAGGGTACCTGGGGCAACTTCGCGAGATCGTCGTACTGGCAGCCAGCGATGCCCTGGCCGACGATCACGCGCCGCTGAGCTGGCGACAGGTGGGCGAGCTGAGCGGGCTGAACATGCTCACTTTGGGCATCGTCTACGAAACGCTCGTCCGCTGGGTTCCGGAAGCGGTGCGCGTCTTGGCCCAAGCGCATGCCTGCGTGCCGCACCGGCTCGATCCCGCCACCGGCGTCGAGCGCCGCGTCGGCACGCCCGACAGCGTGCAGATCGCTACGGTGCACGAAGGCGGTGCCCGTGGCTTGTTTCACATCAGCGGCGTAACGCGGTTTGGCCCGGGCCACCAGGTGCACCTCTACGGCAGCGAGGGCACACTGAAATACGAGCTGGCGCCCGACGATCGCTTGACGGGAGCGCGGCGAGATGATGCGGAGTTGGCCCAGATCGACGTCGCGCCAGGCGAGCAGGGCGGTTGGCGCGTGGAAGCCGAGTTCGTCGACGCCATCCGCGGCCGCGCTAACGTCGAACGCACCGATTTCGAGCAGGGCGTCCGCTATATGGAGTTCACTGAAGCCGTCGCACGCAGCGCCGCCAGCGGGCAGGCGGTCGACTTGCCGCTAGACGTCGAAGCCGATGTGGCTGCTGAGACGGTTGGCGAGTCGCAGGCAGCCGATTCCAGCTAAGCGGCGCAGGCCGGCAGCCGCAACGCCGCCAATCGCTTCATCCGATGTTTCGCGCCGCCAGCACTTTTGCGGCGCCCCCTGCGCGTCGCCTAGAATAAAAGGTCATGCGCCCCGGGCCGCCGCGCGGCAGAAGTCTTGCGAGAAGGGTTTCTTGCTGGGCCGCGCGGACGCCGGACTCGTGGCCATCGGATCTCCCCAAGTTGCGGCATGGCGATCACGCACGAGATTGGCGACGAACCTGTACCGGGCTACCGCCTGCTGAAGCGTCTTGGTGCCGGTGCCTTCGGCGAAGTGTGGCAAGCCACCGCCCCCGGTGGCACCGAAGTCGCGCTCAAGTTCATTCAGCTCGATGGCGACCACGGCATCCGCGAGGTCAAATCGCTCGAACTGGTCAAGACGATCCGCCACCCGAACCTCTGCACGATCTTCGCCCTCTGGGCCCGCGACACCGAAGGCGGGCTGATCGAACCCGAGCAGGTCGATCTCAAACAGATCAGCGAGACGAAACGCTCGGCCGCTCCCACCGACGAGACGCTGCTGGCGCCCGAAGATCTCAGCGAGCGCCCCGCTGAGCTGGTCATCGCCATGGGGCTGGGCGAGAAGACGCTGGCCGACCGACTCAACGAATGTCGTGCCGAAGGCCAGCAGGGCGTCCCGCCCGAAGAGCTCTTCGAGTACATGGAGGCCTCCGCCCGGGCAATCGACCACTTGAACAGCCCTCGCCACGACCTGGGCGAAGGTCCGCAAGCCATTCAGCACTGCGACATCAAGCCGCAGAACATTCTCATCGTCGGCGACACGGCGCAGGTTTGCGATTTCGGCATTGCCCGCAAGTTGGGCAACCGGCAAATGACGCAGCAGGGTGGCTTGTCCCTTTACTGGGCCGCACCGGAGTTGTTCGACAAGCGCCCCAGCAAGAGTACCGATCAATACTCTCTGGCGCTCACGTACTATCACGCCCGCACCGGCAAGCTGCCGTTTCACGATTCGGAAAACGCCACCGAGTTGCAAATCATGCGGGCGCACACGGCCGGCCTGCTCGATCTTTCGGCCGTGCCCGAAGACGAACAAGCCGTGCTGCGCCGCGCCACCGCACTCGATCCTGAAGCGCGGTATGAGAAGACGCTCGATCTGGCGCGTGCGCTGCGCCGCGCGTATGAGGGCGCTGCGCACAGCATGCCTTCGCACCCCGTTGCGTTGGCCACAGCCGGCATGAAGTTTCCGCCGGGCTACGAGCTGGTGCGACGCATTTGGGGAGGTGGCGGCGTCGACATGTGGCAGGCCACCGATTCCGAAGGCGCCAGTTGCGCCATCCTGCTGCGCGACGTGGCCGGTCAGGGCGTGACGATTGATCTCGACGCGCTCGCACTCGTGCAGAGGCTGCGGCATCCCCGTTGGACGCCCCTCCGCGCCGTTTGGTTGTTGGATTCCGGCCATCAGTTGATTCCCGAGAAACAACACCCCGAGGCCGTCACCGAGGGGCGCGCCGCAACACTGGCCGTCGCCACCGAGCTGGCGCCCAAGAACCTACTGCAGCGGCTGGAAGAATGTCGCCGCACAACGGGCCCCGGCATTCCCGACGGGGAATTGCTCGACCACCTGCGGGCACTGGCCGAAGCGCTCGACGCCCTGCAAAGCCCCGATCCGCAGATCGCGCCCCAGGGCGTTCGTCTCGCGCACTGCAATCTCCGTCCGACCACCGTGCTGCTCACCCCACAGGGCGCGAAGCTCTCCTACTTCGGGCTCACGCGCTTCGTGCCCGACGACGGGCAGCTCACCAGCCGCCTGGGCTCCACGGCCGAACAACCTTTCGCCGCTCCGGAGTTGAGCGACGGCGTGCTCACTCCGCTCAGCGATCAATACTCGCTGGCCATCACGTACGTGCAACTACGCACGGGAAACTCTCCATTCGACGCCGCCGCCTCGACCGAGAGCTTGGCGGTCAAGAAGCGCAAGGGCCTGCTGCGACTCGACGACCTGACACCAGCCGAAGCCGAAGTGGTGGGCCGCGCGACCAACGTCGTACCCGAGCGTCGTTTTGCAACGTGTGGAGAATTCGTCGCCGCCATCGCTGAAGCGCGGCAACGGGATCGCGCGGCGGCGACGCACGTCGGTGAAGTGGCCGGCGGGACACAAGTCGGCACGACGCCCGGCAGCGATTTCTCTTTCGACCCGGCCGACAGCCGCACGGAAATCTACGTCGAGCCGCGCGGCGACGACACGGTTCGCAACGCGACGATCGCGGGAGATACCGATCGCACGGCAGTCAGTCAAACGGCCGTCGAACCGCTCAGTCCGGAGATCGCGACCGGGCGGCAGCGCCGCTGGGTCAATCGTTACACAACGGGCGCCGCTGTTTTCTTGCTCGGCGTGCTGTTTGCTGCGGGCTGGATCGCACAGCGCGGCGCGGCGCGTTTCGAGCGGCAGGTCGACCGGCTGATCGCCGAACGGCAATACGTCGAAGCCGATCAGTTGGTTCAGGCCGTCGGCGCGCTCACCAGCCGCTTCGTCAGCCGCGGCCGACTGGAACAAAAGGTCGTCGCAGCAGCGATCAGTGACACTCAGCGCACGCTGGAAAAAGAAGGATTCCTCGCAGCCCTCGATCCGTACTTGCAAGCCTTTGAAATCGCCCCTGCGCGGGCCCAAGAGCAAGTGGGCGGTGAACTCCGCACGGCGGGGCTGCAAGCCTCTGATCAAGCCATGACCCGGGAGCGCTACGCTGAAGCCGCGTCCATTCAGGCGCAGCTCGTGGCAGTCTTTCCTCGCGAGGTCTCGGTGGTCGACCGATCGCGTCAGGTGCTGAAGCGTGGCGCAACGCGCGCGCAAGAACTGCTGGATGAGCCCCCAGTGACGGCTACCACGCTGCGTCGGGTGGCGGACTGGTACGGCGCGCTGGATCAGTTGGCCGCCGGATTGCGGCAACACGCGCCGGAGATGAGCGAGTTGGCAGCGCTCGAAAACTCGGTTCGCTTCATCGGAGGCTTGATCGTGCGGCGCGGCGACGAGACCGTCCGGACCTCTGTTGCCCAAGGGGCGCTGGGCGAAGCAGTGCAAGCCGTGTTAGCGCTGCAGACAAACTTTGCGCAAGACTCGCTGGTTGAGCCGCTCGACGAACTTGTTTCCGATGACGGCACGCGCCGCGCCGCTGACCTGCTCGACGCGGGCGACTACGCGGCTGCCTGCCAGCTTTACGGTCAGCTCGTGCCGCTCGAACCGGGACAGGCCGCCATCCGCGCGCTGCGCGACCGGCTGCTCGACAACTATCGCGCGCAACTCGCCGCCGGGGCTTGGAACGATGCCGCCGCCAATTGCCGCGCACTGGCCGATGCGGCCGGTTCGGGTTCGACGCGCGAAGCGGTAGTCAACGAGCTGTTCGACAGCGCCGGCCAGTCCATTGTCTCGTCAGCCGAAGCCGGGCGATTCGATGATGCCGAGAGCGTGCGGCTGGCACTACTCGATCAATTCGCCGACCATCCGCGGTTTGCCGGTTTGCAGACGACGTTGATCGAAGCAGCGTCGCGATTCATCGACGAGCGCCTCAGCGCAAATCAAATTCGTGAGGCGGCCACCGCGTTCTACTGGCTGCAAGGCCGCTTTGCGGAAGATCCGGCCGTCGAGGCCCTTGCCGCTTCACTCGCCGAACGGGTCCCGAACTTTGCTTCGATGGCCACAGCCCCCGAACGCGTCGGCCAGTTGATCGCGGAGGCCCACGGCCTGGTCGATCAAGCGCGGCTCGAAGAAGCCGAAGATCAGGCAAGCCAAGCGGCCGAACTGGCGGCCTCCTTGTCGAGCAACGCGGAGCTGGCCGCTCGCTTGCAACTGCTCGATGCCCGCTTGCGGGCCGCCGCAGGCGACGATGAGGCGGCCACACAATCGCTCGCCGAGGTTGATGTCGACGCCCTCGCAACCGCGGCCGATCGTGGTTTGTATCGCTTGCTCAGTGTACTCAGCAGTGCGGAAGTCGTCGCCTTGGCCGATGAATCACAGAGCGCGTTGCCAGCCGTGGCGGCGATTGAACCGCTGCTCGCCTATCAGGAGGATATCGACGCGGCCAGCATCTATCGTCGCGAAATGCGCCAGATCGATGAGACGGTGTCGCAACTGACGCGGCGGTTGATCGCCGACCTTTGGGCAGGCGACTCGGTGACGGACGCCGATCGTCAGCAGTTCGAGCGCGCCCGCGCGCTCATCGAACTCGTGGCAGCCGGCCCGCGTCGTGCGCTGGAAGCTGAGTTCGGTCCGCTCGGCGCATCGCTCGTCGTTCGCGACATCGAGGCCTCTTGGGAAGAAATCGGCCAGGCATTGCAATCGCTGGAAACCGCTCCGAACAACTTGGCGGAACTCCCGGAACAGGCACTGTTGAAACTGGTCGATGCACTGGTCGCCCGCGCGCAGCAAGACGCGACGCCGGACGGCTTGGTGGCCACGGCCGAATTCGTCGCCAGCGTCCGCGCAAGCCGTCCCGCCCTGGGTGGCGAGCTGGATCGTGCGTACGCCGGGCTGAGGGCCGCGGAGATTCATATCGCAGCATCGTCCGATGAACCGCCGAACTGGCTCGAACTGGCCGCGCAATGCCAGGCAGTGGCCGATGAACTACAGGGCGCAAGCGCCGAGGCCGAATTGGCGTTCATTACCACGTGTCGCGCTGAGTGCCTCTTCGAGGCTTCGCTGGCGGGCAACGCTCCGGGCGAGAGTCGCCGGCAGGCTTCGCAGTTGCTCGATCGCGCGATTCGTTGGGTCGACGACGACTCCTTGCGCAGCTACTGGAACTATGTCAGCATTCTGGCGTCGGTGCGCCCGACGGGTTCGCCCCCGGACGCATCCGTCGCGCGGCAAGTCCACGAGCTTTACAGCCTCGACGCGTACTCGCCCTTGCTCGACAAACCCTATCGAGCGGCCCGCGCTGCCGGAGTGTTGTTGGCAGCCTCGACCGACGCCTCGGGTTGGGATGACGCCCAGCCGTCGACACTCGATGTCCTCTCCGATCCACCCCGCGTGGCTTCGACCGCCGCTACGATCTTCCCCTGGTTGATGCTGAGCCGCGAACTGTTCACGCAGGTTGGCGGCGAACCTGCGCCCGTGTTGCTCTTGAATCTCGCCGCCGCGGCAGCCTACAAGGAGGAGCCACAGGGCGAGCTGGCTACGAAACTGACGACCGCGTTGATCGACGCTGGTGTCGACGGCGCCGAGCTGCGACTCGTCCGCGCCGGTGCGTTGCGGGCAACCGATCCCAGCGCGGCCTTGCTGGACTACGCCGCCGCGCTGGAGCGCGTGGCGGCGCGGCCGGAATACCTTCGCGCGGCCACGTATCGCAGGATTCTCGCTCCCGCGCTCGACGACGATCCGCCCCTGGAACCGGCCGCCGACGATACCACTGCCCGCGCGGCGCTGGCCAGGCTGTGGGCTGCGAAGGCCCAGCTGGTGCTTGTCGAACCAGAAACCAGCCGCATGTTCGAGGACCCGAAGCAAACGGCATTCGAAGCGTACGATGCTGCGGTCCAGTTCGATCCCAACAACGACGACTATCGTCTGCGGCGCGGATTGGTACGGCTCGATCGTCCCGGTCGCGAGTCCGACGATCTCAGCGCCGACCTCGAGGCGGTTCGCAGAGAAGACCTCGCTCCCGTGTTGGGTGAGAGCCGCGTCGACGAAGGAGAGTTCGATCATGCCGTGGCGCTCTTCCTCCGCGGCCGGGCCAACTTCGTCGCCTCGCGTCGCGCTGGGGCGGAAGGTGACCGCGCCGAGCGTAATCGATTGTTGAGACTCGCTCTGGGCGACTACGAGCGCGCGGTCACGCTTGACCAGTTGCGCGGCGACGATCTGGCCAACTGTTTGATCGGCGCCAGCACAGCAAACGTCGCGCTGGCCAACTATACGGCCGACGATCGCCAGTCGCAGCGCGACTATCTCGGGCGGGCCAAACAGTGGTCGACGCAGGCCACCACGATCGAGCCGCGGCCCCATCCTGAATACGCCTACCAGGCGCTCGGCAATGCCGAAGAGGACTTCGGCTGGTTGTTGGGCGAGTACGAGCACTACTGCCCCGCGATCACGGCCTTCGAACAGGCGACGCTCGCCGCCGACAGTGCCGGCTTGCCGGCGGCCAGCTCGCTGTTGAACACCGGTCGCTGCCGCTACAAGTTGCTCTCGGTGTTTTCACAATTCGATGGCTGCGGACGTTCGGCCGATGACGAAGCGCGCCGCGGCCTGCGCGATCTGCAGCGGGCCATCGACAGCGGCCAACTCGACGATCGCGCCACGGCCGAGGCCTTATCCTGGCAGGCCAAGATTCACGTCTTGCAAAGCAACTACGACGAGGCCGAAGCACGACATGCGCAGGCCATCGAACTGACCGACATCAACACGACCGACGGCGTCACGCACCATCTCGATTGGGCACAGATCGCGCTCGCCCATGCCCGCTACTTGAAACGCCAGCGACGGCCGGGCGAAGAAGTCAGCGCTCAATTGGATGCGGCCCGCGAAAGGGCGCGCGTACTGGCCGACCGCGAGCAGCCGCTCGACCCGGCGACGCGCGAGCGCGTCGTGCGATTCCTCGCCGCATGTGCCACCGAATCCGGTGATGATCGTCAGGCGCTGGCGGAATTCCAGACGGCCCTGCCGGAGGAACTCGCCGACGCGACAAGCGAACACATTCGTTTGCTGATCGGTGCTAGCAAGCTCATCTCGGCCAGCCCGTCGCTGTGGCCGGCCCATCGCGCGCTGTGCGACGCCACGGCAGCCCGCGCCGTCGAGTTGGCCGCCGAAGCCCAAGAAACTTTTCTCGAAGCTGATGCTTGGGCCGCCCGCGGCATGCACGCCACGCGCGAACATCGCCTCGATCCCACCCGTCAAACCACAGCCCGGATTCGCGACTACTTCGAACGGGCTCTGAAACTCGAACAGCGCCTCGATCTGACGTGGTACTGGCGCTACCTGCTGGCGAGCGCCTACGCGGAGCAGGCTCGCGACAGCTCGGCACCTGCGGAAACCCGCCGCAAGCTTTCACTCCAGGGCATCGCGCTCTTGGAACCGCTCAGCGCCGGCAGCGTCCGCTATGTTCCCGCGACCGTGCAAGCACGCATCGACGAACTCATCTCGCAGCTCCGCACCGCCGCCGGCTAGCGTTCATTCCC